>JAUVTV010000113.1 GCA_030601305.1 Candidatus Eiseniibacteriota bacterium | reverse complement strand
CGAATCCTGGGGCGTGAATCTGGACCACGTGCGGTTCGTCCGCGCGAACACCTACTCCCACTGGACACGCGACTGGGGTCCCCACAGCGTCTTTGACGGAAGCGGCACCTATGGCATTGCTGACCCCTACTTCGACGGCTACCCCTGGGTCAGCGGATGCCACATCGACGGAGATGTCCCCGCGCAGGCGGTAGCTCAACCGGTAGCTCAGACAGCAGCCCGCATGACGTCTCCCCGTGCCGGCACGCGTGGATGGGAAGAGGACGACGCGGTCAACGGCGTGCTCGCCGCCGAGCTGGGCTGCCTGCTACACGAGATGCCGGCCTACTGCACCGGCGGCAACATCATGGTCGACGGTCACGGCATCGCCTTCTCGACACGGCGCATGGTGAACGAGAACGCACCGCTCTGGTCGGAGGAGGAGTTCCGCGGGCTTGCCCAGGACTACCTCGGCATCCACAGCTACCGCTTCCTCGACGATCCGGAGATCCACGGCATCCAGCACATCGACTGTTACGCGAAGCTCCTCGACGAGGAGACCGTCTTGGTCAAGGAGGTGCCCGCGTGGCATCCGGAGTATGCGTGCGTGGAGCGGCTGGTGGATCAGATCTCCGCGCAGGCGAACTGCTACGGCCGTCCCTATGCCATCGTGCGCATCTTCTGCGACTCGTACAGCGGCAACGCGGTGGCCGGGTATACGAACTCCCTGATCTTGAACACCAAGGTCCTCGTCCCGCTCTTCGGCATCGCCAGCGACGATGACGCTCTCCAGACCTTCGCCGGCGCCATGCCGGGCTACGAGGTCATCGGTTTTCCCTACGGATCCTGGTACGACTACGACGCGCTCCACTGCCGCACGATGGGCATCTTCGATCGGCACATGCTGCGCATCTGGCATCGGCGATTGGATGCCGAGGTCGCCTGGGCGCCCGTGATTCCCATCGAGGCGCTCATCGACGACCGCAGCGAGGCAGGGTTGCTGTCCGAGGAGCTATCCGTCTACTGGCGCGTGCAGGGGGAGGCGTCCTGGAACCGCGTCGCGCTCGCGGCGACCGCCGGTGCAGATTCGTTCCGCGCGGAGATTCCGGCTCCGGCGGCCGGCACGAACCTGGAGTACTACCTCGCGGCCGCGGATCTCTCGGGACGCGCCGAGACGCTTCCGCGATCGGCGCCCGCGGGGTTCTACAGCTTCACGCTCGTCGCCGATCCCGCAAGTGCGGAGGACGCCCAAACCACACCCGCGACCCCACGCATCACGGTGGCACCCAATCCGCTGCGCGACGGAACCACGATCCGCCTCGCCGCTCCCGGAAACCAGCCGCTCGCGCTCGAGATCTACGATGCGCGCGGCCGGTGCGTGCGCCGGCTCTCCGCGGATTCCCGCGCGACGCACTGGGACGGGCGCGACGCCGGGGGCCATCCCTGCGCGGCGGGGCTTTACTGGATCGTGTTGCGTGACCCTGCGGAGACGACCGGGCGGCGGTGTCTGATCGTGCGTTAGGCGCTAGCGGAAATCCGGCATCAGTCGGCCCAGTGGATGAGGCGCATGGCGTGCGGGTGACACATGTCCTCGTGGCTCGGCATCACGCGCACGGCGAAGCCTTCCTGCCCACTGCGCTGACAATCGATCGCGCCCTTGAACATGTACACGCCGCCCTCCACCTCGCCCTCGCACGCGAGCGTCGTCGTCTCGGGTGTCTCGATCTGCTCGTCGGGGCCGACGTGACCGTGAAAGACCTGGACCACCACGTCTTCCGGCTTGAGGGCGCCCAACGCCACCTGACACCAGACGCTGATGTTTCCGCCGACGCGGGCCTCCTCCGTACCGCTGGAGTGCAGGCTGCGAATGCGCACTGCGTGCCACGCCGCGGAGACGTACTTTTCCCACTGGGCCAGCTTGCGCGCCCGCTCGCCCCGGTTCGCCGTCAGCCGAGCGTAGCGTTCGGCACTCGCCGCGTAGTAGTCGGTCACGTAATCGCACACCATACGGTTGGTGTTGTAGATGGAGGACAGCCCCCCGATGGATTCCTTCATCTTCGCCGTCCAGCCGCGCGGAATCCCGTCCGCACTGCGATCGTAGAAGAGCGGCACGAGGTCGTTCTCCAGCAGATCGTACAGCGCGCGCGATTCGACCATGTCCTGATAGGCTTCGTCGGCGTACTCCTCGCCGTGGCCGATCGCCCAGCCCACCTCGCGGGCATAGGCCTCGTCCCACCAGCCGTCGAGGATGCTGACGTTGAGCGTCCCATTGGCGTTGGCCTTCATGCCGCTGGTGCCGCTCGCCTCGCGCGGCCGCCGCGGCGTGTTCAGCCAAATGTCGCAGCCTTGCACGAGATAGCGCGCGGTGGTCATGTCGTAGTTCTCGAGGAACACGACCCGGCGACAGATGCGCTCGTTGCGCAGGTGATGGATGATCTCGCGGATGAACTCCTTGCCGCGTTGGTCGCGCGGGTGGGCCTTGCCCGAGAACATGACCTGCACCGGACGCTCGGTATCGCAGAGGATCTTCACCAGCCGCTCCACGTCGTGGAAGAGCAACGTGCCGCGCTTGTACGGCGCGAAGCGGCGGGCGAAGCCGATCGTGAGGGCGCGCGCGTCGAGCACCTCGCCGGCCATCTGCAGATCCTTGTTGGCGGCCCCGCGGTTCTTGAGCTGCTGCTTGAGCGCGCGACGGGCGAAGGCCACCAACCGTTCGCGGCGCCGCTCGTGCGTCCGCCACAGCTCTTCGTCGGGAATGTCCCGCACGCTGTCCCAGACGGTCTGGTCCGAGGGATCTTCCGTCCAGCTCGGGCCGAGGTAGCGATCGTAGAGGGTGGCCATGTCGTGCGAGATCCACGAACGCGTGTGGATCCCGTTGGTGATGTGGCCAATCGGAACCTCTTCGAGCGATGTCCCCGGCCACAGGTGCGCGAACATGCCGCGCGAGACCTTGCCGTGGAGCTTGCTCACGCCGTTGACCCGGTTCGCGAGGTGGATGGCGAGCACCGCCATGCTGAATTCGTCGCTGGATCCGTCGCGGCCAAGATCCAGCAGTTCCTCGATGGAAACGCCCAAACGCTCCGCATACGGCGCCAGGTAGGATTCGACCATCTTCATGGGGAAGACGTCGATGCCGGCCGGCACCGGCGTGTGCGTGGTGAACACGTTGCCCGCCTCGGCAGCCGCGCGTGCCGCGGCGAAGTCTACCTTCTCGGACTCCATGATGTCGGCGATCCGCTCGAGCGCGAGAAACGCCGAGTGCCCCTCGTTCATGTGGCACACGGCCGGGTGGATGTCCATGGCGCGCAGAGCGCGATAGCCGCCGACACCGAGCAGGATCTCCTGCTGGATGCGCATCTCCTTGTCGCCGCCGTACAGCTCGTCGGAGATGTCCTGGTCGGCGGGTTCATTGGCCGGGATGTTGGTGTCCAGCAGGTAGAGCGGGATGCGGCCGACTTGCACGCGCCAGACCTGCGCGGCCACCTGCCGCGCGCCCATCTCGACGACCACCCGCAGCGGCGAGCCGTCCGGGCGGGTCTGGATGGTGACCGGCATCGTCGAGAAGTCATTGATCGGATAGCGCTCGTGCTGCCACCCGTCGTTGGTCAGATACTGCTGGAAGTAACCCTTCTGATAGAGCAGACCGACGCCGACCAGCGGCACGCCCAGCTCCGAGGCCGACTTCAGGTGATCGCCGGCCAGCATCCCTAAGCCCCCGGAGTAGATCGGCAACGCTTCGCTGAGACCGAACTCGGCGGAGAAGTAGGCCACCGACATGTCCGCGCAGTTCCGAAAGGTCCGGCTACACCACGTCTCGCGCTCGAGGTGCCGGCGCAGTTCGCCCAGCACGCGCTGCAGATGTACGCCAAAGCCATCGTCGTGAGCCAGCGCCTCGAGCCGCCCCTGCTCGACCTCGCCCAGGAGACGCACCGGGTTGTGGCCGGCCGCCTCCCACAGCGTCTTGTCGATGCGCCGGAAGAGTTCGATGCTGTCGTGATCCCAGCTCCACCGCAGGTTGTAGGCGATCTCCTTGAGCGGCGCGAGTTCCTCGGGCAGAGCCGGCGTGACATGGAATCGATGAATGCGCATCCCTCTCACCTCCCCAAGCTGGCATCCTTGCCGCCGTTCCCCACCGGGTGCACGGCGACCGTCAGGACGGGAGGCTACCGCAGGGTCCCCGGGCGGTCAAATGCCACCCGGCTAGCAGCAAGGATCACGGATCGGCCGGGGTCTCCGCGAGACGCACCGGCGGTCGAGAAGCACTCGAGGTACTCAGCGAGTCGAGAATCGCTTCCAGGCTGCCGGTCAGCTCGCGATACCCCAAGCCGTTGGGACAGAGGGCCTCACCGCAGTACTCGTCGTTCAGGTAGTAGTCGTCCCCGGCCAAGGGACTGTAGAGATCGAGCACCGGCCAGCCGGTCTCCTTGCCCATGCACACCAGTTCACGATTCAGTGCCGTGATCTTGCCGCGATAGCCGCCCTCGGACTTGTCCAGCGCGGCGGGTATGGGCGGGAGCTGCGCGAGAACGGGCTGGATGCCCATCGCCTCGGCGGTGCTGGCAAGCACGCGCGTCCACACCAGCAGCTGGCCCGGCCGCACCGCTGAGCGCAAGGGGGGCATCAGGATGACGGTCTTCGGCTCCAGGCTGAGCACATCTTGCTCGAAGCGCAGGATCATCTGCGTGATGTCTTGCCGCGGGATGGAGCGGTTGATGACGCCGTCATCCCACAGCACCTTGAGCATCTCCCAGTGGTGACCGAAATCCGCACCATAGACGATGGTCAGGGTGCCGGGCCGATAGGTTCCGGCATCGCGCAGCTTGAGGTTGGCCATCTTGAAGTGCGCCAGATTGCCGGGATCGCGCGCGGCGAGGAGAGCCGCGTTGTAACGTTCCTGGTAGCCCCCCATCTTCATATAGGCCATTGCGCTCAAGGCGACCGACCCGATCGCCAGAAGCGCAACGAGCAGGAGCACCGGGCTCAGCCCGAGGGGAAGCGCCTTGAGGAGCGGCTTCTTCTTCTTTTCCCCCTCGGTTGCCTCCCCCCCTTCCTGCTTCGGGGTCTCCTCGGCGGCGGGGGCTTTCTTATCCTGTTCTTTCTCGGCCATGGCGCCTCCCGTGGGCGTGCTTCGGCCGGCTGGATAGGCCGGCCACCACCTGTTGGAACGATCGGCAGCCGGGCGGGGGAACTTGGGCCGCGGGATGCTCCACCGGCAGCCTCTCCGCATCAGCATTCGTCGTTCCACAATCCCGGCGGTGGCCCTATGCTGGATAGCCAACCGGCGGTGGCCCTATGCTGGACAGCCAACAGGAGGCCCGCATGACCCAGACCTCAGCCTGGCACCGGCCTGCGGCAGCGCTGCTCGAGCGGGCGATCGACTTCCTCCGCGATACGGGCCTCGCCGTCTGCGAGGAGGAGGCGATCGATCTCCTCGATACCGCCGGCGCCGTCCTGAGCCGCAACGCCGACTTCGTCAAGCTGCGACCGGACGCCCTCCGTCGCGGGCTGGGGCGTCCTCCCGGCGCCTTCAACCTCTACGACCGCGAAGGGCACAAGGTGGGAACGCTCGCCGGTGGGCTGCCGGCGGGCGGGGCGACGCTCCTGCAGGCGACGCTTCCGGGCTTGGGCCGCGTGCGGATGACCGCGGGCGAGCCCCCCCAGGCGCCCAACGCTGCGCAGTTGCCCGATATCGTCACCCGGCTGGCCGCGGCGGACGGCTTCCAGATTCTCGGGTGTTCCCCCTGGCCGGCCGATCTGCCGCCCGCGCTGGGGGATCTCCATCGTCTCTACCTTGGATTGCTCTCCTCGCGACACCCGCAGCTCCTGCGGCCGAGAGATGCGGCCTCCATCGATGCCGTGCTCCACATGCTCACCGAGCTGCGCGGCACGCGGGAAGAGGTCGAGGCCAAGCCGCTCGTCATCGTGGAAGCTCATCCGCCGCGGCCTGCCCAGATCGACCGGCAAACCGGCCGCCTCCTGATCGACTGCGCGCGTAAGGGGATCCCGGTGGCGATGGTTCCGCCCCCGCGGCCCCCCCGCGTGCCTGCCCCGGGGAGCCCGGACGGCGGACCGCGAGAGAGGCCCGAGCAGTGGGCCCTGGAGAGCGCGGCAGCAGGACTCGCCGCCACGCTGATTCACCAGACCGCGCGACGTCACGCCCCGCTCCTCTGGGGCATGCCCTTCGTACAGCTGTGGCATCCAGCGGACCCGTGGCGCGAGGCCTGGCGGGCGGCCCTCACGCTGGGGGATCTGCTCGGCATGCCCACCTACTGCACGTTGGCCGCATCGAACGGGCGACCTGCGGACGGCGCATTCCCGACGACGGGCGCTCCGCTCTGGGCCCTGGAGGCGGCGCTCTGCCGCGCGCGCGTGATCGCCTGGGGCGGCGCGGGAGGAGGCGCAACCTGCCTCGACCTGTCGCGTCTCACCGAACACGGGATCCAGGCCGAAGAGGTTCCGCGGGCGGTTGGACTCCTGTCCGGGGAAGGGTTCGCGCAGGCGGTGGGACTCCTGGCCGGGGAAGGGTTCGCGCGGACCTCGGGTCGTGCCGGCGAAGAGAGCCCCGCGATCCCCCTCGATCGGGCGCGGCGCGAATGCCTGGCCAAGATCGTGGGCCGCGAGGCCGAGCGTTTCGGCGTGGCCGACGTTCCCGGGCTCTCGGCGGCATCGTGATCCGGAGGGCAGCATGAAGATCGGACTCACCGCGGATCTGCACTACGGCATGGACCCCGGGATCGACGACCGAATTCTGTCCTTCATCGACCGCGTGGTCGCGCCGGCGAGGCTCGACCTGCTCGTCGTGGCCGGCGATCTCGCCGAGACCACGGAGCTCGCCCCCGAGGACGTGGGCGACAACCACGCGATCCTCCTTTCGCGACTGCGCGAGGGTGCCGGCTGTCCGGTTGCGTTCTGCGCGGGCAATCACGACATCTGGACGCCCGATCCGGCCCTCAGCTCGCGGCGCATCTACCGCGAGATCCTTCCCCGGGTTGCCCGCGAGACCCACACGACCTGTCTGGATGCGGAGAACCTCGTCCTGGACGACGTGGCCGTCGTCGGCTGCTACGGCCACTTCGACTACTCCCTCCGCGTGCCGGATCTCACTTTCGGCGGCGTGCCGGTGACCGAGGCGCACTATCGTTCCCAGACTCCGCCCGGGTATCCCGGCCCGGTGTGGATGGACGGTGTGCGCATTCTGTGGGATTGGGATGACGTCGCCGCGTGCGATCAGATCTGCGCCTGGGGCCGGGAGCGCATGCTCGGCGCGCTCGCCCTGCGCGATCGCATCGTCTTCGCCTCCCACGGCGTGCCGCGCAACGAGGCCAACGGCCACCGCAGCAGCAG
>JAUVTV010000020.1 GCA_030601305.1 Candidatus Eiseniibacteriota bacterium | reverse complement strand
ATCTTGCCTGAGAGGAGAAAGACGCTCACGAAGGCGTAGATGGTCAACGCCTCGATAAAGGCCGCACCGATGATCATCGCCGTCTGGATCTTGTCCGCCACCTCGGGCTGGCGACCCATCGCCTCCATCGCGGCGGAGATGGCCTTGGCAAGTCCCACGGCGGAACCGAACGCGGTCAAAGCCAACCCGAGCGGGAGCGCCAGAGCCAGGGCAGTCGAAGCTTCCATTCTCGATCCTCCTCCTTGTCACCCGTGCAGCGCTGCCCGTGCAGCGGCTACGCATGTAGTACGCGGGCCCGACCGGCCCGGAAACAACCCTGTACCTCCACCGGCGGGAAGCGTTCCCGCTTCGAATGCCGCTGGCAGTCCATTTGCGAACCTCACGCACTTCCCGCCGCCGGCTCTCCCTCGGAGGGGACCGCAGCGTGCGACTCCGCGTGATCGTGCGGCAGCATCTGCAGGATGTAGATCGTGCTGAGCAGCGTGAAGACGAGCGCCTGGACGGTGCTCATCAGCATGGCCAGCAGGATGAACGGCAGGTGCAGCGGCACGCCGATCGGGAGTTTCATGAACGCCAGGATGGCGACGCCGAGTCCCGCGAAGACGCCGAGCAGGATATCCTCGCCCAGGATGTTGCCGAAGAGCCGCAGCGAGAGGCTCACCGGCCGCGAGAGCTCACCGATCACGTGGAGCGGCAGCATCAGGGGCGACAGCGCCCAGCCGACCACGTCCTTCGGGTCGCCGGCCAGGTGAAGCAGGTACTTCCCCAGTCCGAGCCTGCGAATGCCGGTCCACTGAACGTAGAAGAAAACGCAGACCGCGAGCCCCCCCGTGGTGCTCAGCATGGAGGTGGGAGAGCGCATCAACGGCACCAGGCCGAACAGATTCATCCACCAGATGTAGACAAAGAGCGTGCCCAGAAACGGCACGTAGCGGCGGCCGTTCTCGCGGCCCAGGATCCCTTCGATGAAGTTGCTGAAGCCCTCCACGAACGATTCCACCGCGTTCTGCATGCCGCCCGGGATGAGCGCCATCCGCCGGGTGCCGAGGTGGACGACGAGGACCATGACACCGGTCACGAGCAACGCGAAGAAGATATCCTGGAAGCGGTGCAGCGTCTCGACCCACGTCGGGGCACGGCCCTCGGCACCTCCCATGGCCTTGTAGAAGAGGTGGATCAGGTTGGGGAGCTCGGGGTGCTCTTCGGGGTGCTCCTCGTGAGCCTCACCGTGCTCCTCGTGAGCCTCACCCTGCTCCTCGTGAGCCTCTCCCGGCCGCGACGCTTCGCGCTCGTCCTCTCCCACGGTGGCCGCCCAGGCATCCCCCGGGTGAACGGACGCCGGGGCGAACTCCGCGATCCAGGCCCCGAAAACGGGCACCCAGAGCAGGAGCAGGGCAATCGCCGCGCCGCCCACCAGCCAGTGGGAGCGTGTGCGCCGCGCGGGCGGGTCCGGGTCCGGACCGCACCTAGATACCTTGGCCGTCCCTGTGCGCATTCTCTTCCCGGACATCCTCGTTCGCGATGCGCTTGCCGAGCAGCGCGCGGCCAATGGCTTTCATCGTGATCACCAGCAGCACGAGGGAGAAACCACAGACCACCCCGATGATGGGCGGCGCATCCCACGTGAGCAAGGCGGCCAGTCCCCCGAAGACCAGGAGGACCTTGGTCACCAGCAGCACCACGATCTTGCGGGTCTTGCGCTTCTCACCCGCGAAGACCTGCTGACTGAGAGCGGTCAGGAACGCGAGGTTCGCGGCACCGATCGCGGCACCGCCGGCGAGTGCGACCGCCCACGGCCAGCCCAGGTAAACCCACGCCACCAGCGTGACCACTCCCCCGAACCACGCGCAGCTGATGAGAATGCGGCGAATGGCGTGCGGGCCGGCCAGATCCTGACCCCAGGAGAGGATCATGCGGTAGAACGCACCGTCCTGTGGCGTCATGGCCTCTTCCATGCATATCCCAGAATACATCAGCGCTCGTCAGATTCCTGGCGGGCGCGTCTGAGTAGTCTCAACATCTCACGGACCCCGGCGACGAATCCGAGACCCACGAACACGAGTCTGAGAACCCAACCCGTGTGGAGCCATCGGTCCAGATAGTATCCGATCCCGTATCCCATGAGCGGCGCAACCGCCAGAAGGAGGGGGATCGACCCGAGCAGGCCGATAGTCCTCACGGAACGGAACTTCGGGTCCGGTGATCTCGCCATGTGGTACCCCTCCCTCACCGATCCCGACAGGGCGGGGCCCCGAAACCTCCACTACGGGTTGACCCTATGGCCGCAGTTTCGGGCCCCAAACTTTAGAATGGAGCCCAGGGGCCGTCAACCCCATTTCGCCCCGTCCGGTCAGGAGAGAAGGAGCAGGACCGACAGCACGGCCAGGGCAAGGAGGGTCAGCCCCAGCGGCAGGGCAAGCGGCATGCGCGCACGATCCTCGTCGTAGCCCGGATCGTCGCTCGGCACCCGCCGGGGCCAGCCGGGGATCCAATCGGTGGGGTCCCGCAGCGCCCCGGAGACACGATCCGCCACGCGGTGCCCCAAGACGTCCGTGCGGTCGAAGAACGCCCCGACGGCGGTCACGAAGACCTTCCGCGCCAACCGGGCCGGCTTGCGGTAGAAGACGTCCGTATCGATCGAGATCGTGCGATGCGGCACGAACTTCGGGATCAGCACGTAGAACGTGAAGAACGTGAAGAGCAGGATCTGGATCGCCTCGACGAGGTGCGGGATCGTGAACGGGTTCCAGTGGACGGCGTAGGGCAGATCGCGATAGAGGAGGCTCGGCTTCAGGCCCAGGAGAGTGCAGAGGAACGCCGCGATCCCCATCGCGATCAGCATGTTGCGGGGCGCCTTCTCGGGCTGGATGCCGCGATCTTTGCCCATCCACGTGGCGTAGGCGAGCTTGAGCGCGATGCTGAGGAATGTACCCACAGATGCCAGGCTGAGGAGCATGAACGGCCAGGTCATGTGGGCCTCCCCGGCGCCCGCGACCACCATCGACTTGCTCGTGAAGCCGTTCCAGATGGGAACCCCGGAGATCGAGAAGGCTCCCACCATGAACAAGAAGAAAACCCATTTCTGGCGTTTCCAGAACCCTCCCAGGTCGGTGAGTTTCTCGAAGCCGGTGGTCTGGATGACCGCGCCGGCGCCCATGAAGAGGAGCGCCTTGTAGAGGATGTGGCAGACGGCGTGGGCGGTCGAGCCGTTGACGCCCATGATCGTGCCGATGCCGCAGCCGGCCACCATGTACCCGACCTGGCTGATGATGTGGTAGGAGAGCAGCTCGCGGATGTCGTTCGCCAGCACCGCGTAGACGACCCCGTAGACGGCCATGATCGAGCCCACGATCGCGAGCACCTCCCAACCGGGAAAGACGCGCAGCAGGACGTAGACGGCGGTCTTGGTGGTCAGCGCGGAGCAGAAGATCGCGCCGGTGATCGTTGCCCGCGGGTAGGCGTCGGGCAGCCAGGCTCCCAGCGGCGGCACCGCGGCGTTCAGGCAGAAACCGATCAGGATGCAGATGGCGGCCATCCCGCCGGACCCGGGCGCGAAACGCTCGATGAGGAACGATCCGGTGTGGTGGTACTGCAGGAGGATGCCGCCGAGCAGCACCGCGCCGCCGGCCAGATGAACCAGGATGTAACGGCCACCGGCGCGCGCCGACTCGGGGCGCCGGCGGGCCCAGATGAGGAGGGTCGAGGAGATCGCCATCAGCTCCCAGAAGGCGTACAGCGTGAAGTAGTCGCCGGAGAACGTGACGCCCACCGCGCCCGCGTTGTAGAGGAGCGCCGCCACCTGCTGGCGCCGCTCCCCGTTGTGCCAGGCGTAGATCCCCGCGATGGCGCCGACCAGCGTGAAGATCTTGCCGAAGATGAGGGAGAGACGATCGGCGCGAAGGACGTGCAGGTCGTAGTTCAGGAACCGCCAGACGACCAGGCAGCCATCCGGCACCTGCGTCCAGATGTACCACAGGGTGAGCGCCGGCAGGGCCACGGCCAGGAACGACCGCACGGCCCGCGGCACGAACGGCACGAGGATCGCACCCAGAACCAGGATCAGGGCCGGCGGCAGGATGCCGCTGGGGATGGTCGTCGGGGTCAGGAGGGGTGCGACCTCGCGGCCGTGTGCGCCATGCTCCTCCGCGCGCGCGCCGTGCTCATCGCCGTGGGCGGACTGCGCCGCCGCCTCATGGTGCGCATCCTGCACCGTTGGAGGGACCCCGTGCTCATCCTCCGCGCCGGCCTTATAGTCCGCGGACAAGAGCAGCGCCGCGAGCGGCAGGGCGAGGATCAGGACCAGCAGCCAGCGCTGCCGGAGTATCGCGTGACGCTCAGTCATACCAGTCCTCCGGCTTCTGCAGGAAGAGGTGGCCGAGCGTCTTGGCGAAGACGACGATTGCGAGACACCCGAGGGCGCCGAACAGGACCCACCAGCCGGGAATCTTGTCCCACCAGCCGTGGTGCGCATCCCCCATCGGCAGCACGTACGGCAGCGCGATGACGATACCCCCCGCGACAATCGCATAGATCCATCCCCGGGTGCTCGGAGCTTTCAGTTTCATGGCGAGCCTCCCATCACCGCCGCCGCGGCGGCCCGCGCGAGGTCCCAGGCATGCGCGCCCAGGTTCGGCGCCACACCCAGCACCAGCGACATGATGGCCGTGACACTGAGCGGCACCACCATGAGGGGACTGGCCTCCCCGTAGGCGGGGTATTCCTTGTTCGTGCGGAAGAACGCGACGTACACGATCGGGAAGAAGTACGCGGCGTTGAGGAGTCCGCTGAGGAGCAGCAGCCCGAGGAAGACCCCCTGATCGGCCTGCAGGGACCCCTGCGCGAGATGCCACTTGCTGATGAACCCGTTGATGCCCGGAACGCCCGCGAGCCCCAGACTTCCCACGGCGAACGCGGCCATGGTGAACGGCATCTGGCGACCGATGCCGTGCATGTCGCTGATGTTCTCCTTGTGCGTGCGCACGTAGATCGCGCCGGCACAAAAGAACAGGGTGATCTTCATCGTGGCGTGGAACATGAGATGGAGAAGCGACCCGGTCCAGCTCGTCATCGTGAAAAGCGCCGCGCCGAGCACGATGTAGCTGAGATGGCCCACCGTGGAGTACGCCAGCCGCCGCTTGAGGTTGTCCTGCCGCATGGCGAGCAACGAGGCCACGGTGAAGGTGATGCCCGCCGCCCAAGCCAGGACGGTCCACAGACCGATCTCGCGCAACAGGTCAGGACCGAAGACAAAACCGGTGACGCGCAGCACGCCGAAGACGCCGGCCTTCACGACGGCCACCGCATGCAGCAGCGCGCTGACCGGCGTGGGCGCCGCCATCGCCGCGGGCAGCCAGGAGTGCAGCGGCATGATGCCCGCCTTGACCCCGACACCCAGGATGAAGAGCAGGAACATCCAGCGGAGCGTTGCCGCAGACGCGACTCCCGAGGTCAGGAATCCGCCGGGAATGAAATCGACGTTCCCCACCGTGGAGACGCACCAGGCGGTGGCCAGCACCAGGCAGAGCCCGGCGGGAAGTGTGTAGCTCAGGTACTTGTGACCGGCGGCCATGGCGACCGGAGTTTCCTTGTGCATGACGAGCGGGTAGGTCGCCAGCGTCAGGATCTCGAAGAAGATGACGAAGGTGAGCAGATTGGCCGCGAAGGCGATGCCGATGGTGGCCGACAAGCACATGGCGAAGCTCGCGAAGTAGCGCGTCTGCTTGTGCTCGTTCGTGCCCCGTACGTAGCCGATCGAGTACAACGACGTCAGCACCCACAGGGAGCTCGCGACGAGGGCGAAGATATAGCCCATCGTGTCGACCCGCAGGGCGAGCTGGATGCCCGGTGAGATCTGCCAGATCGAGCAGACCGCTTCGCGCCCCTGCAGCACCCAGGGCAGCATCGAGGCGACGAGGGCGAACTTGATGAACGCCGCGAGCAGGGTCCATGTTTCGCGCAGATTGGGACGCCGATCGCTCGCGACGATCAGCGGGATCGCGAGCAGCGACACCAGCACTGCCCACAGGGGCCGGGTGCTCTCGAATGTCTGCGCCGGATCCATCTCGCGTTCCCCTTACAGACCGGGTACGTGCATGCCGGCCGGGAGTGCGCGCGCGATCACCGCGCTCACCAGCCAGGCGTTGAAGAGCCCCAGCACCAAGACCCCGGCCCCCAGAATCAGGACGGGAAGTGCCATGCGCAGCGGCGCCTCGGCGGTCTTCGGCAGAGATGCATCGTTCGTCGCCTGCTCGGGAACCTTCGCATAGATGCGCTCGATCACGCGGAAGAAGTAGACCGCGGTCAAGAGGCTACTGGCGAGAATCAGCACCACCAGGACCCACTCACCTTCACGAATACCACCCAGCACCAGATACCACTTGCTGAAGAAACCGTTGGTCGGCGGGATTCCGACCATCCCGAGGGCGGCCAGCGTGAAGCCGAGAAACGTCCACGGCATCTTGCGCCCCAGGCCGGCGTAGTCCTTTATCTGGGTCGCGCCCGTCTGCAGCGCCACGCTGCCGGTCACGAGGAAGAGACAACTCTTCATGATCGCGTGATTGAGGATGTGCAGCATGGCGCCGACCAGCGCGAGCGGGGTTCCCAGCCCGATACCCACGCCGATGTAGGCCACCTGGGCGACCGAGCTGTACGCCAGCATGCGCTTGGCGTCCTTCTGGGCGATCGCCATGATCGAGCCCACGATCACGCCGCCCATCGCGAGCCACATGATGACGGCTCCCACGGGCGTTCCCCGCAGGAAGGTCTCCGTGTCGTAGACGAAGAAGAGCATGCGGATCAGGACGTAGGCCGAGACCTTGGTCATGATCGGCGCGATGATCGCCGTCGAGGTGCTGCTGGCGTAGGTGTAGGCGTCGGGCAGCCAGAGGTGCATCGGAAAGAGGGCCATCTTGAGCCCCAGGCCGATGACCATCAAGATCAGGGACACCTGGACGGCGGGATTCGACGACTGGTGCATGATGATGGCGGCCACGTCGTCCATGTTGAGACTGCCGGTGACGACGTAGAGATAACCGACGCCCATCAGATAGAGCGAGGCACCCAGGGTCCCCATGATGAGGTACCGGAATGCCGCCACGGGAGCCTTCTTGTGGCCGATCGCCATGAGCGCGTAACCGCCCAACGCGCTGACCTCGAAGAAGACGTAGAGATTGAAGAGGTCGCCGGTCAGGACCATCCCGGTCAGACCCAGCAGCATCACCAGCATCGTTGCGAAGTAGGGAACTTCTTTCTCTGGATCCTCGCGACGTACAGCCACGCTGGCATAGATCGCCACGAGAACGGCGATGACGGCGATCACGCTGACCATGAACGCACTCAGCATGTCCACCGACAGCTCGATGCCGATCGGCGGCTTCCAGGCAGCCAGGCTGTACTCCAGCTCCCCGTGGGCCATCACCGCGAACAGGGTGCGCAGGCTGTAGTAGAGGAAGGCGAGCAGGCTGATGAGCGTCGTCGGATAGGCCAGGCGGCGGCGCAGGAGCCCGAGAGCGGGAACCAGCGCCAGGCCCACGAGCAGCGGGATCAGAACGAGCATGGGCAGCTGGCTCTGGGCGGTCGCGTCGAACGCCGAGGCCATGTGCTCGCCGTGATGCGCCAGCGTCTCCGATCCGGCGGGCACCGTCATTCCCTGTCCCTCAGTCTGCGCAGCAGTTCGCCCTCATCGATGCTTCCGAAGCGGCGGTAGATGACCGTCAAGAGCGCCAGTGCGACGCCCGTGGTGGCCACGGAGACGACGATGGCCGTCAGCATGAGCCCGTGGGGAATCGGATTCATGTACGCCTCGGGGGCATCCCCCAACACAGCGCTGTGAACCGGCACCGACGCGCCATGCTTGTAGGCGTGCACGATGAAGAAGAGGATGATGGCACCCTGGAAGATGTTCATGCCGATCAGCTTCTTGACCAAGTTGCGCTTCATCAGCATCCCGTACAGGCCGATCAGCAGCAGGACCACCGTGAGCAGATAGGGCCAGCGATCAAACAGCAAGCCACTCAGCGCTTCACTCAACACCGCCCTCCTTCCTCGTCGGAGCTGCACGCCAGGCTGTCGTAGATCGAGACCAGGACCCCCATCACCGCGAAGGCCACGCCGAGCTCGACGAGCAGGATGCCCGTGTTGCGCAACCACACGGGGGTGAGGCCGAAGGGCATGGCGTCGTACTGCAGGTACTGGCCGCCCATGATAAGCGCGAAGAGCCCGGTTCCCGCGAAGATGAAGACTCCGATGATGCCGAAGGGCAGCCCGTAGCGCACCGGGAAGGAGAGCTGCGAGCGCTCGGTGCCGAGCGCGACGCGTTGTAGGAGGATACTGCCCGCGAGGAGTGCCCCGCCCTGGAAGCCGCCGCCCGGGCTGTAGTGCCCGTGGAAGATCACGTAGAAGGCAAAGATCTGGATCGCCGGGACCATCAGGCGGACCACGACATCGACGATCATGTTGTCGGGGCGCCGGATCATGCCGTCTGGTCCTCCTCATCGGCGCGCTTGCGCCTGCGGGGTTCCCCGCGCAGGAGGAGATAGCAGGCCAATCCGGCGGCAAAGACGACGATCGTCTCGCCCAAGGTGTCGAAGGAGCGGTAGTCGGCAATCATGACGGTGACGATGTTGGGCGTGTGGTCGTCGTGATAGGCGTGCTTGATGTAGTGATCCGAGACGTGCTCGGCCGCGGGCGCATGCGGATCGCCGAATTGCGGCAGGCCCAGCCCGGCGTACAACAGGACCAGCCCGGTGATGACGATGAGCACGACGCCGAACGTTCTCATGGCTGCCTCAATCCCGCGATCTGCGATGTGTATTGAAGATGGTCACCACGAAGAGCACCCCGGTCACGCCGGCCCCCAGGACCGCCTCGTTGAAGCCCACGTCGACGGCCCCCAAGACGATGTAGAGGAGCGCCGCCAGGAAGCTGAAGAGCGAGAGCACCACCGCCGCGGCCAGGAGGTCCTTGACGTTCAGTGCGACGATCGCGGCCAGGATGGCCAGCAGGTAGAAGATGAGGATCAGATCTTCCCTCATCGCGGCTCCCTCCCCTTGCGGAACCAGGGCATCAGGCGCGAGCTGAGGGCCGCCCAACCGAGGGCGTGCGTGGCCGCGGGGTTGCCGATGGCCACGAAGATGACGATGAGGAGCAACTTCGCGCTGTTCAAGTTGATGCCGTCGTAGAGCGCCAGGCCGAGCATGCTGAGGATGAGTCCCATCGTGTCGGGCTTCGTGGCGGCGTGGGTTCGCGAGTAGAAGTCCGGGAAGCGATTGACCCCCAGGCTGCCGACGATCAGAAAGCCGCAGCCGGCCGCCAGCAGTACCTTCGAGATGATCGCGAGGATCACTGCGGCTCGCCCCCCGTCTGCTTGAGATACTTGGCGACGACGATCGCCCCCAGGAAGTTGAGCATCGCGTAGGCGATCGCGATGTCGATGAACATGTCGACACGGCCATACATGAAGCCCACCAGGCAGATGAGCAGGACGGTCTTCGTCCCGGCCACGCCCACGCCCACCAGACGGTCAAAGACCGTAGGTCCCTTCACCACCCGGTAGAACGGCAGCCCGAGGGCGACGGCCACGAGGGCCGTGATGACGGCGAGGAAACTCACCAGCCCTCCTCCCGGCGAACCGTCTCCGCATCGCGGATCAGCTCGCATTCGATGGTCTCGTGCTCGGTCTCACCGAAAACGCCCGCCACCTTGCGCTGCATGCTGCCGTCGATGAGGCCGGCGGCGAGATCCTCGTGGATCGCGTGCACGAGGAACTCGTCATCCTTGATGCGCAGCGTGACCGTGCCGGGCGTGAGCGTGATCGAATTGCCCAGCGTGACCTTGGCGAGCGGGCTCTTCATCCCGGTCTTGAAGCGCAGCAGGACGGGGTCGATCGGCATGCTCGGCAACAGAACCAGCCTGGCCACCGCCAGGTTGGCGAGCGCGATCTGGCCGAACAGCCAGAACGGGTAGACCAGCGCCCGGCCCCAGTGGATCCGGGCGAGCACCTCGTTCAGGAGCGGATCGGAGCGCGATCCGATCAAGCTGCGGCTCATGATGACGACCAGCGCGATCGAGAGCACGCCGTAGCCGAGGTGAATGGGGTCCAGCTTACCGGAGAAGACGATCCACAGGACGGCGAGGAAGACGATCAGGAGCAGCGTGGCAGGCGTGCCGCTGCGAGCCGATGAGGTTGTCGAAGGGGATGCCATCCGGCGCTACATCCTCTCTCTCGCCGCAAGCGATCGCGAGGTGCGCCCGCTGCGCGCTCTGCAGACAGCACCTCGACCCTCACAAGCGCGAGAGTGTAGCAGGTCCCCTCAAACCGGTCCAGGACGTTTGCGTGCCGCTTTTCACGTGGACAGGACGCGGGAACCCTGGCTAGGGTCCAGCGGACCGCGGGCCGTGAAGTGCGCGGGAGATCCGTTGGCGGAGGAACCGGCGATGAACGCAGTGATGGACTTCTTGCAGACCACGACCTTCCTGGGCCTTTCTCTGTCGCGCCTACTGCTGGCGTTCGGGTTCATCCTCGCCGGCTTCATCGTGCGCAAGCTCCTGAGCGACATCATCCTCAAGGTCCTGAGGCGCCTCAGTCGCCGGACGGAGACCGAACTCGATGACCTGCTCCTCGCCGCCGTCCAGAAGCCGCTCGAGGTCGGCGTGGTCCTGGCCGCGGTCGGCTTCAGCCTGCTCGTCCTCGGGCTGCCCACCGAACCCGTGGACATCCACCAGACCGTTCTCGTGCTCCACACGCTGGCCCTCACACTGGTTATCACCTGGCTCGTCTTCCGGCTGATCGACGCCTTTGCCAACTTCTTCGCGTCGGTAGCGCAGCGCACGGAGAGCAAGCTCGACGACGCCCTCATCCCGCTCTTCCGCAAGGCGCTCAAGGTCTTCGTGGCGCTCCTCGCCTTTGTGGTCGCCCTACAGAACCTGGGCTACTCGATCACCGGTCTCCTCGCCGGGTTGGGAATCGGCGGCCTCGCCCTGGCGCTCGCCGCGCAGGATACCGTGGCGAACCTCTTCGGCTCGGTCATGATCCTGATCGACCGGCCGTTCAAGGTCGGTGACTGGATCAAGGGCAGCGATTTCCAGGGCACCGTCGAGGAGATCGGATTCCGCTCGACCCGTGTGCGCACATTCCCGAAGACCCTCGTCTCGGTCCCCAACAAAGAGATGGCCAACATGATCATCGACAATCAGCAGGCCATGCCGATGCGGCGCATCACGTTCACCGTGGGCGTCACCTACGACACGAACGCCGCGCAGATGCGCTCGACGCTGGATGCGATCCGCGAGATCATCGCCTCTCTGGAAGGCGTGGCGCCGGAGGGTCAGCTGGTGCGGTTCACCGATTTCGGGGGCAGCTCGCTCGACATCGGCGTCCGCTGCTTCACCCACGCCATCGGCTACGACGCGCACTCCGAGGTCCGCGAGCGGTTGCTGCTCTTGATCATGGAGAAGCTCGAGGCGCTGGGGCTCTCGATCGCCTTCCCCAGCCAGACGCTCTACTTCGGCCAGGATGAGGTGCTCAGGATTCGCGGCGAGTCGAAAGAACCGACGGGCTAGCCGTCCGTGGCGGAAGTCATCCGGGCTACGAGCCGTCCTCGTCCCCGCCGTTCGATGGCGGCCGCGTGCCGGGCAACGATTCAAACCAGCCGCGTTTCTTCCAGTAGACGTAGTCCGCCTTGAAGATCTTGCGATTGCGCCAGATCAGCTCGCCGAGGAACCGGCGCTGGGAGATCACCTCGTCGGTCAGGGGGAATGTGCGGCGCTCCCGCGCGCAGGTGACCAGCTCCTCGCCCAGAAGCTCGGCGCGTTCCTGGACGACGTCGGGATCCCAGAGGCGGGTGGGGGGGCGAAAGACACCGCTCACCGAACCGACATAGCCTGCCCCGAGGACCTGCAAGCAGTTGGACAGATAGCGCACCACCGCCGATTCGCCCATGCCGGCGCTCGAGGTGACGACCGCTCCGTACTTGCCCTCGAGCGGAGGGCGGTGGAAGTGAGCCACCGTGCGATCGATGAATGTCTTCATCAAATCCGTGATGTGGAAGACGTGTGTGGGCGAGCAGAACAGAACGAGATCGGCGGTCTCCCAGGCGGCGTGCACGCGGGGCACATCGTCGTCGATGGCGCAGTCGCCGGCGTTCATGCAGCGCCCGCAACCGCGGCAGCGCTGGACCTCCATTTCGGTGAGGTGAAAGGTCTCCGCAACCACTCCCGCGCGCCGGCCGGCGTCGATCACCCAAGATGCGATGCGCGCCGTGCCACTCTCTGCGCCGTGCGGGGATCCGTTCACGCAAACGAGCTTCATGCTGACGGTCTCCGGATTAGTTGAACAGGACCTCGCAGACGTCGCCCTCGCGGATGACGTAGTCGCGCCCCTCGACCCTCACCAGACCCATCTTCTGCAGCGCCGCTCGACCGCCATGCTCGAGGAGATCCGCAACCGACATCGCCTCCATCCGGATGAAGCCCCGCTCCATGTCCGTGTGGATCCTGCCGGCGGCCTTCGGTGCCGGGGTCCCCGCGGGAACCAGCCAGGCCTGCAGCTTCTCGTGCGCGATGGTGTAGAACGTGACCAAGCCGAGCAGCTGTCGGCTGGCCTGCACCAAACGCTGCAAGCTCGCGCCTTCGAGTCCCAGATCGCGTACGAAGGTCTCGCGCTCTTCGGGCGAGAGCTCCGCCAACTCGGCTTCGATCTTGACCGGCGTCGCGAGAACCGGCGTTCGCTCGCCCACGCTGTCGCGCAGCTTGTCCACCCAACCGCCGCCGGCGAGATCCTCGTCGTCCACGTTGGCGACGATCATCAGCGGCTTGGCCGAGAGAAGGCCGAACTCGCGCGCCCACCCGCGCTCCTCCTCCCCCAGGTCGAGATTGCGGAGCGGCGTCCCCTGCTTCACGGCGTCGGCGAGCTTCTCGATGCGCATGAGGTCCTGCTGAGCTTCCTTCGGATCCGCCTTGGCCCGCTTCTCGGTCTTCTCGCGGAACCGGTCGAGGGCCTCCAGGTCGGCGAGCAGCAGCTCCGCGTCGACGATTTCCAGATCGGCGATCGGATCGACGCGCCCGTCCACGTGCGCCACGTTCGCGTCGGTGAAGCAGCGCACGACGTGAGCCACCGCGTCAACGCTGCGGATGTGGCCGAGGAACTTGTTGCCGAGGCCCTCCCCTTTACTGGCGCCGCGAACCAGCCCGGCAATGTCGACGAACTCGATCGTCGCCGGCAGGACCTCTTTCGGCTCGAGGACCGCGGCGAGCGCCACTAGATTGGGATCCTCGATGGCCACCCTGCCGACGTTCTTCTCGATCGTGCAGAACGGGTAGTTGGACGCTTCGGCGTGCGCGTGGGTCAGCGCGTTCAGGAGCGTGGACTTGCCCACGTTGGGCATGCCGATGATCCCCAGGCTGAGTGACATGCACACCTCCCGTCAGGCTGCAACCCCGGGGCGCGTGCCGCTAGAAGCCACCCGACGAGCTGAAGAGGAAAGCTCCCAGGGACGCGAACCCGAGAATCGCCATGAGCAGGAAGCCGAGGATCATCACCACCGCGAACGGCAGGACGACGCAGAGAATCGCTTTCGTCCGGTCGAGCTGGTGGATCTCCTCGATCGCCACCACCGCCATGACCAGCGCCCACAGGTTCGCCAGGGCCCCGAGCACGGGAATGATGAACAACCAGCCGAGGACCCGGCCCACCCCCAGCACGCGCAGGAGATTCATGTAGTCGCCCTTCCCGCCGAAGAGGGTGGCGAGCACGTGCAGAATCAGGGTGCCGACAAAGAGCCCGATGAGCGCTTTGATCGGACCCAGGATGATGCCCCAGCCCGTGAATCCGACGGGAGAGAGCCACATGGCGATACCGGCCAGCGCCGTGATGATCAGTCCCTGGGTGAAGGCGTCGGGATCGGCCGCGACTTCCCTGTAGGCCTCCCGGTTCAGCTTGACGAGTTCGATTCCCTTCTTGACCGCATCCTGGAAACCCATGACTCACCTCCATGCACCGCAGCACCTATCGCCCGCACATAAGGATCCCCGATTTTCCCGCGGGCGCAACCTCCAAATGAGGCCGCCGGCGGGATGATCCCATGTACGGCGGCCGCCCGCCGCGCGTTGCGGCACCCAAGCGAAGCGGCCTGCTCCCGGGCGCAGGCCGCTTCGCCAATGGCTTCCGCGGCAGACCCGCGGTCGATGTCATGCCTAGAGCAGTATTCCTACTTGAACATGCTCTTGATCGAGCCCCAGCTGGCATCTTCGGTCGCCACCGGGCAGGGGTTGGGCTCGCACGTGTCGCCCAGGTCCGGACGCCAGTCACCACCCATCTCGAGGCAGTCCTCTTCGGTGGTCACGTAGCAGTCGGAGCCGACGCAGCAGACCATCTCCGTCACCGGACAGTCGACGAAGTCCTCCAGACTCCGGGGCTGGATCTGGTAGCCCTCGTCATAGGGCGACGAGGAGTCGTACTGACCACCGAGGCCGACGACGCAGAACGGCTCATCCGGCGGCGGCGAGCCGTCGATATCGGTGTCGCGATCGATGCGCAGGATGGTCGGCACCCCGGTCTCGTCCACGATATCGAGGTTGGCGTTGTCACCCTCGGCGGGCCAGTCGCCACCAACGATGGTCACGTCGTTGATCTGGATCAGGCAGCTCTCGTACTGCTCACCATTGGTGGCCAGCTCCTCGGTGGTGATCAGTTCGGGATCCGGCAGGGGATTGCCGGACGAGAGCACCGTGACCACAAAGTCGGGACCGGTAAGCTGGAGCTTGCCGTTGTAGAAACCGATCGTACCGGTGGCTTCGACCTCGTCGCCCTCGAACAGCGGGATATAGGTGTCGAAGTCGAAGAGGTAGATGCAGCACTCGCCGTCGGTGGCGCCGCAGTCGATGCGACCCGAGCCCACCGTGCCGTCATCATTCAGGATGATGATCGGATCGACGAGGTGCACCAACACACCGTAGTGAACGGGGAAGCCGACCGCATCCAGCTCGGTCGCTTCGCAGACGGTCAGGTCGAGCGGATCGGGACCGCCACCGCAGTCGTTCTCCTCACCGGGCGTCGGCAGCGTCTCGGCCGTGTCGGCCTCGTTGTCATCGGTATCCTCGCCGTCGGGGCAGCGCGAAATGCTGTTGCCGCTCCCAACGTCGGGACCGTTGGTGCCGCCCTCGCAGTCGAGGAGCTCCGAGTAGCCGTAGCAGATGCCGTCGATGGGCGCACCAGCGGCGTCACGGATCTGCACCTGGTCGGGGCCGTTCTGCCAATCCATGCCGCTGTCGATGTAATCGTAGTTCGGGACGGTCTCGTCCTGGGCGATGACCAGGCGGCCGTCGCTGGGGACCACCATCCCGTCGAGCGCGATGGTCCGATAGACCTCGCCGTTCGAGCCGTTCACTCCGACGAGCGTGTAGCCGTCGAGGGCCATGTCACCGGGACCCAGGATCTCGGTGAACGTCCCCGCATCGGTGCCGGGACCGTCGTAGTAGATTTCGTTGATCACCAACTGCGCGGAGGGTGCTGCGGTGACCAACCCAAGTAGCGCCAAAGCAAACATCAGGGTGCGTGCACGCATGAGGTTCATCCTTTCCCTTCTGGAGGTTGCCAGGTTCCAGGTTGTCTATGGGTTGTCTCGAGACGCTAGGAGGGGAGTGAAACCGGTACCCGGGGCAGATCACGAGCTACACAGTTGGTGGCCAACGCAACCAGCGCTCGGCGGCGCATCCTGCACCGCAGAGACCTCTCCGATTCGCTCCCTGCCTACGCACAAGAATTGTACGCCGCTTTCCGGCGCGGCTCAAGTGGAATTGGGGAACGTCTTGCTAGGATCGGATTAAGCTCGCTCGTCCTGCCCGGTTCACAGGGGGGCTCCGGGCTCGGTCGGTCGATACGCGAAGAGCACTCCCCCAGGGGGGGCAAGGATGCTGTACAAGTGGCCGGGGAACTGGGGTACGATCCCTCCTCGTCCGAAGAACGGGCACGCAATGCGGATAACTCGGCCAAGAGGGAAGAGGCGATGAGTGACGCGACGAAGCGGCAGGATCTGGCCCTGGCGACGGCTGATGTGGTCCGGGACCTGCTCGCCACCTACGCCGGCAGCTCACTCGAGGAGCTGGGACTCCCGGAGGGGGCGCTCGCAGCCGTGCGGCCGCCGCGCCCGGAGATGGGCGATCTGGCCTTCCCCTGCTTCCCGCTGGCCAAGGCGCTGCGCAAGAACCCGGCCCAGATCGCGTCCGAGCTCGCGCAGGCGGCCCCCCCCCATCTGGCGGCGGCGGCCGCCGCGGGAAGCATTCCGCCGGTCGCCGGCTGCGTGGCCGCGGGCCCCTACCTCAACCTGACCTTCGAACCGGGTTCCCTGGCCGGCTTCGTCCTCGGACAGATATCGAGCGGGCAGGCGCCCTACGGCGCAGCACTCCCCCCCACGGGGCGTAGCACCATGGTGGAGTACTCCGCGCCCAACACGAACAAGCCGATGCACGTCGGCCACGTGCGCAACAACCTCCTCGGCTTGAGCCTTTGCAGGATCCTGGAGGCCGCCGGAGAGGAAGTGATCCCGGTCAACCTGGTCAACGATCGCGGTGTGCACATCACCAAGTCCATGCTCGCCTATCAGAAGTGGGGCGCGGGAAAGACGCCCGAGAGTGAAGGGCAGAAGGGCGATCACTTCGTCGGCAAGCTCTACGTCCGCTTCGGCATGGAGCTGGCGCGGGAGAAGGCCGCATTGGCAGAGGAGGCCGGACTCGACCCGCAGAAGCTCGACAAGGAGAAGGACCGCGAGCTGGAGGATCGGGCGCCGCTCACGCTGGGGGCACGCGCGCTGCTACGCAAGTGGGAGCAGGGCGATCCCGAGGTGCGGGCGCTGTGGGAGCGAATGAACCGCTGGGTCTACTCGGGCTTCGACGAGACCTATCACCGGCTCGGATGCACCTTCCGGAAGTGGTACTTTGAGAGCAACACCTATCAACTCGGCAAGAAGATCATCGACGAGGGAGTCACCCGAGGTCTGTTCCACCGTCATCCGGACGGCTCCATCTGGGCGCACCTCGAGGACGAGGGGCTCAAGGACAAGATCCTGATTCGCTCGGACGGGACCTCGGTCTACATCACGCAGGACCTGGGAACCGCGGTCCTCAAGTTCGAGGACTTCGACATGGATCGCTCGGTCTACGTGGTGGCGAGCGAGCAGAACCTGCACTTCAGGATTCTCTTCCGCCTCTTGCGTCAGCTGGAGATGCCGTGGGCCGCGGGTTGCGTGCATCTGAGCTACGGCATGGTCAACCTGCCGCATGGGCAGGGGAAGCTCAAGTCACGCGAGGGCCGCACGGCGGATGCGGACGCACTTCTCAACGAACTGGCGACGATCGCACATCGCAAAGCGGTCGAGGGAGGGTATGCCACGGAGGCCGGCATCGATCTCGATGCCTTGGCAGATATCATCGGCCAGGGTGCGCTCAAGATGTATCTCCTCCAGGTCGGGGCCGAGAAGGACATCCAGTTCGATCCGGATGCGACCCTCGACTTTGAGGGCGACACGGGACCGGCGGTGCAGTACAGCCACGCGCGCATCTGTAGCATCGCGCGCAAGGCGTTGGCGAAGGGAATGCTTGCCGCAGGCGACCTGGCGAGTTGGGCGCTCCCCGATCCGTTCGCCGATCTGGGCACCGGCTCCCCGGTCCGCGCCCCCGCAGAGGGACCGTGGCGGAAGGCTCCTTCCGGCGGCGCCGCCCAGCCGGCTGCGGGGGATGCTGCGGCGGCAGCCGTGCGCAGCGCCGTCGGACTGCGCCCCGATCGCGCCGATCCCGCACTGCTCGTCCGGGAGGAGGAGAGAAGGGTGAGCTTGGAGCTGGCGAGCTTCCCGGCCGCGTTGCGCCAAGCGGCCGCGCAGCTCAGCCCATCGCCCGTCGCCGCCCATCTGCTGGAGTTGACCAAGGCCTACGCACGCTTCTACCACGCCTGTCCGGTCCTGCGCGCCGAGAGTCAAGAGCTCATGCGGGCGCGCTTGCACCTGAGTCTGGCGGTGGCGGCGACGTTGCGCCGGGGTCTCTCGTTGCTGGGGATCCAGGCGCCGGACGCCATGTAGCCCGGTCTAGTCGCTCTCCTCGGCCCGGTCGTTGTCGACCTCGGACTGGGAGGTCCGCACCGCCCGGGGCTCCCGGTCCCGGCGATCCGGCACGTCGGCCACCGGTCCGGCAGCCACCTCTTCCGACTCGGGCGCCGCTTCCGGCGGCTCTGGGCGTGACGACTCCTCCCGGGCTTGATCCTCGGGCCAACCCCACTTCCGCTTGGGAGCGTCGCCGGCATCTCCCCACAGCGGCTGGCGGGAGCGTCTCTGCCGCGGGGGGCGGAAGAGCGCACCGGTCGAGTAGCGTCCCTTCTTGCGTTGCCGGCCGGCGACGATCTCCTGGCGCTCGCCGAGGCCATGGTCCGGGGTCTCGTCCTCTCTCGGCACGCTCACACCGGGAGTCCACGGCGGGCGGACGGCGCCGTGGGTCGGGCCGGTCTGGGCGGGGTGAGACGCGGGATCTTCCCGTGGGGACCTCGAAGGCGCGGATCTGCGCCGGGGTGCCGATTCCTCTCCCCGAGATGCCCGGTCTTCTCGCCGCAGCGCAGGGGGCTCTCGGCCCGGTCTCGAATCCTCTCGGCGCGGTCTCGAATCCTCTCGGCGCGGTCTCGAATCCTCTCGGCGCGATGTCGAGCGCTCCCGTCGCCGCGAGGGGCGCCGCTCAGGCGGCGCATCCGCTTGCGCAAAAGGAGCTTCCGCACGCACGTCGGACCGGATCTCGGCGTCCCGCCGCCCTGAACCGCGGGGCCTGCGGGCACCGGAGCTGCGCTCCTCGCGCCTCGGCCGGCGCTCTCGCCGGTCGCTGTCGCGCCGGGACCGAGGTTCCCTCTCTGCCGCGGCCTGCGCAACGGCCCCGGTTGTGGCCGGTCGGGACGATCGCTTCACCCCCTCGGACCGGCGTGGCCGGCTGCGCCTGCGGCGATCCTCCCCCCGGGTTGCCCGCCCCGAAACTGTGCCCGATGGCAGCCCCAGCTGGCTCAAGGTGCTGGGGCTCGCCGCCGTCACGCTGCTCACGATCACCAGCAGGGCTCCGCGCAAGGAGTCACCCAGGAGGAAGACCCACCCGAGCCCGCTGGGTCGGAAGCTCAAGAAGAGGAGCACGCCCCCGACAACCGCGAAGCTGCCATAGAAGATGAGCAAGGTGTAGACACCCTCGCGCTCTTTCTGAAGCCAGCGCCACACCACCGCGTGGAAGAGTGCCGCCAGCAAGCAGGTCAGGCCGAGAAAGTAGACCAGGAAGTTGACGGGGGCCGAGCCGCTCCGAAAAGCCGCCCCGATCCCGTCAGGAAGACGAGTGATGAGTGGATGGCTTCTTCCCAGCACCAGCAGGGAGATCCCCGCCAGCGCCTCCACGATACCCGATAGCAGAACCAGTCCCGATAGAATCCGTGTCATCTGCAGCAACCCTTTCCCGTGTCGCGCAGAGGAGGGGTGGCGGCTCCGGCACATGAAGCGCCCGGAACGCCGGCGCGGAGGAGCCTTGCGAAGGGGCGAGATCGCGGGGTGCGGCGGCAGCGCCTGTCATCGCACCTCCCGTGCCGGTGGCGGCCCGCTGGTCCCGTGCAGGGCCGTCGGTAGTGCTGGGCCAGCGTCGCATGATCTCTCCTCGCGGGCGCCGGACTGTGCGCGGGCCCGCCGTGCGTCGCTTCGGCTCACCGGCTTGGGATCTCGCTTGGGGACCCAGCCTCTTCGCCGCTCTCTGTCCTCGTTCTCTGCGTTCGCGCACCGCTGGCGCGCGCCTTCGAACCGCTGAAAAACCTTTCGTCTGCGAACCCTAGGCCACCTGACGTGGCCGGTCAATGCGCCATGCGGCTCGCTGCGGAGGGGGAATCCGGCCTGGCAGCCCGGATGACTTCTGTCGCGGGCTGCTAAGTACCCCGATCCACAAATACGGTGGCATTCGGCCGCCGCTGCATCCCGCTCGGGCTGCGTTGCTCCTCCTCCGTGATGGAGCGGCATCGCGTCGTCGTCGCGCCTTGCCGGGCGGGCGCATCGGCGCCCTCGGTGCGTCACCGTATTCATGGACCGGGGCACTAAGCGCGCCGGATGATGAAGTAGTCCGCCAGGCCGCCCAGCATGCGACACCATTTCGGGGCGACCTCGATCTGCGGGATGTAGTCCTTCCCGTCCGCCACCAGCTCGCGGGCGGTTTCCTCAGATTGCTCCAGGGCTCCCGTTTGGCGCACAATCTCTCGCACCGTGTCCAGATCCCCAGGTTCCAGGTTGGGGTTGCCGTGGATGCGCTCGAGGGTAGCCCTCTGCTCGGGGGTCGCGCGTTCGTAGGCGTGCACGAACAGGAGGGTCTTCTTCCCCTCCTTGACGTCCGAATCCACGGGCTTGCCCAGAACCTCCCGGTCGCCGTAGAGACCCAGGATGTCGTCCTGGATCTGGAAGGCGATACCGATCGGAATGGCATAGTTGCGAATGGCAACCTGCTGCTCGCTGTCGGCGCCGGCGAGGACGGCCCCCATGAGGAGTGGCAGCATCACCGTGTAGTGGGCCGTCTTGTACTCATGGATGAGCAGGACCCGCTCAGGCGCCAGATCGGAGAGGCGTCCGTCGACGACGCCCAGGAGTTGACCGGTCACGGCCTCGACCGGGGCCGGGCCGAGGAGCACCACCGCCCGGAGCAGACCGGGTTTGTGGATGTTGACGATCTGGATCGG
>JAUVTV010000049.1 GCA_030601305.1 Candidatus Eiseniibacteriota bacterium | reverse complement strand
CGTCCCATGTAGGTCATGGTCCCGGCCATTCCGGCGGCGAGCCAGTCGGTGAGGGCGTCGCCGTGGGGTGCCGGGGAGAGGTCTGTGATGCCTGCGGTGTCGAAGCCGAGCGCCCGGGCCCGGGCCTTCACGAGGTGCGCCCGGCGCTCCGGTGTCACAGGTGCATTACCCGGCGGCGCCAGCGCGCGAACCGGACTACGTCCTCGGGTGGCGGCACAGCTTGTTCGTCGCCGTAGGCGGTGTGCATCCGCCACCGGATGTACTCCCGGGACGGAAGCGGCAGGAACGGTGGACGGCGGTACCACCCGCGCGCACGAAAGGCCCATACGGTGCGCAAGAGGTCCAGCGCGAGGCGCGGGTTGATGACGGCACGCGCGGTCAAGGCCAGGGCGAGCCCCAGCCAGCTACCCTTTGAATCGGAAGAGGACCTATGCACCTGTTCTGGCAAGTAGTCTCGCTCGCTGGCGCCGGGCTGATCCTCGCGGCGTTCGTCGCGCTACAGCGGCACCGGTGGACGACCCGCGGCGCAGCCTATCTCTGGTTCAATCTGGCCGGCGCCCTGCTGCTCCTCGCAGTCGCGATCGCCGATCAGCGCGCCGGCTTCATCATTCTCGAGGGCGTGTGGGCGGCTGTGAGCCTGGTATCCATCGTCCGCCCGTCCAGCCCCGCCCCTCAGGGCCCGGCCTGAGGCCCGTACGAGTATATTGGCGCGTATGGCAGTTGCAAGCACGGCACCGGTGCACTCCCTCGCCCACTACCGCACCGAGTTCCCGATCTTCGAGCGCCGGATCTACCTCAACTCGTGCTCGCTGGGTGCGTTGTCGCTGCGCTCCCGGCGCCGGGTCCAGGAGTATCTGACGCTGTGGGAGGAGCGTGGTGCCCCCGCCTGGTACGATGTGTGGTGGGATGCTCTCGGCACGTTGCGCCGGGAGTACGCCCGGGTGATCGCGGCCAAGCCCGAGGAGATCGCGCTGCACGCGTCGGTTTCCACTGCGAGCGCCGTGCTCGCGGGCGCGATCGACTACACGGGCCGGCCCAGGGTCGTGACGACGGAGCTCGACTTCCCGACCGTCGCGTACCAGTGGCTTGCGAAGCGGGATCTGGGCATGGAGGTGGAGGTCGTGCCGAGCCCCGACGGCGTGACGGTTCCGGTGGAGGCGCTGGCGGCGGCGATCGATGAGCGCACGGCACTGGTCGCCACATCTCACGTTTTCTTCACGACCGGCGCCATCCAGGATATCAAGGCGGTGGCCGACGCGGCACACGCCAAGGGTGCGCTCTGCTTCGTGGATGCGTATCAGTCCGTGGGGCAGATTCCGCTCGACGTGCACGATACCGGAGTGGATTTCCTGTGCGCCGGTGGACTCAAGTGGTTGCTGGGGGGGCCGGGGATCGTATTCCTCTACGTGCGCGAGGGGCTCCTGCAGCAGTTGCATCCGATGGTCACGGGGTGGTTCGCCCACGCGCGCCAGTTCGAGTTCGACCCGACGTCGATCGTCTGGCACGACGACGCGCGGCGCTTCGAGCAGGGGACGCCGGCGCTCGCGGCCGTCTATGCACAGCTGGGCGGCCTCGAGCTGATCCACGAGATCGGCGTGCCGGCCATTCGGGAGGTAACGCGCGAGCTCACAGAGGATCTGGTAGGGCGGGCGCGCGAGGCGGGTCTCGCTCCGAGGGTTGCCCCAGAGGCCCACGAGCGCTCCGCCATCGTCATGATCCCGAGCAAGGACCCTGCGGCCGGCGTTGCCCGCCTCGCCGATGCTGACATCGTCGCCGACGCCCGGCCCGGTCACGTGCGTCTGTCTCCTTTCTTCTACAACCTCTCGGACGACAATGCCAAAGCGATCGAAGTCCTCAGAGACTGAGGCACAGGCCAAGCAGCAGCAGGCCCTGCGCGTAACCGCCGACGAGCGTCTGTTTGCGGTCCCGCTCAAGCCGGAGCCGGCGTTCAAGCACGCGGACCCCTGGAGGGCGCTGCGAATCCTGGGCGAGTTCGTGGAGGGATTCGACGAGCTCGCGGACGTGGGCGCGGCCGTAACGATATTCGGATCGGCCAGGGCGCGTCCCGACGACCCGACGTACCAGTTGGCCACCGAGACCGCGCGCCTGCTCGGAGACCGGGGCTTCGCAATCATCACGGGGGCCGGGGGTGGGATCATGGAGGCCGCGAACAAGGGAGCCCGGGAGGCGGGGACTCTCTCCATCGGGCTCAACATCGAGCTGCCGGAGGAACAGGGGGCCAACCAGTACCTCGATAGACGCATCGATTTCCGTTACTTCTTCGTGCGGAAGACGATGTTCATGAAGTACTCGCTGGCGTTCATCTGCTTCCCTGGCGGGTTCGGCACTCTGGATGAGACATTCGAGTCCCTCACGCTGATCCAAACGGCGAAGATCCGGAACATGCCGGTAGTGCTGGTGGGGAGCGACTATTGGAAGGGGCTCCGTCAGTGGCTCGAGGACGTGGTGCTCGGAAGTGGCAAGATTTCCCCGGGAGACCTGGATCTGTTCCAGATGACGGACGACCCGCAGGAAATCGTTGACATAGTTACCAAGGCCAGGCGGCGCCTGGAGGACTTCACCGCCTGACGGCGATCGGAAAGGGACGAAGAGATGGACCAGCGCAAGGAGAAGCTTCTGGGTGGACGGCGCATCGAACCGCGGCCACTGAGCGGCCGGGAGACCGTCGTGGACCTGGTCGACGACACCTTCCTGGCGTACAACGCCGGAAGGCTACGGGAGGCTTGCCATCTCTTCACCGAGCGAATGCTGGCGGACGACGCCACCGTGGGAATGAGCATCACAGGAGCGCTCACGCCGGCGGGCCTGGGGATGTCCACGGTGATCCCGCTGATAGAAGCTGGGTTCGTGGACTGGATCGTGTCCACCGGCGCCAACCTGTATCATGATGCCCACTTCGCCCTGGGCTTCTCCCTGCACCGCGGCACGCCTTTCGCGGATGACACCGAGCTCAGGAAGCACGGAGTGGTCCGCATCTACGACATCTACGTGGACTACGGCGCCCTGCTCCGCACCGACGAGTTCTTCCGCGAAGTCTCCAAGGCAGAGGAGTTCCAGCGACCGATGAGCAGCGCCGAGTACCACTATCTGCTCGGCGGGTACCTGCGGGAGCGCGAGAAGGCGCTCGGGCTGGAGCACAAGTCGCTGCTCACGGTGGCGCACGAGTACGCGGTGCCGATCTACACTTCCTCGCCGGGCGACTCATCGATAGGCATGAACGTGGCGGAGATCGCCCTGGACGGATACAAGCTCTCCTACGACGTGTCGGCCGACGTGAACGAGACCGCCGCCATCGTGCTGGAGGCCAAGAGGAACGGCGGAAAGAGCGGCGTGCTGATCCTAGGGGGCGGCAGTCCCAAGAACTTCGTGCTGCAGACCGAGCCCCAGATCCAGGAGGTCCTCGGAATCGAGGGGGTGGGGCACGACTACTTCCTCCAGATCACCGACGCCCGTCCCGACACCGGCGGGCTCTCGGGAGCCACGCCCGCCGAGGCGGTGAGCTGGGGCAAGGTGGATCCCGACCAACTGTCCAATGCGGTCGTCTGCTACCTGGACAGCACTGTGGGCTTTCCCATCCTGGCCACCTACGCGCTGGCCAAGAGGAAACCACGCGCACAGAGGCGGCTGTTCGAGAAGCGGGGCGAGTACATGGAGCGGCTCAAGGCCGCGTACCACAAGGCGCGTCAGTTCCGTGACGATCGCGTCCAGGCTGCCGAGCTACCCGGGGTTGGCCAGGGAAAGGGCTCCTAGTCTTCAGCCCAGATGTCCTCGCGAAACGCGAGGCTGCGCTGAACATCGAGCCGGTACACATCGAGCTCGGCATCGCGCCGGGCCTCGTCCCACTCCATTTCCTCGACGGCCACTTCAGCGACCGCGGGCGCACGCTCCAGCGCCTGCTGCGGCGCCGCGTAGAAGAGGTGGGTGCGGCGGATCAGTAGGTCTCCGAGGGTAACCGCCATTTCCCGCTGCATCCCGTAAACCAACTCAGCCCACATGGTGCAGTGCCCCGCGAGCACCGGCTCGGTCAGCGCCGGATCCGACTGTGCCAACCGCACGACCGCCGGAGCCTCGCTACCGTACGTGTGCACCAGGTGCGCCGCAGTCTGATAGGAGAAGCCCTCCTCCTGAGTCGCTTCGATCAGGACGTCCAGGTCCTGCGTCTCGCCCCCCGGGAGCGGGGTGCGGTGGGTGGGAGCCCGCTCGGGCACCGGGCGGCCGTCGAGATCGTGGAGCCGGTTGGCCACCAGGTCCACTACCTGCTGTGCCATTACCCGGAACGTCGTGAGCTTGCCGCCCACGATGGAGACCAGGCCGGCGTCACTCTCCAGGATGGCGTGCTCGCGCGAGATCGCTCCGGGGTCGGACATGTCCTTCATCCGGATGAGCGGGCGGTATCCTGCCCAGGTGGCGTGCACGTCGTCGAAGGTGAGGCGGGCCTCGGGGAAGAACGCGTTCACCGAGCGGAGCAGGTAGATCACATCGTCGGCGTCTGCCCGCAGGTCCTCAGGCCGCTCGCCTGTCTCCGTCTCGGTGGTGCCGACGTAGCTCAGCTCACCCCATGGGATCACGAACATCACGCGCCCGTCGATGGGCGACGTGAAGGTGATGGCCTCGTGGTTCCCGAGTCGCTGGCGCGGCACCACCACATGCGCGCCCTTGGAGCGGTGGAGGGTCGGTTCCTCCCCGTCTGCGGCGCGAAGCTCGTCGGACCACGGACCCGTGGCGTTCACGACGACGAGGGCGCGGACCGCCCGCTCCTCACCGGTCACGAGGTCCAATACCCGGGCACCGCGCACGCGGCCGTCCGCGGTCTCGAGTCGCTCGACGGAGGCGTAGTTCGCAACCAGTGCGCCGTGCCGGTGCGCGTCGCGGGCGTTGGCCAGAGCCAGCCGCGCGTCGTCGCATTGAGCGTCGTAGTAGCGCGCCCCGCCCTTCAATCCGCGCGATCTGAGACCCGGCTCGGCCCGCAGCATCGCCCGCTTGCTCAGCATCCGATGGCGGCGCACATTCCGGAACAGGGACAGGAGGTCGTAGAGCCACAGTCCGGCCGCGAGCTTCCAGCGGGACACTCGGCCGCCCGGATAGATTGGGAACAGGAACGACCGGGGCCAGACGAGGTGGGGTGCTATTCTTAGAAGGATGCGGCGCTCGCGGCTCGCCTCGAACACCAGGCGCAGATGCCCGTGCTCCAGGTAGCGCAGTCCGCCGTGAATCAGGCGGGACGACCGGGAGCTCGTGCCGGAGCCGAAGTCACCCTTGTCGACGAGGGCGGTCCGGATTCCGCGCATCGCAGCGTCCCGGGCAATACCGGCGCCGGTGACACCGCCGCCGATCACCAGCAGGTCGACGGGCTCTTGGGCCATCTTCTCGAGATGGCCAGCCCGCGTCCGGTAAGAAAAGGGAGTGTCCATTAGGGTGTCAGCAGCCAGTGGTCGGGAAATGCCGAGTACGTGGTTTCAGTGGCATACCCATATAATCACCGCCGGAACACGGGTCCTTGACGTGGCCTGCGGGGCTGGGCTCCACGCCATCGCCGCGGCCGAGCAGGGCGCGGAGGTCGTCGCAGTGGACGCCGATCCAGAGAGCCTGAAGCTGGCCGAGGCCGCCGCCGCCAAGGCGAACGTGACCGTGAAGTGGGTTCAGGCCGACCTCACGGTGGATCCGGTGCCCGACGGACCCTACGACGTCGTGATGGTCTTCAGCTATCTCGACCGGGCGCAGATGCCCCGGTTTCTCGATGCCGTCAAGCCCGGCGGCCACTTCATGCTGGAAACCTTCCTCGAGCAGCAGCGCGAGCTTGGATGGGGGCCGACGGCCGATGAGCACCTCCTCAAGTCGGGGGAGCTGTGGTCGCTCGTCGAGCCCTTCGAGATCGTGCTGGCCCGCGAAGTCCTGGAAATCCTCGACGGGCGTTCGAGAGCGGTCGCGAGCATCCTGGCCCAGCGTCCGCTCGTATGATTGTCGCGTAAGGCCACGTACCACAAGGGCGGTGGCCCGCCGCGCGTACCGCGGCTAGCTTTGAGGTGCCATGCAGAAGGCTGAAAACGGACGTCGGGTCGCAGTGGTCGCGGGGTGCCGCTCGCCCTTCTGCAAGTCGGGCACGGTCCTCAGGGACATCCCGGCGATTGATCTTGCCAGGCACGCGGTGGTCGAACTCGTCCATCGCGCCAACATCACAGGCAAGGAAGTCGACGAGCTCTACTTCGGGCAGGTAGTCCCGAGCCCGATCGTCCCGAACATCGCCCGTGAGGTGAGCCTGCTGCCGCAGTTCCCTCCGAGCATTCCCGCCGCTTCGATCAATCGTGCCTGCGCGTCGGCCAACAGTGCGATCGCTGTGGGACAGGATCAGATCGTCCTGGGGCGTGCTGACGTGGTGATCGCGGGCGGTGTGGAGGCCCTTTCGGACATCCCCATCTTGCACTCGCGGCGCTTCTCCGACCTGCTGGTTGGCCTGAGCAAGGCCAAGAGCACTGCCGCACGGTTGAAGCTGGTGTCGTCGTTCCGCCCCAAGGATCTGGTGCCGGTGACGCCCGCCATCGCAGAGCCTTCGACCGGGCAGACGATGGGCCAGTCGGCGGAGAAGATGGCGAAAGTCAACGGAATCACGCGCGAGTCGCAGGACGAGTTCGCGCTGCGCAGCCACAAGCTGGCGTATGCCGGTACGGAGGATGGCCGGCTCCTCGCCGAGATCGCGCCGATCCTGGTGCCGGACTCGGGCGCGGCCGTGACCCGCGACAACGGCGTCCGCGCAGACGCGAACCTCGAGGAGATGGCCAAGCTGCGGCCCGCATTCGACCGGCGCTACGGGACGGTGACGGCGGCCAACTCGTCGCCGCTCACCGACGGAGCGGCCGCGGTTCTGCTGATGAGCGAGGAGGCGGCCGGGGCGCTGGGCTTCGAGCCGCTCGCGTTCATCCGGTCCTACGCGGTCTCCGCGTTGGATCCGGGTGACCAACTGTTGATGGGGCCGGCCTACGCCGTGCCCAAGGCGCTGGACCGGGCCGGGATCGTGTGGAAGCAGCTCGGGCTGGTCGAGATGCACGAGGCCTTCGCCTCTCAGGTGCTCTCGAACATCCAGGCGTTCGAGTCGAGGCAGTGGGCGCAGGAGCACCTGGGACGCTCCGAGGCCATCGGAGAGGTGGATTGGGATACGCTCAACGTCATGGGCGGCTCGATCGCGATCGGGCATCCGTTCGGGGCGACCGGAGCGCGCATCACGCTCACCCTCGCCAACGAGATGAAGCGCCGTGACGTGCAGTTCGGATTGATCTCGGTGTGCGCACAGGGCGGGATGGGGTTCGCGATGGTCCTGGAGCGGAGCTGACGGTGGACGCGTTCACGATCCGTGTCGAGGATGGAATCGGGTGGTTGGTGCTCGACCTGCCGGGTGAGCCCGTCAACATGATCACCCGCGCGGTGCGCCACGAGCTGGACGAAGCGCTCGACCGGCTCGTGGCCGACAAGGAGATTCGGGCCGTAGTCCTGATCTCCGGCAAGCCCGACTCGTTCATTGCCGGCGCCGACATCGACGAGTTCGTCGCGCTCCAGTCTCGGGAGGAGGCGTACGAGCTCGTGCGCTCGGGCCAGGCGCTGATCAATCGGCTGGAACGTCTCGGCAAGCCCATCGTGGCGGCCATCAACGGCTCCTGTCTCGGCGGCGGTCTGGAAACGGCGCTCGCCTGCACCTATCGGGTCGCGACGGACAACCCCAAGACGCGCATCGGGTTGCCCGAAGTGCAGCTGGGGATCATCCCCGCCGCGGGCGGCTGCCAGCGCCTGCCTCGCCTGATCGGCGTGCGTGCAGCTCTGGACATCATTCTCGCCGGCAAGCAGGTGGTGGCCAGGCGCGCCTACCGCGTCGGCATGGTGGACGAGTTGGTGCCGTCTGCGATCCTCGAGGAGGTCGCGTACAAGGCGGCCAAGCGGCTGGCGGGTGGCTGGAGGCCGAAGCGGCGCCGCGTGGGCGCCGCGGACCTCGCGCTGGACAGGAACCCGCTCGGCCGGCGCGTGGTGTTCGCCACGGCCAAGAAGCAGCTTCTCAAGAAGACCGGGGGCCACTACCCCGCTCCCGAAGCCGCGCTGCGCGCCGTGCAGCACGGGATGAAGCACGGTATAGAGGCGGGGCTCGACATGGAGGCCGCGTTCTTCGCCGAGCTCGCGGTGGACGACGTGTCGCGCAGGTTGGTGCAGATCTTCTTCGCCACGACGGCGCTCAAGAAAGATCCCGGTGTCGAGGGCGATGTGCCCGAACCGGTGCCGGTATCGAATCTCGGGGTGGTGGGCGCAGGTTTCATGGGCGCGGGCATCGGCGGTGTGGCGGTCGCTCAGGCCGGCGTAGACGTGCGATTCCGCGACAACGACTTCGAGCGCATCGGCAAGGGCCTCGAAGGAGCACGCAAGATCCTCAAGGGGAGGCTCAAGCGGCGGCGCATAGACAAGTACGAATACCGGCGACTCGACAGCCTGCTCTCCGGGAGCACGGGCTACGAGAGCTTCCGACGCTGCGACCTCGTGATAGAGGCGGTGTTCGAGGACCTCGACGTCAAGCACGAGGTCATGCGCGAGATCGAGGAAAACGTGCGCGACGACTGCGTGATCGCATCGAACACCAGCACGATCCCGATCGCGCGCATCGCTCAGGTGGTGGAACGCCCGGAGCGGGTGCTGGGAATGCACTTCTTCTCACCCGTCGAGAAGATGCCGCTGCTGGAGGTCATCGTGACCGACAGGACCGCGCCGTGGGTGACCGTGAGCGCCGTGGCGTTCGGTCGCGAGATGGGCAAGACCGTGATCGTGGTGCAGGACCAGCCCGGTTTCTGGGTGAACCGCATCCTGGGACCGTATCTGAACGAGGCCGGCCGATTGCTGCAGCAGGGGGTCACGGTCGAGCACATCGACAAGGCGATGACGAGGTTCGGCTTCCCCGTTGGTCCGGTCACGCTGCTCGACGAAGTCGGGTTGGACGTTGCGCAGAAGGCCGCCAAGGTGCTGTGCGACGCCTTCGGCGACCGGATGAGGTCTACGGAAGGCATGGAGCGGATGATCGAGGACGGGCGTCTCGGGCGCAAGAGCGGCAGCGGGTTCTACCGTTACGAGAAAGGCAAGAAGCGTGACGTGGACGAGACCGCCTACGAGATCATCGGGGCTGCGGCCGGCTCCAAGGTGCCGCGGGAGGACGTGACGAAGCGGATGGCGTACTCGATGCTCAACGAGGCGGCCCGCGCCCTCGACGAGGGTGTGGTGCGCTCGCCCCGTGACGGTGACATAGGCGCCATCTTCGGGATTGGGTTCCCTCCGTTTCTGGGAGGTCCGCTGCGATACCTCGATGAGCTTGGCGCCAAGCGGGTAGCGGAGACGCTCCAGCAGCTCGCGGAAGCCTATGGTGATCGTTTTGCGCCCTGCCCCCGGCTCGTGCGAATGGCCGACGCCGGCGAGCGCTTCTACCCCGCCTGAATCAGCACACCCTCACATGTTGCGATCGACTTTTCTCTGGCTGAGCGAGAATCCCGGGATCTTCAGCTTCGTCAAGCGCAACCGCCTGGCGCGCCGTATCGCGTTACGGTTCGTTGCGGGCGAGACACTCGATGCCGCCATCGAGGCGGCGCGCGCCACGAACGCCAAGGGCATCATCGTGAGCCTTGATCTGCTGGGCGAGAGTGTCTCGACCCCGGAGGAGACGCACAAGGCGCGCGACGAGATCATTCGCACCGTGGAGGCGATTGCGGAATCCGGCGTGAAGGGCAACGTCTCCGTCAAGCTGACACAGTTGGGACTCGACATCAGCGACGAGCTGTGTGCGGAGAACATGCGTGCAGTGCTGGACCGCGCGAAGGAGCTGAACGTCTTCGTCCGGGCCGATATGGAGGCCTCCGACTACACGGAGCGGACGCTGCAGCTGTTCTACGATCACTTCCACCCGGAGTACAACGGGCTCACGGGCGTCGTGATCCAGAGCTACCTGCGACGCTCCGAACAGGACGTCGAGCGGCTGGTGTCCCTGGGGGCGCGAGTGCGCCTGTGCAAGGGCGCCTACGCCGAGCCGGAGGAGATCGCGTTTCAGGAGCGCGAGGAGGTGAGCGCGTCGTTCGTGGAGCTGATGGAGCGGTTGGTGGAGAACGGCAACTACCCCGGCATCGCGACGCACGATGCGGAGCTGATCGACAAGACGGTGGCGTTCGTGGAGGAGAAGGGAATCCCACCTGAGCGATTCGAGTTCCAGATGCTCTACGGCGTGCGCCGCGATCTTCAGGACGAGCTCCACGCCAAGGGCTACAACATGCGGGTCTACATCCCGTTCGGCACGGCTTGGTACCCCTACCTGATGCGGCGCCTTGCCGAGCGCCCGGCCAACGTGGCGTTCATGGTGGCCAGCCTCTTCAAAGAGACCTTCGGGCGGCGGTGACTGACGATTCGACGCTGGGCGGCTACCTCGAGGTCCACGCCCGTCCCCCTGCATTCGAGGGCTCCGACGGCGCGGCGTACTCGGCGGCCGTCTACGTGGACGACAGCCCGGACGAGGACGGCCGCTACGGCGGCGCGGTCCTTTTCGTGCGGTGGTCGGAGGGAGGCGACCGGCCGGTGGGACATCTCGAGAGCGCATTCCTGGTCTTCGGCGACACGTCCGAAGAGGCCGCCGCCGCCGTCCGTGCGCTCTCGCTGCACGAAGTGAAGGCCGAGCTGGACAGGGCCATCGCCGGGTCCGAGGAGCTTTCCAGCTGACAGACAGCCGCAGGGGGATCGTTCTCTCGAAGACCGGCGGGCGCTACCGGATCTTCCATGAGGGAGGGGACTTCGACGCCACGCTCCGCGGGCGCCTGAAGCGGGGCCGCGACAAGGTGCTGGTGGGCGATGACGTGACGGTGGAGCTGCACCCGGATGAGGCGGCCACCATCGAGGAGGTGCACCCCCGCCGCTCGGTGCTGAAGCGGCGCACCCCCGGGAAGTCGCATGGGGAGCGCGAGGTCGCCGCCAACGTGGACCAGGTGGTGGTCGTAGGGGCTGCCAGGCATCCGGATTGGAATCCCCACCAAATGGACCGGTTCACGGCGGTTGCGGCCGCCAACGATCTTCCCCTGCTGGTAGTGATCAACAAGTGCGACCTGGTGGACGACTGTGGGGCTGCCGTCGCACCGTACGAGCAGGCTGGCTACGCGGTGCTGCTCACCAGCGCGCGCGATGGTCGCGGGATCGACGAGCTGCGCACCCGACTCGAGGGGCACGTCTCGCTGTTCACGGGACCGACCGGCGTGGGCAAGTCGAGCCTGCTCAACGCGGTTCAGCCTGGTCTCAGGCTGCGCACGGCCGCGGTGAGCGCCAAGTCCCACACCGGCCGCCACACGACCGTGTCGGCCGAGATGTATCCGCTCAGTGGCGGCGGGTTCGTGGTGGACACACCGGGACTGCGCGACATAGGCCTCTGGGGACTGGAGCCGCCGGAGGTGGCGGCGGCGTTCCCCGAGTTCGCCGAGCGCGCTACCCAGTGCCGGTTCGACGATTGCCGCCACCTGGTTGAGCCCGGCTGCGCGGTGGTGGCTGCCGTGGAGCGCGGCGAGATAGTGCCGAGCCGGCTGGAGTCGTATCGTCAGATGTTGGAGGAGGCCTACCGGGCTGCGCGCCCGTGGGCATGAAAGGGAGTATCCGTGCCTGAATCTCCTGCGGCGAGACTCGTAGTCCCGTTCACTGGTGAGCGGTATGCTAGGCGCACCCAGCTCGGTGACTTGATCGCGCCGCCGTACGACGTGATCTCGCCGGCGGAGCGGGTGACGTACGCTGCTCGGGACCCTCACAACATCGTGCACCTCATCCTCCCCGAGGGTGCCGGCGACCGCTACGAGAATGCCGCGCGGCTGCTCGCCGAGTGGCGCGAAGCGAAGGTCTTGAAGGCAGACGCGAAGCCCTCCCTCACGGTGCTGCGCCAGGAGTTTCTCACGCCGGGCGGAGAGCGGCGCATACGCACCGGGGTGATCGGCGGCGTGGCGGTGGAGTCGTTCACGGAAGGCCGGGTCAAGCCACACGAGAAGACGCACACCGGTCCCAAGGAGGATCGCCTTGCGCTGCTCAGGGAGACCGCCGCCATGTTCGAGGCCCTGTTCATGGTCACGCGCGACGGGGACGGCCGGCTGCAGCGACTGCTCGACGAGTCGGCCGAAGCGAAGCCCCTGGCGGCAGCTGAGCTGGGAGGCGTGACGAACACTCTGTGGCGGGTGACCGGTGGCAACGCCGAGGCCCTTGCCGCGGCGGCGGGTAGTGAGACGCTCTACATTGCGGACGGTCATCACCGCTATGAGACCGCGGTTGCCTACAAGAGCGAGAACCCCGCTGCGGACCGCGTTCCGGCGCTGATCGTACCGGCGGGAGACCCTGGTCTGGTCGTGCTGCCGACACACCGGATCGTGTACGGGAAGCCCGTAGACGAAGAGGGGATGTTGGGCGAGCTGCGGGAGCGGTTCCAGATGCGCGAGTTGCCGTCGCAGGCCAACTACCTGGAGGAGCTGGGTTCACTGCACGAGCGTGGGACCGCCTGCGTCCTCGTGCTGCCGGGTGCGCGGGCCGTGGCCCTGCTGCTCAAGGGCGGCGCGAGCCTTGGAGATCTTCCGTTCGCGAACGAGCCGGTGATAGCCTCGTTGGACGTGGCCCGGATCGCCGAGATAGTGGTGAAGCGGCTCAAGACGGCGGCTGGCGATGAGGCAACCGTGCATTACAGCGCGGACTCGGACCAGGTCATCGACGAAGTGCGCCAGGGTGAAGCCAGCGTCGGGGTCCTGCTCAACCCTACTGGTCTCGACCAGGTGCTCGCCGTGGCGGACGCGGGCTCGGTGATGCCGCCCAAGTCCACGTACTTCATGCCGAAAGTTCCCAGCGGACTGGTGGTGGCCGGCTACTGAGTTGCACGGCGGGCGCGCCCTCACGAGATTCGTCTGACCCTCAGGAGAGAGAAGCGGAATGAAAGTGCGTTCGCGCGAGCGTATCCTCGCCAACCTCGAGACCGTTTACCGGGAGGCCTACGACCTGGCCGGAGAGCTGGGCGACCAGGAGCGAAGGGTCCAGCTCGACTCCTCCTTCCAGCGCGAGCAGCTCATCCTCGAGGTCCTGTTGGACATCCGCGATGCGCTCAGCGCGGTGGGCGCTGCCCCGGACTCCAAATCGGCGCTCGAGAAGCTGGAGACGCTCCGTAAGCTCACGAAGCTCAAGTAGCCCGGTTATCTTTTCGGGCCATGACCTCCCGCACCAACCCGCGATCCAGGACCCGACCGAAGCGCAAGCCGGCCGCGCGGCTCGAGAAACACGAGCTGCTCGAGCTGTACCGCCTCATGCTCCTATCGAGGCGGTTGGACGACAAGGAAGTCCAGCTCAAGCGTCAGAACAAGATCTTCTTCCAGATCTCAGGCGCCGGGCATGAGGCGGTGCAGGTGGTGGCCGGGAAGATCCTCAAGCCCGGGCACGACTGGTTCTACCCCTACTACCGCGACCGGGCGTTGTGCCTCGCGCTCGGGATGACACCGACGGAGATGCTGCTGTCGGCGGTCGCGGCCGCGGACGACCCCAACTCGGGCGGTCGGCAGATGCCCTCGCATTGGGGGCACAAGGACCTCAACATCGTGAGCTCGTCGAGCCCCACCGGCACGCAATACCTGAACGCGGTGGGCTGCGCGGAGGCGTGGCTGTGCTACGACAGGATCGAGGACATCCCCGACCGCGAGCAGCAGATCAAGGGTGACGAAGTGACGCTCGTGACCTCGGGGGACGGCACGACGAGCGAGGGCGAGTTCTGGGAGGCCCTGAACACGGCGAGCAACCAGCAACTGCCCGTCATCTTTCTGATCGAGGACAACGGCTACGCGATCTCCGTTCCGCGCGAGGTGCAGACTGCGGGCGGATCGATCTCCAGCCTCGTGGCCTGCTTCCCGAATCTGTACGTGGACGACATGGACGGGTGCGACCCGTTGCTGTCATACGACGTGCTGGCAACGGCTGCGGCGTACTGCAGGGCGCGCAAGGGCCCCGCGCTGATCCACGCAGACGTGATACGGCCCTACTCGCACTCGCTGTCCGACGACGAGGGGCACTACAAGCCGGAGTGGGAGCGCGAGGAGGAGGCAAAGCGGGACCCGCTCGTCACGTTCCCCGCCAAGCTCATCGCCGACGGTGTCGCGTCCGAGGCCGAGATCGAGGAGATCGGAGCCGGGGTGGACGAGGATATCGAGCTCGCCACCGAGGTTGCGCTCGCCGCGCCCCAGCCGGCCGCGGACACCATATACGAGTACGTGTACTCGCCCGACGTGGACCCGACGTCCGATGCCTTCGACACCGAGGACACACCGCAGTTCGAGGGCAACCCAACCACGATGGTGGATCTGCTCAACAAGTGTCTCGAAGACGAGATGACGCGAGATCCCCGGATCGTGATGTTCGGCGAGGACATCGCGGACGTGTCGCGCGACGAGCACATCGAGGACGTGAAGGGCAAGGGCGGCGTCTTCAAGGTGACCTGGGGACTGCAGAAGAAGTTCGGAGCCGACCGGGTGTTCAACTCTCCGCTGGCCGAGGCCAACATCGTTGGCCGGGCGGTGGGGCTCGCGACCCGGGGCATCAAGCCCGTAGTGGAGATCCAGTTCTTCGACTACATCTGGCCGGCGTACCACCAGATCCGGAACGAGCTGGCGCTGCTGCGCTGGCGCAGCAACAACGCATTCAGCTGTCCCGTCGTGATCCGCGTGACGTACGGCGGCTATCTCAAGGGTGGCTCCATCTATCACTCGCAGACGGGTGCCTCGCTGTTCACGCACATACCGGGCCTGCGCGTCGTTTGCCCCGCCACTGCCGCAGACGCGAACGGACTGCTGCGCACCGCAATCCGATGTGACGATCCGGT
>JAUVTV010000089.1 GCA_030601305.1 Candidatus Eiseniibacteriota bacterium | reverse complement strand
TGCTCCGCTTCCTGAATCACACCCTCTCCTGGAGGGAAATCACCGCGGAGCGTTCCTTCCACCGTGCCCTGGGTGCGTGGGAGGGAGCGCCGGTGGGCGCGTTGGCCCGCGTCAAGGGCGACATTCTCAAGATCGAGGGGTGCGTCTGCTCACTGGACGGAAAGCAGATCATCCGCGGCCGGGCGGAGGGTTTCCCCGATGACCCGGTGCGAACCGGAGAACGGCTTGCCCAGGAGCTTCTCGACCAAGGGGCCGAGGCGCTCCTGAAGGAGAACGACACCGAGAGCAGTCCGGCCGAATAGAGCGGCGGAACCATGTACGATCTGAAATTCGTGCGCACGCATCCGGAAGAGCTGCGCGAGGCAATTCGCAAGAAGGGCGAGGGCGCCGACCTGGACAAGGTCCTGGCGCTCGATGAGCGCCGGCGTGCGCTCCTCGTCGATGTCGAAACCCTCAAGGCCGAGCGCAACGCCCGCTCCCAGGAGATCGGCAAGGCCAAGACGACGGGTGCCGATGCGTCCGAAGCGATCGTCGCCATGCGCACGGTATCGCAGCGCATCAAGGATCTGGATGCCGAGCTGAGCGCGAACCAGCAGGAGATCGACGAGCATCTCCAGTGGGTGCCCAACATCCCGCACCCGTCGGTGCCCGAGGGCGGCGAGAGCGCGAACGTGCATCTGCGCAGCTGGGGCGAGCGGCGCAAGGCGGAGGGGCTCAAGGACCACGTCGAGCTGTGCCGGGATCTCGGCCTGATGGATCTCGCGGCCGCATCGCGCATGAGCGGCGCGGGCTTTGCGTGCTTCACCGGCATGGGAGCCAAGCTCGAGCGCGCGCTGATCAACTTCATGCTGGATCTGCAGACCGCGGCCGGCTACACGGAGGTCCGGATCCCGTACGCCACACGCGCCGGCGCCCTGTTCGGGTGCGGACAGCTGCCGAAGCTGCGCGAGGACATGTACGCACTTCCGCACGACGAGCTGTACCTGATCCCCACCGCGGAGGTGCCCTTGACCAACCTCTACCAGGGGAGCAGCTTGCGCGAAGAGGATCTGCCGATCAACCTGACCGCCTACTCGCCGTGCTTCCGGCGAGAGGCCGGCGCCTACGGCAAGCAGACGCACGGCCTGATCCGTCTCCACCAGTTCGACAAGGTCGAGATGGTGAAACTGGTCACGCCGGAGACCTCCTACGACGAGCTGGAGCGCCTCACCGCGGACGCCGAGGCCGTATTGCAGAAGCTGGAGTTGCCCTATCGCGTGATGCTGCTGGCCACCGGGGATCTGAGCTTCGCAGCGGCCAAGACCTACGACCTGGAACTGTGGGCGCCGGGAGAGGATCGCTGGCTCGAGGTCTCGTCCTGCAGCGACTTCGAGGATTTCCAGGCCCGGCGCATCGGGCTTCGCTATCGCGCGAGCGACGGGAAGCTGCGCACCGTGCACACGCTCAACGGTTCGGGGGTGGCCCTGCCGCGGCTCACCGTGGCACTGCTCGAGCACCACCAGACCGAGCGCGGCAGCGTGCGCATCCCGCCGGTCCTGCGACCGTACTTAGGTGGCGTGGAGGAGCTGACCGCTCCCTGATGCCCGCGGCCGGGCAACCCGGAGGGTCAGACAGCGAAGGGGATCGAAGGTGCCGGTCTCACGCTCCAATCTATCGACGCTCTTGCGCGCGTATCTCTTCCTGGGCAGTTTCCTGCTGGTCGCTGCCGCGTTCGTCTACTCCTACAGCTGGGTGCGCAAGGTCAATCAGGAATCGCAGGCCGTCTCCCAGCTCCTGGCGCGCTTCGTGGCGGCCAGCGCCCTCGAGGCCACGACCAACCCGGAGCTGAAGGAGATCTTCGAGGAGGTCATCAAGCCGAGCGACCTGCCCTTGATCCTCACCGATCGCGCCGGACGGCCCTTCGTCTGGAGGAACATCGGTGTCGATCCCACCGCGGTCGACGTCGAGACCATCTCGCAATGGAATCCGTCGGAGGAGGCGCCGCCCGTGCTGCGTCGCGTCCTCGACCGGATCACGGAGTTCGATGCCATCCACGAGCCGATTCCGATCTTTCTCCAGGGCCACCAACGGGAGTTCGGCTACGTGCACTACGGGGAGCGCAGCCTGGCGCGCGAGCTGCGCTACATCCCGCTCGCGCAACTCGGGGTGATCGCGGTCTTCATCGCCCTGGGGTACTTGGGATATCGCTCGATCAAGACCAGTGAACAGCGCGCCATCTGGATCGGTCTCGTCAGGGAAACCGCGCACCAGCTGGGTTCGCCGATCTCCTCGCTCTTGGGCTGGGTGGAATTGCTTCGCGAGAAGCTGAGCCAGGCGCAGGAAGAGAGCGCTTCGGCCGGCGCGGAACGTCCGGCCGTCTCGGAGGAGGACGGTGAGGAGAGCGCCGTGCTAGCCGACACCGGTCTGTGCGCGGCCTACCTGACCGAGGTGCTCAACGAAATGGAGGACGACGCCGAACGCCTGGGCAAGGTCGCCAAGCGCTTCGGGCAGATCGGCTCGATTCCCCGGCTGAGCACGGTGGACGTGGTGCCGATCGTCAGTTCGGCGGTGCGCTACTTCCGCCGCCGGCTGCCACATCTCAAGAAGGATATCGAGGTCCAGGAGATGTACGCGCTGGCCCCGCCGGTCAACGTCAACGAAGAGCTCATCGAGTGGGTCGTCGAGAACATCCTCAAGAACGCCATCGACGCCACGGGTTCTCACGGAACGATCAAGGTCGAGGTACTCCACCGGCACGAAACCGAGTGCGTTGAGGTTCGCATCGCCGACGAGGGTCGGGGCATGACGGCCGCCGAGGCCAAGCAGGCCTTCTCACCGGGCTACACCACCAAAGGGCGCGGCTGGGGGCTGGGTCTCACGCTGGCCAAGCGGATTGTCGAGGACTACCACGGTGGCAACATCTGGATCGAACGGTCGCGCCCCGGCAAGGGGACGACCTTCGTGGTCGCCTTCCCGGTCTAGCGCCGTCGTGCGCGGTGCCGGATCGCGTGATTCCGCCTCCCGCCCCCGGGCCGCCGTCACCAGCGAGGAAACATGCCCGCTAAGCGCCAACGCATCCTGTGGGTCGACGACGAGATCGACCTGCTGCGGTCCCACATTCTCTATCTGGAAGAGAAGGGCTACCGGGTGACGCCCGTTTCCAACGGGCGGGATGCGCTCGATCTGGTGAGCCAAGAGACGTTCGACGTTGTCCTGCTCGACGAGATGATGCCCGGCATGGGCGGTCTCGAGGTTCTCGAGGCCATCAAGGCGAGCGCCCCGCGCCTGCCGGTGGTCATGATCACCAAGAGCGAAGAAGAGAACCTGATGAACGAGGCGCTGGGCCACAAGATCAGCGACTACCTGATCAAGCCGGTGAATCCCAGTCAGATCTTCCTGGCCTGCAAGAAGCTCTTCGAGGCCGAGGATCTCGAGCACGGCACCACGGTCCGCGACTACGTTCGCGAGCTGGGCGGGCTCCGCGCCGAACCGCCCTCACAGCTCTCCTGGGACGGCTGGACCGAGCACTACCTGCGCAGCATTCGCTGGGATCTCCAACTCGACAAGATCGAGGAGCCGGACCTGCGCGCATCGCACCGCACGCACCTGGACGACCTCAACCGCGGCTTCTCCCGCTACGTCGAGGCCAGCTACCGCGGGTGGCTCGAGCAGGCGCCCGCGGGCCGGCCGCTGCTTTCGCCGGACATTCTGCCGCAGTGCATCGCGCCCCATCTGCGGGACGGGCGCAAGGTCGCCCTGCTGGTGGTCGACTGCCTGCGCCTGGACCAGTGGCTGGCCATGGAGCCACTCCTTCCGGCCGACGTCCGTGTCGATCTCACCCCGGTCGGCTCCATCCTGCCGACGGCCACGGCCTATGCGCGCAACGCCATCTTCAGCGGTCTCTTCCCGCGCGATCTCGCCCGCACCCACCCCGAGTTCTGGAACGAGGTACAGAACGACAACGTCGGGAAAAACCGGTTCGAGGAGCAGATGCTCACCCGGGCGCTCGAACGCCTACAGCTCTCCCCGAGCGGGGTCCACTATCGCAAGATCGTGACGCGCGGGGACGCCGACGCGCTCACCCGGCAGATGGGCAGTCTCGCAGCGCGGGATCTGGTAGCGCTGGTGTTCACCTTCGTCGATACGTTCGCCCATGGCCGCAGCCGCGACGCGATCCTGGCCGAGTTCGCGCACGATGTCGGTGCGCTGCGCGCCCACCTGCGCACCTGGTTCGAGAGGTCGGTCCTCCTGGCGGCGATCCGTGAGATGCTCCGCCAGGGGCGGACCGTCGTGCTGACCACCGACCACGGGAACATCCAGGTGCGCCGCCCGTCACTGGTGCGCGGCGATCGCGAGACCTCGGCGGGGGTGCGCTTCAAGGTGGGGCGCGCGCTGGGGTGCGACCCGGACAGTGCCGTGCTGGTGCGCGATCCGCACACCTTTGGTCTGCCCGCGGGCGGCCTGCTCAAGAACTACATCTTCGCCAAGGAGGATCACTTCTTCGTCTTCTCGCGGCGGCGCCACGATTACGAGCGCCAGATCCGCGACAGCTTCCAGCACGGCGGCATCTCGATGGAGGAGATGATCATTCCCTTGGTCACCCTGCGGCCCGCCACGGATTCCTAGGGCCGGCAGATGCGCAACCCACGGGAGCGCGATGAGAGCGACGCTCACCAGGACCAGCTGCAGACCGGAGGACACCCAGCGGGTGGCCGCCGCCGTGGCGCGCCTCTTGGTCCCCGGCAGCGTGGTCGCTCTCTTCGGGGAGTTGGGCAGCGGCAAGACCTGTTTCGTGGAGGGAGCCTGCCGCGCATTGGGCTACGATCGGAGGGTGCGTTCGCCGAGTTTCACGCTGCTGAACATCTACGCCGGCCGGCAGCGCATCCACCACTTCGACCTCTACCGCTGGGACCTCGCGACAAGCGCGGCCGAACTGGACGAGTGGGAGGAGCTGATGGACGCCGGCGGGATCAGCTTCATCGAGTGGGCCGATCGACTGGGTGCCCACCTGCCGGAGCGGGCCGTGGGGGTGACGCTCCGCCACCGCGATACGTCGGTTCGCGCGATCGAGGTTGCCGCGCCGGAAGCGTGGCTGCGGGAGCTGGAAAGCATCCTGCCGGACGAACTCCGGGAGCCTTGCAATCGTGACCGTCCTGGGCATTGACACCTCGGGGATCCTGGGCGGCGTGGGCCTGTGCCGCGACGGGCATCTCCTCGGCGAGGTGCGCTGCGACGCGCGCGCGGCGGCCAGCGAGCGCATCCTGCCGCAGATCACGCGTCTGCTGGAGGACCTCGGCATCTCGCCGAACGAGCTGGACCGCCTGGGGGTGGCCGTGGGGCCGGGCTCGTTCACCGGCCTGCGCGTGGGACTTGCGAGCGCGCGCGGGCTGAGCCTCGGGCTGGACCTTCCGGTCGTGGGCGTCTCCAGTCTCCAAGCGCGCAGCTTCGCGCTGCGTGCGATGCACCGGCCGGTGCTCGTCGTGACGAATCACCGCCGCGGACAGGTTTTCTGCGGGGCGGGGTTCTGGTCCGAGGACGGCTTCCGCGAGCTTCTCGCGGAAGCCTCGCGGGAGCTGCCGCAGGCGGCGCAATGGGTGGCCGAGGCGCTGGCGGCTTCGCGGGCAAGGTGCGCGCCGCCCCTCCTGTGCACGGGAGATGCCGCGCCGGCAACGCTTGAGGCTTGGATGTCGGGAAAAGCCTCGGAGGGTGCCGGCGAGCTCATCTGCGTACCCGGAGACCCAGGGGCTCTTCCGGGGGCCGTCGCGCTCATCGCGGGGGCGGCCGCGGAGGAGGAGACCCGGGTCGGGGAGGCGCTCGACGATCTCCTCCCGCGTTATCTCCGCGGCTCGGACGCGCGCCTGCCGCCGGAACGCAAGGGGGGCCGCCGTGGCGCAAGCACCTGAGAAACCGCGCCGGCCGGACCGGGCCGGCGGCAAGCGGCGCTCCCCGCTGCGGCCCGCCGATTTTACCGTGCGCCCGATGGCCCCGGGCGACCTCGATGCGGTCCTCGCCGTAGAGCGGCGCTGCTTCCGGGATCCGTGGTCACGCCAGTCCTTTGCCGCCGAAATCGACGATCCCGATCGCGTCCACTGGTCGCGCGTGGCCCTGCGCGGACAGAGGCTTGCCGGATACGTCGTGGCGTGGTTCAGTCTGGATAGGGCGCATCTGGCCAACGTCGCGGTGACCCCCATGTATCGCGGCCTGGGGCTGGGGCGCCACCTGGTGGAACTGGCGATCGGCGAGGCCCGGGACCGCGGCTGGCGTTGGGTGGGTCTGGAGGTGCGGGCGTCCAATGACGCGGCCGTGGGACTCTACCGCCGGCTCGGGTTTCGCTGCACGAGTCGGCGCCGCGGCTACTACCGCGAAGACCGTGAAGATGCGCTCGTGTTCACGCTGGATCTGAAGCCCGGCACATGAGGGAGGGCGCGCGTTGTCCTGGCTGAAGAAGATCATCGCGCTGCCGGCGAGCGCGCGCCGGCGACGGGTGCCCGACGGGGTGTGGCTCAAGTGCCCGGGGTGCGCCGAGATCCTCTTCCGCCAGGAGCTGGAACGCAACCTGTGGGTCTGCAACCGCTGTGACGCGCACCTGCGCCTGAACGCGTCGCAGTACATCGGCATCCTGTGCGACGACGACAGCTTCGAACCGCTCTTCGGCGACATCCGCAGCGCCGATCCCCTCAAGTTCCGTGACGCGCGCGAGAAGTACAGCGACAAGATCAAACGCGCATCGAAGGGGGATCCCTCGCGGGAGGCGGTGGCGACCGGCTGGGCGCACATCGAGGGCCTCCGCGTGGCCCTCGGCGTCATGGACTTCGGCTTCCTGGGCGGGAGCATGGGCTCGGTCGTCGGGGAACGGCTCGCGCGCCTGACCCGATTGGCCGGGGAAGAGCGCACGCCGCTCGTGATCGTCTCCAGTTCCGGGGGGGCGCGCATGCAGGAGGGCGTGCTCTCGCTGATGCAGATGGCCAAGACGTGCGCCGAGCTGGCGCGGCTCGGCGAGCGGCGCGTGCCCTACATCTCCGTCATGACCGATCCGACGACCGGTGGAGTCAGCGCGAGCTTCGCCTCGCTTGGCGACGTGATTCTCGCCGAACCCAACGCGCTCATCGGCTTCGCCGGGCCGCGCGTGATTCGCGAGACGATCCGCCAGGAGCTTCCGGCCGGCTTCCAGCGCTCCGAGTTCTTGCTGGAACACGGCTTCGTCGATCAGATCGTGCCACGCCACCAGCTGCGCGCGACGCTCGCGCGCCTCTTGCGCCACTTCCTCGACAGCCTGAAGATGCTTCCCGACGAGGAGGGATCCGTCCCCGAGAGTGACGGGTAGTACTGAAGCGCCATGGCGATACCGATGACCTACGAGCAGGCGATCGAATTCCTTTACAACCTGGAGCACGGCTCGGTCAAGCTCGGGCTGGAGCGTATCGAGGCCGCGTGTCGGGCACTCGGCCACCCCGAGCGGCGCTACGTCACGGTGCACATTGCCGGCACCAACGGCAAGGGTTCAACGGCCGCCTTTCTCGCCGCCATCTGCGAGGCCGCCGGATACCGCACCGGGTTGCTGACCTCCCCGCACCTGCTGGAATTCACCGAGCGCATCCGCATCGGCGGGCGCATGCACGGGCGCGAACACGTCGCCGCGCTCACGAGCGAGCTCGCGGGGCTCATTCGCGAGACCCACCTGTCGTACTTCGAGGCGACGACGGCGCTGGCCTTCGAGAGCTTCGCGCGCGCCGCGGTGGACGTGGCGATCATCGAGGTGGGCATGGGCGGCCGCCTGGACGCGACGAACGTCGTCGCGCCCGCCGTGACGGTCGTCACGGGTATTGAGCTCGATCACGTGAAGTCGCTCGGCGACACGCGGGAGAAGATCGCCGCCGAGAAGGCCGGGATCATGAAGGCGTACGTTCCCATGCTCGTCGCCCCGGTGGGCCCGGGCGTCGGCCAGGTCTTTCGTGAACGCGGCCGGGAGCTCGCCGCGCCGGTCGCGTTCCTCGATGAGCGCGCCGCGCTCCTCGCGACCGAACCGATCGACGCGGGCACGCGCTACCGCTTCGAGCGCGCTACCGGCGGTGACGCGTGCGAGCGGGTCATGGGACTGCGCGGCGAACATCAGGTGCAGAACGCCATGCTCGCCGAGGAGGCGGCGCGCCTGCTGGATGCTGCGGGGTTCTCGATCTCGACGGAGGCGCGGGCCGCGGGTCTTTCGACCGCGACCTGGCCGGGTCGTTTCGACGTCCTGCGGGCGGCGGGGCAACGGCCGCCGATCGTCTTCGACGTGGCGCACAATCCCAGCGGCTGTCGCGCCATGGTCGACACCTACCGCCGGTGGATGGCCGGCGGCGGCGCGCCGCGGATCGTCGTCGGCATGCTCGGGGACAAGGACCACGAGGATTTCTTCGCCTGTTTGCGCGAGCTGGGCGGGCGCGTCTACATCGTTCCCCTGAAGTCGCCCCGCGCCGCGTCGTCCGAGGATCTCGCGGCAGCGGCCGGTGCGGCCGGCTGCTCGACGGTGACGTGCGGCAGCGTGTCAGAAGCGTGGTCGGCGGTCCGCGCCGGTCCCGAGCCCGTGCTCGTCACCGGATCGTTCTTCACGGTCGAGGCGGTGATGCGGGAGCTCGAGATGGCGCCGCCCGAGAATCTGTTTGCGGTTCCGGGGAGGGGTGCCTGTGTGTGTGTCTGATCCTGAAGCGATCGGTATCGACATCGGGGGCACGGCGGTCAAGCTGGGGCGCGTCGACGCGCGCGGCCGCGTCCTGGCTCACGCGGAGCTGCGAACGCCCGCCGACCTGTCGCCCGAGGAAACCGTGGCGCGCATCGCCGCGGCGCTACTCGACCTGACCGGTGTGACTGCGGCGCTGCCGGTCGGCGTGGGTTGCGCCGGTCTCGTCGACAGCGTGCGCGGCGTGGTGCACATGTCTCCCAACCTTCCGCGATGGAGCGACGTCCGGCTGGCGCAGATGATGGAAGCTGCGACGCGGATGCGGGTCGCGGTGCTCAACGATGCGAACGCCTTCACGCTCGCCGAAGCGCGCCTCGGAGCCGGTGAAGGGCGCTCGCCTGTGGTGGGCATCACCCTCGGCACCGGCGTCGGCGGGGCCATCGTCATCGCGGGCCACCTGTTCGGCGGCAGCCACGGCTTCGCCGGGGAGCTCGGCCACATGTCCGTGCGCTGGGACGGAGAGCCCTGTCCCTGCGGCAACGTGGGCTGCCTGGAGCTCGACGTGGGGCGCCGGCCGCTGATCACCCGGTACCTGCAACGGGCGGCTTGGAAGGCGGGCACGCCCGCCTTCGACCTCTGCCAAGGAGAGGTGGATGCGCTCTCGCCGAGACTGCTCGCCGAGGCCGCCCAGCACGGCGATGACATCGCACGTGACGTGTACCGCCGGGCGGGCGAGATCTTGGGAGTGGCGCTCGCAAACGTCACCAGCCTCGTCGATCCTGCCGTTATCGTCATCGGCGGGGGCATCGCCCAGGCCGGGGCCCTGATCCTCGATCCGGCC
>JAUVTV010000101.1 GCA_030601305.1 Candidatus Eiseniibacteriota bacterium | reverse complement strand
GGTCCTGGGACCTCTCACCACGGCGGTCTGCCCATGCACAAAGGCCTGTTGATCGACTTCACGAAGTGCATCGGCTGCCGAGCCTGTATGGAGGGATGTCGCGAGGCCAACGATCTCCCGCGCCCCCCGGCGGATGCGCCGCCGCCCGCCCATCTCGATGCCGACAACTACACCGTGGTGCTCAGCCGAGATGTCCCCGGGAAGGGACCCCTCTACTTCCGCCACCTCTGCATGCACTGCGAGGATGCGGCCTGCGTGTCGGCCTGCCCGGTGAACGCGATCAGCAAGCGGCCCGACGGGCCGGTGATCTATGACCGGGACCAGTGCTTCGGGTGCCGCTACTGCATGACCGCTTGCGCGTTCCAAGTGCCCCGGTACACCTGGGAGAGCAATGCGCCCATCGTCTCGAAGTGCATTCTCTGCTATTCCCGGCTCGATCGCGGCCAGGAGCCGGCGTGCGCGGCGGCGTGTCCCACCGGCGCGACGCGCTTTGGGACGCGCGAGCTGCTCCTGCGCACCGCCCACGAGCGAATCCGTGCACATCCCGATGTCTATGTTGATCACGTTTACGGCGAGAAGGAGGCCGGGGGGACGGGCGTGCTGATGATCTCCCCGGTTCCGTTCGGCGAACTGGGCTTCCGCGCGGACGTGCCCCACTTCCCGCTTCCCAGCCTCACCTGGATCGTTCAGGAGAAGGTTCCCAATGTGGTGATCACCGGTGCGGTGTTCCTCGGGGGGATCTGGTGGATCATCAACCGGCGCATGGCGCAGGCCAAAGAGGACGAGGGGTCGTGACGCGGCTGAAGCAGTATGCCACCCCGGGATGGATCTTCATCGGCATCCTCATGCTCGGCGGGGTCATCATCACCATTCGTCGTTTCGGCGTCGGGCTGGGGGTCACGACCAACCTGACGGACGAGATGCCGTGGGGTTTTTGGATCGGCTTCGACGTCATTTCCGGCGTGGCCCTCGCCGCGGGCGGCTTCACGATCGCCTTCATCGTCCATCTCGCGGGCGACAAGACCTTTCGGCCGCTCGTCCGCCCCGCGATCCTCACCGCGCTGCTCGGCTACTTCATCGTCATCGTGGGGTTGCTCTTTGACCTGGGCAAACCCTGGAACATCTGGCACGCGATCGTCTCGTGGAACCCCCACTCGGTGATGTTCGAGGTAGCGTGGTGCGTGATGCTGTACACCACGGTGCTCTTCCTCGAATTCCTCCCGGTGGTCTTCGAACGCTTTCGGGCCGAGGTGCCCCTGCGCCTGCTCCGGCGCATCGCCATCCCCCTCTATGTCCTGGGGGTCATTCTCTCGACACTGCACCAGTCCTCCCTGGGCAGTCTGTTTCTCATCGTGCCCACGAAGCTCCATCCGCTGTGGTACACGCCCCTCCTGCCGGTGATGTTCTTCCTCTCCGCCATGACGGTGGGGGTGGCCATGGTGATGTTCGAGGGGTTCCTCAGCGCCCACTTCATGCGCCGCGGCCTCGAGCTGGATCTGCTCTCGAAGCTGGGGCGCTACCTGGCCTTCCTCAACCTCTTCTATCTCACCGTGCGTTTTCAGGATCTCATCAAGCGAAACGTGTTGAGTTATGCTTTCGACGGCAGCTACGAGAGTTTCTTCTTCCTGGCCGAGATGCTGCTGTTCATCCTGCCGCTGTTCATCCTTTTCAATCGCGAGCTCCGTGCTCGCCGCGGCCCACTGTTCGCTTCCTGCACGATGGTGGTCCTCGGCCTGGTGCTCAACCGGATGAACGTGGTCCTCGTCGGCATGCGGCGGGGCGCGGGTGCAGACTACTTCCCGAACTGGCAGGAGTTCTGGGTTTCGGCTTTCATCGTCGTGGCCGGGGCGCTCGCCTTCGGGCTGGTCGTACGCTTCCTTCCCGTGTTTCCCAAGGAAGAAGAGCACGAGACGGGAGTGGCGGCGCCGGACATGAACGTCGCACCGGGGTCATAGGAGGCCAAGGGAAATGCCCAAGCGGCTCATCCTGATCACGGCTTGTCTCGCGCTGCTGGCGCTGGCCGTGCACGCGTGGGCCCCGGCGGCGCGCTCCGGCGAGGAGACCGGTCCGGTCGGCGAGGTCATCCACATCGATCCCGAGGGCCGTGCGGATCTCCCGCTCCCCGACGTGTGCTTCTACCCGACCTGGTACGCGGGCGGAACCACCGTCACCTTCGACCATGCGATGCATGTCGACGAACTGGAGCTGGCCTGCAGCCAATGCCACCACCTCGAGCTCTGCGACCGCTGCCACCTGAAGCAGGCCATCAAGACCGTAATTCGCGACAGCCGGGGAGCGCTGCACAGCGCGTGCTTCCGCTGCCACGAACAGGAACCCGGTGAGGTCAGCTGCGCCGACTGCCATGTCCCGGACGAGACCGGGGCGCCCGCGGGCGGCGTGTCAGCTTCGGTGCAGCTGGGGCGCGAAGCCCACGAAGAGGTTTTGCAGGCCATGGACACCGATGTCGAGGCGCTCGAGCTCATTGGGGAACGGTTCCCCCTCAAGAGCGCCACGGGTGAGCCACCCGAGGGACACCTCTTCGTAACAACACACAACGGCATGTCCACCGTGGGATTTCCCCACGCCCTGCACGCCGACGATCACGGCTTGTCTTGCGGGCTCTGCCACCATCTCGAACGCTGCGACAAGTGCCACGGCCGTGTGCAACGCAAGGTGGGCGTAGCCAGCGCTCAGACGGCGGTGCGTGACAACTGCGTGAGCTGCCACGACAACCTCGGGCGCTCAACCGGTTGCGATCAGTGTCACACAGAGCCGCACACCCGCTGATCCTGGGCGCCCATCTATCCATCTCCGGCGGGCTCTGGAGAGCCCTCGAGCGGGCCGCGGAGTTGCGGTGCACCGCCGTCCAGATCTTCACCCACAATCAGGTGCAGTGGCGCGTGCCGCGCCTCACGAACGAGGTGGCCGAGCACTTCCGCAGCACCAATCTCGCCCTGGGGCCCTTTGTCCTGGCGGCCCACGCCAGCTACCTGCTCAACCTGGCTTCACCGAATCGGGCGCTGCGCGAACGATCTATCCGGGCGCTGGTGAGCGAGGTGAAACGCTGCGCGGCGCTCCGAATTCCCACCTTGGTTCTGCATCCCGGCGCGCACATGGGGGCCGGCGAGGCGCACGGACTGGGGCGCATCGCCCGTGCACTGGAGCGAGTTCTGCGGGCCACGCAGGGCGCTCGCGTCTTCATCGCGCTCGAGAACACCGCGGGACAGGGGTCGGGTCTGGGCTACCGGTTTGAGCAGATCGCAGCGCTCTTTGCAGGGGTGAGCGATCCGGGCCGGCTGCGCATCTGTTTCGACACCGCCCACGCCCTCGCGGCGGGCTACGACTTCCGCACCCGCGAGGGCTACACCGCGATGTGGGACGAAATCGAGCGCTTGATCGGCCTGCGAAACCTGGCCATCTTCCACCTGAACGACTCGCTCAAGGTGGCCGGGTCGCGCGTGGATCGCCACACGCACATCGGTCGCGGCGAGATCGGGAGGGAACCCTTCGCGTGGATCCTCGCGGATCCGCGCTTCGTCGCGGTCCCCAAGGTCATCGAGACGCCCAAGGAGAACGAGATGGACCGCAAGAATCTGGCGTTGCTGAGGCGTCTGGCGCGCCCGCGGTGAGGGATACGACGACGGGAACGAAAACACGGCCCACCGGCGGCCGCCTCGTGCTGCTGGCCGCCCTATGCCTCGGATTCGCCGGTTGCGCCGGCGAGTCGGACAAGTGGTGGGATCTGGTTACGGGAGTGCCCGGGGGGGCCTTGGGTTTCGAGGATCGCTGGGTCGCCTCGGGGAGTGGCCGCGGGGGTATGTCGGTAGCTGCTCATGTCCAGAGCGTCGATCTGGCGCGCCTGGATTTCAGCCTGCCGGGTGGCGGGTATGCCGTGGTGCACCATCGGGGAAGGACGGTGCAGGTTCATCCCGACCGGTGGGAGGAGGTGGCGGTCGACCGGACGCTGTTCCTCACCTACCAGATCCCCTTTCTCGGGCGAAAGCGCCTCGTGCGCATGTTGACGGAACTCGGGATCGACACGGAGGCTGTCGCCCGCGACGTCCCCTGGGAAGACCATCGCTGCATCGTGATCGGCACCGGCGGCGGGACGCAGACGGACGTGCCGACGATATACTTCGATGAGGAAACCGGGGCTGTAGTGCGGCTCGTGACCGTGACCCCATCGAAGATCGGCATGCGCGTGGGTGACTTCCGCCTGTTCGATCACGAACAGCGCGCGGGAGCGTATCTGCCGAAGCGGTTCGAACGCTGGAACTCGCGGGGGCGGCGCTCGCGCATGGAGCGGACCGCGGCTCGGGAAGGCGTGGATCACCCCACTGCGCTCTTCCAGATGCCCACCGCGCCTCCGGCGGCGTCCGGGCTCTAGCGCCGCGACAACCGAGGTTGACCATGAACTCCTTCGTGCTCTACGGCGGCCTGGCCCTGGTTCTGCTCCTGGCGGGAGTCTACGTGGCCATCAGCCTGCGCGGAGGATCGCGCCTCCAGCGGCGTCTCTTCACCCTGTTCTTCCTGCTCTCGTTCCTGCCCGTCGTGGTCGTGCTCCTGCTCAACTGGCAGATGAGTCAGCGCAACCTCGGCTTCCTCGACAGCCCGGGCCTGCGCAGCTCACTGGAAAGCTCGCTGAACCTCGCCCGTCGCACGCTGGATCGCGAGCGTGAGGTTGCCGGGGAAACGGGCCAGCGGGTGGCTCAGCGGATTGCGGATGGCGAGCGTCCGCTGCCCGCGCCGCCAGATGGCGGGTCGTATCGCTGCTGGGTGGGGGGCGAGGCGCACTTGCGCGGCACAGGCGCATCCGAGCTGCTCGAGGCGATGGCGCCCCCAGATCCGAACGCGCTGGGAACGCCGATTCGCCTGGAACTCACTGGCGAGGACTACCTGGTCGCGACGGCCGCGGCGCACGGCCCAGAGGGAGAGGTGCTGCTCCATCTCGCGACGCCGTTGGCCGCCGATCTGGCGGCCGACCTGCGGGCCGTGACGCAGGGCAGCAGCCGCTATCGCCAGCTGCGGCTCTTCTACGGCGAGCTGCTGCGTGGCGACACACTGATCACGCTGACGGGATTGGGGGTCGTGCTGCTGGCAACCTCGATCCTTCTTTCGCGCTACTTCGCGCGCCGCATCGCCGGACCGCTCAGCAAGCTCACCCAGGGAACCGCGCTGGTCGCCGCCGGCGATCTGGACCACCGAGTGCGCGTGCGCGCGGTCGACGAGCTGGGCGATCTCGTGGACGCCTTCAACCGCATGACCGGCGAGCTGAAGCGCAGCAAGGATGAGCTGGTGCGCGCCGAGCGCGTGGCCGCCTGGCAGGGCATCGCGCGGCGGCTGGCGCACGAGATCAAGAATCCGCTGACGCCCATCGACCTCGCCATGCACCGCATCCGTCGCAAGGTCGACGATGGCACCGTGCACGAGTGCGTCGACACGGTGCTCGAGGAGACGCGCAACCTCAAACGCCTGGCCGACGAGTTCTCCTTCTTCGCGCGCCTTCCGGCGCCGAAGAAGGAGCGCACCGAGCTCCGGGAACTCGTGAGCAGCGTGGCCGAGTTGTACACGGAGCGCACGCACGTCGAGGTCGTGTGGGAGGGCTGGCCGGAGGAGATGTGGGTCCACGTCGATCCCGGGCAGATGCGTCAGGTCTTCGGGAACCTCGTGAAAAACGCCGCCGAAGCCATGCGCGGTCGCGGGCGTGTGACCTTGACGCTGGGCGAGCGCGAGGGCGGGATCGTCGTTCGCGTGGCGGACGGCGGTCCGGGACTCACCGCCCGGCCCGAGCAACTCTTCGAGCCGTACTTCACCACGAAGGAGTCCGGTACGGGCTTGGGTCTCGCCGTGGCGCGCAAGATCGTGGAAGATCACGGCGGAAGTCTGCACGCCTATGCGCCCGCAGAGGGGGGTGCAGTCTTCGAGGTGGGGCTTCCCGCCGCCGGAAAGGAGTGAGGATGAGCCCACCCCGTGCCCACATCCTGGTGGTCGACGACGAGCCCAACATCCGGAAGACCTTGGCCGGCGTTCTCGAGGACGAGGGCTACGCCGTCACCGGCGCCGGCGACGCCGAGGAGGCCCGGCCCATGCTGGAGGAAGGCCGCCCGGATCTTCTGCTCCTGGACGTGCTCCTTCCGGGCGAAGATGGCCTGAGCCTCCTGCGCGATCTCCAAAGCCGCGAACTCGGGCCTCCGGTCATCATGATGAGCGGCCACGGAACCATCCAGACCGCCGTGGAGGCCACGAAGCTGGGGGCGTTCGACTTCATCGAGAAGCCGATTCTACCCGAGCGACTGCTCCTCTCCATCCGGAATTGCCTGCGCATGGTTCGGCTGCGCACGGAGAACGTGGGGCTGAAAGAGGAGCTGGCCGCCACGGGCGAGATCATCGGTTCCAGCGCACCGCTCGCGCGCTTGCGCGAGGAGATCGCGCGCGTGGCACCGACGGATGCGCGCGTCTTGATCACCGGCGAGAACGGAACCGGCAAGGAGCTGGTCGCCCGCGCCCTGCACGCGGCGTCGCTCCGCAGCGCGCGCCCCTTCATCAAGGTCAACTGCGCGGCCATCCCGGCCGAGCTCCTCGAAAGCGAGCTCTTCGGTCACGAGCGCGGCGCCTTCACGGGTGCCGTCGCGATGCGCCGGGGGAAATTCGAGCTCGCCCAAAGAGGAACGATCCTCCTCGACGAGATCGGCGACATGAACCCGACCACGCAGGCGAAGCTGTTGCGCGTGCTCGAGGAGTGCGAGCTGGAGCGGGTCGGCGGGGAGAAGACGGTCGCGCTGGACGTGCGCGTCTTCGCCTCGACGAATCAGGACCTGGAACGTCTTCTGCGCGAGAAGAAACTGCGTCAGGATTTGTACCACCGCATCAAGGTGGTGCCGATCCACATCGCGCCGTTGCGCGAGCATGCCGAAGACGTCGCAGAACTCGCCGAGCACTACCTCCGCCACTTCTGCGCCGCCAACGGCAGGCGCCCGAAAGAGCTCGCGCCGGAGGCGATCGCGGCGCTTCGGGACTACGCGTGGCCGGGCAACGTCCGCGAGCTCAAGAACATGATGGAGCGGCTCGTCATCATGGTCGACCGGGCGCGGATCACGGCCGCGGACGTAACCCCGCTGCTGGGCGGCGCGGCAGGGGACCTGGACTTGGGCGGCACGCTGGCCGAACGACTGGAGGCCTTCGAGCGCCGCCTCCTGAGCCGGGCCCTCGAGGCGGCCGGCGGCAATGTCGCCGAGGCGGCCCGCGGTCTGGGCCTCGATCGCGCCAACCTCCACCGCAAGCTGCGGCGTCTGGGCCTTCACGCCACGGAAGGTGAATAGCCTCTGCCTCGGACGGCGTTTCACCTCTGCCTCGGATGGCGACGGACCTCGCGCCGTTGTCCCGCCGACTACGCCGCTGTCGCGGGGACACGCCCCCTGAGTCCCGGCGATTGCCTGGGCCACCGACGCTTCTGATCTCCATCTCCGTTCGAGAGAAAGAACTACACGGCCGAATCCGTACCGGCTCCGGGTGCGTAGGTATCGGCATGGGCATTGCATGGGATACGTCGCGAGAGACTACCCGAACGGAGATGATCGCCATGCGCAGCCGACGGATTCCATTGCAGCTTCTCGCCGCCGCCGTTCTCCTTCTGTTCCTGGGGTTCGGGGTGCCGAGCGCGGTTCACGGCGCCCCGCCGGAGTCGTTGTTCCGCGATGACGACGTGGGCAGCGGGGAAACCTGCGCGAAGAGCAGCCGGAAGATCTCGATCACCGCCGACTGGTGTCCCTGGGGAGAGGACGACGAGCGCGAAGACCCCAAGTCACGCTTCTACCCGCGCCGTTATCAGGGCGAGATCCGCTTCCGCTACGAGGACGACGGGTACGCCCAGGTCTACATCCGGGGCAGCTTCAACGACTGGCAGCCGGCTCCCCTGTGGTTCGACGACGACAGGTGCCTGTGGTCGATCCGCTTCGACTTAGGGCAAGGCAAACACCAGTACAAGTTCGAGATCGAGAAAGACGACGAGTCCTGGTCGGCCATCGACCCCAGCAATCCGCGAGCGGAGAAACATGAGGACCATGACTGGGTATCCGTGATCCGCGTGGAGGACGACGGCCGGGTGCATCGCCACCGGCGCGAGGGCGGCTGGCGGGTGCGCGACGAACTGAAGCGTGAACGTGAACACAAGGGATTCGGCTTCATCTACCAGCGGGCGGACGGGGCCTTCTTTCACATTACCCCCGTGTACCATTCGAAGCACAGCTACGAGCCGTCGATCCAGGGCACGATCGG
>JAUVTV010000081.1 GCA_030601305.1 Candidatus Eiseniibacteriota bacterium | reverse complement strand
CGCGCGGGACTTCGACGAGGCGGTCAGCCTGCAGCATCCCCCGATCGGTGACCGGCTGCTGCGCGTGCACATCGCCGACGTGGCCGAAGCCGTACCGCCCGGAAGCGAGCTCGACGCGGAAGCTCGCCTGCGCGGCAACAGCACGTACCTGCCGGGCAACGTGATTCCCATGCTTCCCGAATCGCTCGCGAACGAGAAGATGAGCTTGGCTCCCGGGACCCCCAGGCTGGTGGTCACCGTGTCGGCGCGGATCGCCGCGGGCGGTGGTGTCGTCGCCTATCGCATCGAGGAGGGGCTCATCACGAGCCGGCACCGTCTGGATTACGACCAGGTGCAAGCGCAACTGGACGGGGAGACGTCTCTGGCACCCGACCTCGATCGGACCTTGCGTGAGATGGACCGGCTTGCCCAGACGTTGCGCCAACGCCGCCTTGCCCGCGGCGGGTTCGACCTGTCGGTTCCCGAGACCGAGATCACCTTGGGATCCGATGGCGTGCCGGAGACCATCGGCAGGCGGCGGCACACGCGCAGCCATCAGATCGTCGAGGAGTTCATGATCCTTGCCAATCGGCTGGCGTGCGCCTATGCGCGCGAGCGCGAGCAGCCCTACCTCTTCCGCATCCACCGCTCTCCGGATCCGGTGGCGGTGGGGGAGTTCCTCGATGCCGTGGCCACGCTGGCCCCCGGCATCCCGGAGGCCGCGCGGGCAGACCTGGCGGCGCTCCGGCGGTGGCTCGGGGGCTTGCCCGACGGTCCACGAACCTGGCGGATCCACGGGCTCTTCCTGCGGGCGATGCAACGTGCGAGCTATGCCGATCAGGACGCGGGGCATTTCGGACTCGGGCTGCGCGGCTACGGTCACTTCACCTCTCCGATCCGCCGCTATCCAGATCTGATCAACCACCGGATCGTCAAGTGGGCGCTGCGCCAGGGCAAGCGCCCGGTGCCGCGAGGTTGGCGCGATGAACTCCCGGAGATCGCCCGCCACAGCTCGGCGACCGAGGAGCGCTCCCAGAAGGCTGAGCGCGAGCTCACGCGCATCAAGGTTCTCAGGTGGGCCCAGGCCCATCTCGGGGACTCCTTCCGCGGCACGGTCGTAGCTGTGGTCTCTCCCGGATACTTCGTCGAGTTCGACGAGACGCCGGTGGAGGGGCTGGTGCCTCGGGACGAGGTGTCGGCGTCGCTGCCCTGGCGCTACGAGGGACCGCGCGTGGGGCCGGGGACCGGAGGATTGCAGGTCGGCCTGCCCGTGATCGTCCAGATCGCGAGGGTTGACATGCGCAACCGCACGCTCACCTTGGTGCCTCGCGCCGCCGGTCGACGTGCCCAACAGGTTGACCCGCAGTCGCTCGATCCGCTATTGGATATTGGGGGTGCCCCTGACACCGCGCGGGAAAGCGGAGGGAAGAGACGTAGCCGGCGTCGGCGCGACCGGAAAGAGCGCCGGCCACGTCGCGCGCGGCGGACTCGCCGGTAAGGGGAACCCGCTGATCTGCCGAAGAAGACAGGGGGAAGCTGTCGGTGCCCGGGGGCGTCTTGGGCTCGAAGGAGGGTCACGTGTCCATGGCTTGGAACGGAAAGCGCGATCGCCGCAAACACAGGCGCGTCAATCTGCGTCTGCTGATCGAGTTCGACGACCCGGCGTCGAAGGGCGAACGCCAGACGACGCAACTCGAGACTCTCAACTTCAGCGTCGGAGGCTTCTACTGCCGGCTGAGCCGCAAGCTGTCGCCCCTGACACGCCTTGCCCTGCGCTTCGTGTTCCCGCCGTTCGGGCCCAGGTACGAGGCGGAGCGAGCCGTGAGCTGCGAGGCAGTCGTCGTGCACTGCGATCGAGAGGCGGATGTGAGCGAGCACTATCGCGTCGGAGCCTGCTTCACCGACCTATCCGCGGAGGACCGCGAGTTCCTACAGGAATACCTGGAGTGGTACAACATCGTGTATGCGGAAGAGCCGGAAGAAGACCGGGACGTAGCAGACGGGCAGCAGGAGGAGGAGATCGCCTAGACGCCCGGATGATTTCTGCCCCGGGCCGCGAGCCCGGGTTCCCCGTCCCGCCTCCGCCGCCGGCCGGGCCGCGACCGGCCACCCCGCCTCCGCGGCGGGCCGCCCGCCGGTTCCCAGATCCACCCCTACCCATCCTCGCGCCGGGAACGCCTGGTCGGGTCTCGTGTAGTAGCCGATGGTGGCCCGCGCCCGGCGTTGACCTCCAAAGGGCGGGCTGATACCGTGCGCGATGCGGAATCGTGCGCGGAGCAGAGCAGGAGAACACCTATGGCTCGTAGGAGTTCGGTACCCGCCGCTGGGTCGAACGAACGCCCTGGACACCGCCCGAGGGTGGTGCCCGTTGTAGCGATCCTCCTGCTCGCGCTGGTGGGACCGCTTCTCTCAACCCCGGTCCGGGCTGCCAAGTACGCGGGGGAGTTCCTGCGGATCGGCGCCGGGGCCCGAGCGCTGGGCATGGGCGGCGCGGTGACCGCCCTCATCGACGACGCCAGCGCCATCTACTGGAATCCCGCGGGGATCGTGGCGATCCCGCGGGCCGAGATCCTCCTCATGCATGCCGAGCAGTTCGGCAATCTGGTCGACTACGACTTCGGTGCCTACGTGCAGTCCCTGGAGGGAACCGGGACACCGGGAGCCGTCGGCATCGGCCTCGTGCGCTTCGCGGTCTCGGACATCCTGGTGACCAAGGACGCGTATCAAGACCTCAATGGCAACAACCGCTACGACCACGGGGTGGATCTGATCCTCGAGGAGCAGTTCTACCTCGACAGCGATACCGAGCTGGGCCTCTACTTCACCTACGCGCGACCTGTGGGGGAGCGCCTGTCCTTGGGCGGCAGCCTCAAGATCGTTCGGCAGGACCTCGTCAATCACGGCAGCTTCGGCATCGGCGCGGATCTTGGCGCCCTCTGGAGACCGGGCGGTGACTTCACGCTCGGCGCCCGCTTCAGCGATATCACGACGACCCAGCTGTGGTGGGACACGGGCCGGCGCGAGACGGTCGCTCCGGCGCTCTTCCTGGGCGGTGCCTGGCAGCGCGGCCTGGCTTCAGCCTCGCTCGACGTCACGCTGGCCGCGGACCTCGCCTTCACCTTCGAAGGTCGCGAGACGGCGAGCTCCTTCAGCGCCGGCGCGATCGGGGGCGACGTTCGCCTGGGCACCGAGATCTGGTTCCGGAAGCTCTTCGCCGGCAGGCTGGGGTATCAGGAAAGCGGCGTGACCGGGGGGGCGGGCTTCCGCATCAAGGGCTTTGGCGTCGATTACGCCTACGTGCCCCACGATGATCTGGGTTCCAGTCACCGCGTCTCGGCGTCCTACCGCTTCTAGCCCCCTCACGGCAGTCTGCGTCTCGGCCCGACTGGTCAGCTTTTGTCCTCTGCGGCCGGGACAAGCCCAGCGCAATTCCCTCCGAGCGCGGATCCTCCCGCCCCGACTCACCGCGAGGGCAGTCCCGCATCTCCCTAGTTCTTCAACAAGTTGAGGGCTCACGGTAGGAGCTTTGCAGGCCGATTCATCTCCATGGAGGTCCCTCGCGGGGTTGGCATGCGGCTTGCAGGCTGACCCGGGGGTAGCCCCTGTCCAAGGGAGGAGGACACGGTGAATCGCAAGGAAGCCGAATTCCCCGACTTCGAGATCAATGCACGGGTCCGACAGGTGCTCGCGCGACGTTGGGTCGTGCAGCAGGAACTCGAGATCGGCACGACCGACGGGGTCGTCGTGCTCAAGGGGCGCCTCGCGCGCGAGCCCGGTGGCCCGGCGGCTGCGGATTGCCCGGAGGCACGGGAGACGTTCCTTCGCCGGCTGCGTTCCGAGTTGAAGGGAATCTCGGGCGTGGTGGATGTGGTCATGGAGCTTCATGACGCTGAAAGGACGGATGCGGCATGAGAGAAGAGACTAGCCGGACGAAGGAGGCTCGCGGCGAGACCAAGTCGAGCGCGCAGACCGGAGGGTCCGTAGGGCTCCTGTTGGATGCGACGCGTGAGGCGGAACGGGTACTCGAGCAAGAAGCGCGCACCCATCCGAGCTACGCGGACGTGCGACACCGCCTGGGTCTGCTTCGTCTGCTGGTCGGGGATCCAGCGGCAGCGGAGCGCGAATTCGAGGAGGCCTTGGGGATCAACCCCGGCTATCGCGCGGCCTACTACGGCCTGCGACTCGCTCGTCTGGTGCAGGGATTGCCCGTCGAGCCCGTGAGCCAGTCCGACGCGCAGGGTCCCGCCGAACAGGAAGAGGTCGCTTGGCGCGCGGTGGACGAAGCCTATCAGTGCTTGGCGAAAGGGAAGGACGCCGCGGCGGCGCTCAAGACCATCGGCCAGCCGTTCGAAGAGCAGCTCTTCCATCACTATGCGGGCTTCTTCGCCGTCCGGGCCGGGGACCTGCGCGGCGCGCAACACCACTTCGAGACGGCTGCCTCAGCGTGCCCGATCACACGCAGTGCGTTCGAGAGGCTGGGTATCCTGCCGTGGGATGAGAGCCAGCGTGACGCGCTGAGCGGGCGCCTCAGCTGCGTGCTGTGGTCGCCCCTGGCCGAGGATCTCTACACGTATCTGGGGCGCATCTATGCGCGCAACGGCCTGCGCGACGAGGCCACCGATTGCTTCGAACGCGCGTTCCTCGTGCTCCCGCGCGAGGCGCAGCACGCCATGCGTCTCGCGGAGATCGCCACCGCCTTTGCCGAGGAAACCGAGGCCATACGGCAACTGACGCGGGCCATCCAGATCGATCCCACTTCGGTGCCCGCGCGCATCGCCGTCGGGTTCGAGTATGCATCGCAAGGCTTCCTGGACGAAGCGCGAACCCAGTTCCAAGTGGCCGCCAAGCTGGCCCCGGGATATGCGGACGTGCGTTACAACTTGGGGTTGCTCTACGTGGGGGACGCGCAGACGGAAGAGGCCCTCGCGGAATTCCGCAGGGCGCTTTCCCTGAACCCTTCCTACCTCCCCGCGCGACACAGCATGGCGCACCTGCTCTGCCGCATGGGGAAGTACGAGGATGGGTTGCGGGAGTATGCCCGGATTCTCAAGCAGGGGTTCCGGTCGGGAGACATGCTGGTGCAGATGGGCAAGGCCGCACTGGCCCTGGGGCACAACGAGGAGGCCCTGCACCACCTGGAGCGCGCGATCTTCCTCAACCCGGAATTCGCGCCCAGCTACTACTACATCGGTCAGGCCTACCAGCGCAAAGGGCTGAAGAACAAGGCGCGTTCGGCGTGGCGAACGTACTTGGAGAAGGCCAACGAGTGGGAGCCGCTGGGCCCCACTCCCCGAATCGACATGTCCGACGAGGCTGCCTAGGACGAGCAGCCGCGAGCACGTTGAAGGCGCCCCAGGGTGAATCGGATGAGACCCGGGGGGAAGTCGGGTGGGGCCCCGGAAAGCAGGACCTGCCCGAGGAGGAATGATCCATGGATGGATCCAAACCGTCCGACGGACCGCTGCGCATCGAAATGGCCACATCCCAGATCGATGGGGGTCAGGCCGTAGGATGGGTTGACCCGGACCGCGTCACGGGCGCGGTTGCGTTCGGCGAACCGCGGGAGATCTTCGAGGAGTTCGTGCTGCCGCGGCTCGCGGAGGGGGGGGCGGCCAACGAGGATCTGGGCTCCCTGCCCCCCAACGTTTCGGCCATGGTCACGGCCCTCAAGGTTGCCCATCTCCGCCTCTACGAGCGCAACCGCACCGGGGAGCACGGGGCCCAGTGGGTCCGCGCGACATGCGCCTGTGTCGAGGCATCGCGCATCTACTTCGTCAAGACGCGCGCGTCGTGGATCTACCTGCTCCGCGAGGGTCGCGCGCACTTGGTCGGCAAGGAAGGCATCATCCCTTCGGTCAGGGGAAACGCGGAGGCTCTGGGGGGACCCGAGAAGCTGCGTATGCAAGTGACCTCGTTGGAAGTTGTCCGCGACGATCAGTTCCTGCTGGTCGCCGGCGATGCCGACGAGCCTCCCGACCAACGCGCGATCGCGCGCCTCTTTGCCGAGTCCAGCGACCTCAAGCGAGCCTGTGACGGGCTGGTGAACCTGCTGGGGCTCCAGGGCGCCAGCGCATCGGTCGTCGCATTCCGATTCTCGCCACTGGTCAACGTGATCGAGGAACGGCACCTCGACAAGACGCGCGGCGAAGAGGTCATCGTGGAAATCACGAACCTCGCGCGGGACTGCGTCCTCGCGGCGCAGAACGATCCGGGGGTGCAGCCCGAGCCGATCCTCGAAATGGCCCCGCCGCCGGAGCCGGCCGAGAAACCGGTCGCGCCCACTTTACAGACGAGCGGAAGTACGACTCCGCAGCTCGCCGGGCCGGAAGCCCCGGCCTCGTCGGCGGCACCGCCCGAGCCCGTGTTCCCACAGGCCGCTGTGCCGGAGCCCGTACCCCCGCCGGATCCCCAGCCGTCCACTTTTACGTCGGCACCCAGTATTCCGCGCAAACCACCCCGCGAGACAACGCGCTCGAGAGCCTCCGCGCTGCCCATCCTGCTCATCGCGGCGGTGTTGTTCTTCATCGCGACGGTGCTCCTCAGCGGGGCCGGTTGGCCGGGACTGGTCGAGACGTTCCAGAGCCTGCTGGATCGTGTGCGCGGGAGTTCCACGATCGTCGCGCAGTATTCCCTGATCGACGCGACCTCGGAACCGGCGGGCGCCATCGTGTCGGTCGACGGGCAGAAGCTTCCGGGGCGCACGCCACTGCGCGGCCTGCGCGTCACGTCCGGTCGCCGCGTCGTCACCCTGCACCTGGGGGCCGTGGGCGCGTGGGCCGATACGATCGATTTCGCGCCGGGCGAAAGGCATGCGATTCACGCGGCGTTCCTGGGATCGCTGACGATTGCCGCCCGCGACACGGCGGCCAATCCCATGGCCTGGCTTGCGGGGCAGACCGGCAAGCGGTCGCTGCCCGCGCGCTTCGAGGACCTGCCGGCCGGATGGTATCGCATGTTCTATGAAGATGACCGCATCCCGCTTTGGGAGCGCAAGGTGCTCGTGCGCAGCGGGGAGCTGACCGCCATCGAGGTCAACAACAGCATCGCCGACGGGCAGGTGCTCCTGCATGTGGAGAGCTTGCGCATGATCCCTAGCCAGGGTCTCCGTCCATCCGAGGGGGACAGCGTTTTCGTGAACCGCAATTTCGTGGGCCTAGCTCCGCTCGAACTCGAAGTGGAGCCCGGTCTCCACGCGGTGCGTATCGTCAGTGACGGCCAGGAACACTGTGAGATCCTGCGCCTGCCGGCCGGTGCCAGTCGCTTCGTGACCGCCCAGTTCGGCCTGCGGCCGCGACCGGTCTTCAAGCACCGCTCCCCCGGGCGGGTCGTCCTTCAGGGCCCCGTTCTGCTGGCGGTGGAGATCGACACCGAACGGGAAGGCCTACGCCAGCCGACGCTGCACCTGCCCACAGCAGAAGGCGGACCGTCGGCCGTGCCCTTGATCGAGATGGACTCCGGCGAGAACCTGTATGTCGGCAAGGCCGAGCTTTCCAGCGCGAGGGCGGGGGAGGCCCTCTCGTACTACTTCTCAGTGGTGACCCCGGACGGTGAGGAGGCCGTGTCAGACCTCTTCGAGATGACCCCCGTGGAGACCCCTGACCAGGTCGCCGAGGCCCCGTTGGAGAATGTCCAGTAGCGTCCGAATCTGTCTCATCGGGCGGATGCCACATCGGAAACCCCGGTGTCACCGGGACTTCGGACATCCTTGCGGAGTGTCCCTCCACCCCTTCTGGGGGCTCAGGCCGGCGAGATTGACATCGCCGGCCTTTCCCCTTATCCTCTCTATTGGGAATGCCTTATCAGGACACGTGGTTGCAGCCGCGGCTGCCGGGAGAGGGGTCTGCGGTGGAGAGACTGGCCGGCAACATGGCGAAGGCGGCCGGGCGCGCTCGAGAGGTGTGTCTGGCATGTCTCGTGCTTTGCGCTCTGGTCACCGCTGCGCCCAGGGCCGTCCAGCCTCTGCGGCCCGCGGAAGGTCCCGCGACGGACCGGGGGGGGATCACCTCGGCGCTCGAGCAGGCCCGAGTGATGCTCTCCGGCCACGGTATTGTACCTGCGGACGATGCGCTGGCCCCCTGTGCCACACTGCTCCTCAACCAAGTCCAAGCCCGGCGGCAGAATCTTTCCCCCGCCGAGCGCGCCGCGCTCTCAACGCTGTTGAACAGGCCCGCTCATCTCACGGAGACGCGCGAGACCGAGCACTTCCGATTCCACTTCGCACCGGAGGGGCCGGAGGCGCCGCACGGCTGGCCGTGGAGCCAGGAGTACGTCGGTACGGCCATGTCGGCCTGTGAGCGCGCCTACGAGGTGCATCACAGTGAGGAGCTGAAGGACGGTGTTCCGATCGGCCAGGGTTGGCCCAAGCCCGCCGACGACGGCGATGGTTGGATCGATGTCTATATCATGGATCTCGGATGGGGCGTCTTCGGATATGCGCTCCACGAGCCGGTCGGCGGGGATCCGGAGACGACCGGACGTCAGGGGTGCCCCGGATACATGGTCGTCGACAATGATTTCGCGGGGTTCGGCGCCGGGAAGCCGGGGGATGCGCTCCGAACCACAATCGCTCACGAGTACCATCACCTCGTGCAATTCGGGTACGGCTACGACAGCGAGGCGAGCTGGTTCATGGAGCAGTGCGCCACGATGGAGGAGGCGGAGGCCTACGCGCTGATCCGTGACCTCCACGCCTTCCTGCCGATCTATGGAACGCAGACCCATCGGCGTCTCGACCTCTACAACGGATCCTTCGAGTACGGAAGCTGGCTGTGGCCGCGCTTCCTCGTGGATCGCGAGTTGCAGGCCGGGGCCAGCCGTGAGGAGGCCTGGGGTCTCCTGCGCACGGCGTGGGAGACCTGGTCGCGAGAGGGAATCTCGATGCGGGCGAGCCTCGATCACGTCCTGCAGCTCGCCGGCAGCTCTCTTCAGAAGGCGCACGCGGAGTGGACCGTTTGGAACGCATTCATCGGAGACCGCGACGACGGGCAGCACTACGTGGACGGCCACCTCTATCCCCGCGTTGTCGTGCCGGCCCTTGTGTTCGACCAGTTCCCGGCGGAAGGGGTGCACCCGCACTTCACGCGACAGCCCGAGGGCCTGGGTGCGAGCTATGTCGAGCTGCGACCAGCGGGGACCTCGGCGGACGACCTGCTCGAAATCCGCATCGAGGCTTGCGAGGATCTCCACAGCGCAACGCTGATCGTGTGGACGGCGCCGGGCCGGGCCGAGGAACCCCGGTTCATCCCGGGCTGGGAGCTGGACGTGACCCTCTCGGTGGTCGGCTGGCAGGATGTCGAGCGCGCCTGGTTGATCCTCGTCAACGGACAAGACGCTCCGCGCTCGTGTGACTTCGCGATTCACGCGACCACCAGCTTCACGCACACCGGCGTGGACCCTGTCGAGGACGACCTGACGGAACTCCAGTTGCGCTGTGCGCCCAATCCTTTCGAACCTCACACGGTGATCTCCTTCCAGCTGCCTTGGGCGATGGAGACCGCGCTGCGCATCTACGACGGCGAGGGACGTCACGTGCGAACGCTCATCGACGGTCGCAGTTCGGCCGGGCCGCACGCCGTCTACTGGGACGGGCGAAACCGCGCCGGATTGCGCGAGCCTGCCGGTGTCTACTACGGACGGATCGAGACCGCACGGGGCAGCCAGCGCCTTCGGATGGTGCGCATCCGCTAGGTTTCGACTCTCTTCCCGCCTGGCACAGCATTGGCTTCGCTAGAGTGGCTCGTGCTGTTCAGGATCCAAGAGCGGGTGAGCGCAGCCGCGGTCTGTTGCGCGGGGCTTGCCGCCGGCTTGGTTGTCGGCGAGCAGGCGACTCTCCCGGCGTACACCTCCGTGCTCTGCCCGATCCTCGTCGTGGGACTCGTCATCTCCGGGCGATGGGCCCTTCCGCGCGGCGCATCTCGCGGGCCGTGCCGGGTCCACGACGTGGGACTGCTCTGTCTGCTGGTTCTTCTCGGGGTGCTGCGAGGAACGGCGGCGGGTGAGCGCTGGCGGGAGATGGACGCGGTCGCGCGTCGCATCGAAGGCGAGATCTGGTTTCGCGGAGAGGTCCGTCCCGGCGCCGGCGACGAGATCGCGCTTCGCGCCGTGCGGCCGGTTGGCAGCGAGGGCGTTCAACAGCTTGACGCGCCACTCCCCGTGCTCTGTTCTGCGTTCGCGGTG
>JAUVTV010000103.1 GCA_030601305.1 Candidatus Eiseniibacteriota bacterium | reverse complement strand
GCGATGAAGAAGCAGTATGGACTTGCGGCGAGTCGCGCTTTCGTAACGAGCGCCGGACGCTCGCTCCTGGGCGCGGCGATCGCCGCGGGGGCGGCGGCGCTGGGCCTGGCGCTCGCGACGCGGTTGCTCGGTGCGGACGGCCTGGGGCACCAGGTGCTGACCGTCCGGGCGGCGGGCGTCTGCGCGGTGAGAGCCTATCTCGCGGTCGCGCGGCTCCTCGGTAGCCGGGAGATGGCTTTCCTGAGGGACCGCGTGACGCGGAAGCGCTGGGCAGACGACGGGTGATCGGCAGTGAGTCGCACGACGAACAGGAAAGAAGACACCGTGTGGCGCAAGCACCTCGAGGAAAAGCTGCGCCTGGTCCCGGAGCGTCCCGGCGTGTACCTGCTGAAGAATGCGCGCGGCGAGATCCTCTACATCGGCAAGGCCAAGCGCCTGCCGGGTCGCGTCCGTAGCTACTTCCGTGGGACGGCGCCCGACGTGCGGCTCGAACAGCTGCGCAGTCGCGTGCGCGACTTCGACTACGTCGTCACCGCGAATGAGGCGGAAGCACTCGTGCTGGAAGCCAACCTCGTCAAGTCGCACGCGCCGTTCTTCAATATCGAGCTCAAGGACGACAAGAAGTACCCGTTTCTCAAGATCGGCGTGCGTCACGCCTATCCGCGCCTGCTCGTGACGCGGACCGTCGTCGCGGACGGATCGCGCTACTTCGGCCCGTTCGTGCGGGTCAAGGATCTGCGGCAGGTTCTGCGCTCGCTGCAACGTCTCTTCCCGCTGCGCAGCTGCACGGATCGCAGACTGGCCCAGGGGGGCCGCGAGTGTCTGAAGTACTCCCTCGGCCTGTGTCCGGCGCCCTGCACCGGGAAGGCCGATCCGGACCTCTATCGGCAGACCGTCGAGCGGCTGGTGCGGTTCTTCGAAGGTGGGGGCGAGGGTGTGTTGCGCCACTGGGAGCGCCGGATGCGCGCGCTCGCGAAGGAACTGCGCTTCGAGGAGTCCGCACAGTTCCGCGACGATATCCAGCGCCTGGCGACCCTGGGCGAGCGGCAGCGCATGACCGATCTCAACCGGCCCGACCTCGACGCGATCGCCTTGGCGTGTCGCGGGAACCGCGCGCTGGCGACGATGTTCTCGCACCGCGCGGGAAAGGTCGTCGGCATGTGGCGTCTCAGCGTGGGTGAAGCGGACCAGGCGGCGCCGCCGGCGATCATGGCCACGGTCCTCGCGGAGCATTACCAGGGACGCGATCAGGTGCCGCCGATCGTCCTGACCAACATCTTGCCTACGGATCAGGCGGTCTTGGAAGGATGGCTGTCCGAGAAGGCCGGCAGGCGCGTGCGCTTGGTGCTTCCCCGCCGCGGCCCGCGCGCGGAACTGATCCGTGTGGCCAGCGAGAACGCCGCCCTGGCGTTGGAGGAAGTGGAACTCCTCGAGGCCGGGACGCAGGAGCGTCTCCAGGCTTCGGCCTATGTCCTGCAGGATGCGCTGGGACTCTCCACGGCGCCGTACCGCATCGAGGGTTTTGACATCAGCAACCTGCAGGGGCGCATGGCCGTGGGTTCGCAAGTCGTCTTTCGGAACGGTCAGCCGCACAAGAGCGGGTACCGCCGGTACCGCATCCGGCTGAAGGACAGTCCGGATGACGTCGCGATGATGGCCGAGATGATCGAACGTCGCGCGGGCCACTTCGCGGACGAGGAAGCCGTGGTGCCCGATCTCATCCTCATCGACGGCGGGAAGGGCCAGGTCAACCGAGCGGCCGACGTGCTGCGCGACGCGGGCTACGGGAGCATTCCGGTCGTGGGACTGGCGAAGCGGGAGGAGGAACTGTTCCTGCCGGGAGAGAGGGAGCCGGTGCGTTTGCCGCGCAGCTCTTCCGGCCTCCAGCTGCTCCAACGGGTGCGTGATGAGGCTCACCGTTTCGCCGTCGGCTACCACCGCCGTCTGCGGCGGGAGGCGATGACCCGCGATCCGCTTTCGGCCGTGCGCGGTCTGGGAGCCAAGCGGCGGCAAGCACTCATGGCGCGCTTCGGCGACCTGGTTTCGCTGGCAAAGGCGAGCGAAGGGGAGCTGATGAAGACGCCGGGGGTCGGGCCAAACCTCGCGCGCGAGATCGCGGCCGCGCTGCGCCGGGGAGGACGCCGTGGGTAGGCCCAAAGGCACACAGACGGCCCTGCCGCGGGCCTTTCACTCGGCGCTCGAGGAGTTCGTCTTCAACCTCTCGCTCGTGCGGGCGGCTTCGGCGAACACGGTTCAGGCCTATGTCGGTGATCTCCGCCGGCTCTTCGCGCACCTCGCGGGGAGCGGGCTCGCGGGACCGTCACAGGTTCGCGAGGATCACCTGCGTGCTTATCTCATCGAGTTGCACGAAGCGGGACGTGAAGCATCCACGGTGGCGCGCGTCCGTTCGGCCGTGCGCACCTTCTTCGCGTTTCTCACGGACGAGGGTGTCGTCGTGCAGGACCCGTCGCACGCGCTCAAGGCGCCTCGCGGCTGGAAGCGCGTGCCTCCCGCGCTGTCGGTGGAGGAGGCGAGGGCCCTGATGGAATCCGCACAAGGTGAGAAACCCCTCGAACTTCGCGACCGCGCGCTGCTCGAGATGGCCTACGGCACGGGCGCGCGGGTCTCGGAGATGCTCGGCCTCGTTCTGGAGGATGTGGCCTGGGACGAGCGGATCGCGCGTCTCTTGGGGAAGGGGTCGCGCACGCGTCTTGTGCCGCTCGGGCGCCCGGCCATGCGCGCGCTACGCGCCTACACTGAGAAAGCAAGGCCGGTGCTCCTCACACGCCACAGGGGATCCCGGCTTCCGCGCCAGGTGTTCTTGAACGCGCGAGGTGGACGCTTGAGTCGCATGGGGTTTTGGAAGATCCTGCGCAAGCGGGCGACCGGCGCGGGTCTTGGACGGCGCGTGCACCCGCACCTGCTGCGGCACACGTACGCGACGCATCTCCTGCATGGCGGTGCTTCGCTTCGCGTGGTGCAGGAGCTGTTGGGTCATGCCCGTTTGGCGTCGACGCAGATCTACACCGGCGTGGATGAACCTTACTTGCAGGACGCGCACCAGCGGTATCATCCGCGGGGTTAGGGGTTGCATGCGTAGCACAGCGGCGAATCAGAAGCCCTTCAGCCAGAGATGCCTGCTGGCCGTTCTCATGTTGCTCGCCGGGCTCGTCATCGGCGTCCAGAACGGGCAGGCCTACGAACACCGGCGCGATACTCCCAGCGTAGGGGGCAAGGTCCAGTACGGCGCTCTGGGCACCGAGGGCGACTGGGGTGAGATCTTTCGCTGGGGCGGCGGCGTGTGCATCAACGTCCGCCAGTACATCGCCCGCAGTCGGGCCATCGGCCTCTCGTTCGAGCTGCAGACGTTCAATCGCCTCGGGACGGTGCCGAAGAGTGCAGAGGGCACCGAACCGCTCGACGCCGACGAACTGGAAACCCAGATCCTGATGGTGGACTACTATATCTACATGCAGAGGAAGCGCCGGCGAACGCCCTACGTCGTCATCAGCGGTGGCTTCTATCGCCCCCAGCTCATGTACAGATTCATCGACGCGGCCGGCAATGTGAGTGAGCAAGTCTCGTACCCCGGGGAGGGGTTCGTCCTGCGCACGGGCCTGGGGCTGGAGTACTTCTTGAAGCGCAACTTCTCGATCGACAGTACGGTTTCCGGCTACTACTTCAGCACGCCTGGGGTGTCGGGTATCACCCTCAGCGGACAGGCCTCCATCGGCATCCTGTTCTACTTCGGCCGCTGATCCAGCCGGTGTTTGACCGGCTGAGTCCACCCCCCGGACCCACCACACTGACCCTCGTCAGCGCGCCCGATCTGTGATATCATAGCTGGCCCGCAAATCTGTGCCGACGACTGCGGAAGGCGTACCCGCGGGGGTGGATCCCCGGTGGGGAGGAGAAGCGCGAAGCCGTGGCTGCCAGGTCATACACAGTGGGCGACCGAGTCGTCCATCAAGTCTTCGGGGAAGGGCTCGTGGTGGATGTCCGCGCCCGCGATTTCTTCGACATCCTGGAGATCGCGTTCTCGGACGGTGTGCGCAAGGTGACCTCCATTCACCCGCAGCTGGTCAAAGCGCCCGGGGACGATGGGGATCCAAGCCCCGGGCAGGAGTCGAGCCCGGTCCAGTCGACGAGCGGCCTGCTGATCGACGAGCCCGCCGACATCGAGCCGGCGCGGCCGCGGAGCACCGCCTACAAGCGAACTGTCCAGCCGACCACGGCCCTGGTCGATCCGTCCACCTACCGTTTCGCGCGTTCGCGGATCCTCGAGATCGAGGCCGACTCGTTGAAACCGTTCCAGAACGGAAAGGGGCTCGAAGCGGTCCCTCCGACGGCGTTCTTCTTTCACCTCGACGGGCTGCGGATCGCGCGCCAGCGTGGCTTCGCCCGGCTCTTGGCCCTCAATCACGCCCGTGACGTGCAGCGTCTCGAGCATCAGATTCGCGCCTGCTTGCGCGTCCTGCGCGAGATGAAGGGGCGCGCGCTGCTCGCCGATGAGGTCGGTTTGGGCAAGACCGTGGAGGCCGGCCTGATCCTCAAGGAGTACTTGCTGCGCGGCTTGGTGCGGCGCGTCCTGATCCTCGTCCCGGCCTCGCTGCTCAGCCAATGGCGGGAGGAGCTGCAGCATAAGTTCGACATCCCGGTCAAGGTGTTCAGCCGCGGCGAGCGGTGGGATGCGCACCCGATCCTGCTCGCGTCGCTGGATACGGCCAAGTCCCCGCGCAACCGACAGGCGATTCGTGAGCAGGGCTTCGACATCCTGGTCGTCGACGAAGCGCATCGTCTGCGCAATCACTTGACGCAGGCCTGGAAATTCATCGATTCGCTCAGTCTGAAATACCTGCTGCTGCTCACGGCCACGCCGGTGCAGAACGACCTGCGCGAACTCTACAATCTGGTCACGCTCCTGCGTCCCGGAGTGCTGGGTACCTATCGCTCGTTTCGGCGCGACTACGTGGTGCGCGGGGACCGGCGCGTTCCGAAGAACACGCGCCAGCTCTCGCAGCTCCTGGCCGACGTGATGATCCGCACGACCCGCAGCAGCACCTCGATCAAGTTCCCGCGGCGCGAGGTCACGACGCGCGAGCTGGAGCTCCACGACGACGAACGCATCTTCTACCGGGAGGTCTCGCGTTTCGTGCGGCGCATGGCGGCCAGGGACCGGCCTCGTGAGAGGCGCCTGCCATGGCCGCTGCTGCTCATGGTTCTGCAGAAGGAGATCGGCTCCTCGCCGGCGGCCGCCATCGGGACGCTCGAGAAGGCCGCGACCGGGCGCCTCAGTTCCGTGCGTGCCGAGTTGCTGGACCTCCTCGTGCTGGGTAGGTCGGTGAAGCGAGAGGTCAAGCTCGAGGTGCTGGTGGAGCTGGCCGACGAGCAGTGCGGCCGCGGTGAGAAGGTACTGGTCTTCTCGCAATTCCGCCGCACGGTGGATTCCATTACGCGAGCGCTCCGCGAGCGCGGCCTGCGCGTCGCCGTCTTTCACGGCAGTCTCACGGCGCAGGCCAAGGATCAGGCCGTGGACGCGTTCCGGCAGGATGCCGACCTACTGGTGAGCACCGAGGCCGGTGGCGAGGGACGCAATCTCCAGTTCTGCCGGACGGTGGTCAACTATGACCTTCCCTGGAATCCGATGCGTGTCGAGCAACGGATCGGACGTGTACACCGTATCGGGCAGACTCGCGATGTGCGCATCCACAATCTCTCCGCGCGCGGTACGTTGGAATCGTACGTGCTCGCCGTACTGCAACAGAAAATCAACATGTTCCAGCTCGTGATCGGCGAAATGGACCAGATTCTGGGGCACCTGGATTGGGGGGAATCGATTGAGGCACGCATCTTTAGGTTGTGGGCCGAGCATCAAGACGGCGAGGAGATGGAGCAAGCCTTCGGGGACATGGGTAAGGAGATGCAGCAGGCGCGAGAGCGATATGAACATGTGAAGGCCTACGATCAGGAGATCTTCGAAGGGACGTCTGGGGGGTAGGTGAGATGAAGCGTTCCGACATACGCAGCTTCGTCGAGGGCTATCTCGCGTATCGCGGCGCGCGCGTCGAACCGGTGGGCCCCGACTTGCTCGACGTGACCTATGGCAGCGACGCGTCCTTCGGTGCCGATGGGGCCCGGCAGCTCGCGTTCGGTGCTCGCGCGCACCGGTTCCATCCCACGGCCGAACTCGTCGCGGTTGGATCGGCTTTCCTCGATCGCCTGGTGGGGGCAGCCGCGCGGGGCGGCAAGTATACGGTGACCTATCGGCCGCGGCCGTCCGAGAAGGGGTGCAAGCCGTCCAGGAATCGACTGCCCGAGGTGGAAGGTGGCACGTGGACGTCCCCGAGGCCCGGATATCGGCCCGTGTTTCTGTTTGTCTACACGGCCGAGTATCGTACAATCGATGTTCCCGATGATTTGGAGTTGATTCCCCTCGATCCGCTACACTGCGAGGTGCACGCGTCACCGTCGGCTCTCTTGGATGGGCTGCGGGAAGGGAGCGCCGAGCCGGCGGACGGGTGGCGCGCGGCAGCGACGTTGCCCAGCCCGGGGACATTCCTCAGCTCGTTGAACGTGCTGGATCGCCGCCTGCAGCGACGGGCACGAAAGGTCAAGGAGGCCGCGGCGCTGGAGGTCTCGCGCGAGACCGCCAACATCGAGGCGTACTACCGACAGCTCATCGACGAGGTGCGTCACCCGATGGGCCGCGGGCGTTTGTCGCCCGAGGACGAGGTTGATCAGGTCCGCAAGCTGCAGCTTGACTTGAAGCGCCGCGTGCAGGAGGTTGCCAGTTTCTGGGGCGCCGGCGCGAGCATCCGGCTCTCTGCACTTGCCGTGCTCATGGAGCCGTGCTGGGTCATGCTCCTCCGGGGGCAGAAGATCCGCGGACGTCGGCGCAGCTCGGGTGTGGTTTACGCGGTCGCGGACTACGCGAGCGGAGCGCTGCTCGCCCCACGGTGCGCGTTGTGCGGTGCGAAGGTCCGGCGGCGGGCCGCGTGCATCGGTGCGGATCTGGTGTGCCGTCCGCACACGGCGGAAGCGGCGACGTTGTCGGTGGCTTGAGAGAGATCGCTGAGGACATGAGGTTCGGGCTGTAATGTCCTGTTTGGAATGCGTATAGGGGTATGCAAGGGCTGGTCTGAGGAGGTTCTTTATGTTTGGTGGAGGAAGCGCGCTGGCGCGTCGCCTCGTGTTGGTGACCGTGGCCCTGGTTCTCGCGGGCGCAGCCGCGGCGTGGGCCGCCGAGGAGTACGTCCGCATTCGTGAGAAGGCCGGGGAGATGCTGGTGTCGGTCAACGAGGCCAGATTCAAGCCGTGGGCGGAAGGCAAGGATTCGGAACTGGAAAAGGCCTACGGCGGGTATGCCTACCTCTTCACGCCGGCGAAGCTGGTCCGTCTGGGTGAGATCGTGGCCGAGGCAACCGATCCGGCGGAGAAGGCGAAGCGCGGGCGAACGGCCGACATCGTGCGCTACCACGCGATCCGCTCGAGGGTGGCCCCGCTGCTCGACGATCTCACGAACTCGTTGCGCGAGAACTCGATTCCGGTGGAGGAAGGTCAGGTCGTGCTCTGGGGGCTCGATCACCGGATCGGCTGCCAGGCGGACCGCGATATCCGGCGCAAGTGGTGGCTGGCGGCAAGCCAGCTCTACACGGGGGTCAACGTGTACCGGCGCAGCCTTCTCCTGGATCTCAACGACCAGGCCAAAGACGTGGGGGAAGAGGGCTACTACGAGTTCCTCCAGCGGGTGGAAGGTTGGAATGTCGAGCTGATGCGCACCACGGCCAACGCTCTGCTCGAGAACACGGAGGCGAGCTACCAGGCGTGGCTAGAGGAGTACGCTCAGAAGGAACTGGGGCTCGAAATGCGCAAGGTGCGGACCTACGAGGTGGACCGCCTGCTGTTCTTCCCCGCCATCTCGGAGAAGGTCTCGGCGGTCAAGCTGGAGAAGCTCCTGGAGAGGTCGTTCGAGGAGAGCGGCGTCAACCTCGGCCCCCCCCCCCCCCCCCCCCCCCCCCCCCCCCCCCCCCCCCCCCCCCCCCCCCCCCCCCCCCCCCCCCC
>JAUVTV010000015.1 GCA_030601305.1 Candidatus Eiseniibacteriota bacterium | reverse complement strand
GGCCCTTGATGTGGCCGTCGTACATCGCCTCGAACATGCCAATGTGGGTGTAGATCCAGTTCTCGTCCAACTTCGGCAGGTAGTGGTAGTCGAACTCGTTGCCCTTGGCGGCGTGATCGCCCCAGTAGGCCTTGAGCAGACTGACCATGTACTTGGGCGTGTGCTGCCACCAGTTGGCCGACATGTCCCCGTAGTTGCCCTTGGGGGTCCACTTCTCGACATAGGCGTTCAGGTTTGTGTTGAACGCCCGCGGGGTCTTCAAGTAGCCGGGCAGGATGTGGAACAGCAGCGCGTAATCGGTCGAACCCTGCACGTTGGACTCGCCGCGCAGCGCGTTGATGCCGCCGCCGGCCACGCCGATGTTCCCCAGCAGCAGCTGAAGCATCGCGTAACTGCGGACGTTCTGGGTACCGACGGTGTGCTGCGTGGTGCCCATCGCGTACATGATGGTGCCCGACTTGCCCGCCTTACCCGTCGCGCAGAAGGCCTTGGCGACCCTCTCGAAGTCCTTGACCGGCATGCCGGTGACTCGGGACACCATCTCCGGCGTGTAGTCTGCGTAGTGCTTCTTCAGCAGCTGCAAGACGCAGCGCGGATCCTTCATGGACATGTCGCGCTTCGGGCCGTCACCCGCGACGTTGTAGGCCCACTTGCTCTTGTCGTACTTGCGCTTCGACGCGTCATACCCGCTGTAGAGACCGTCCTGGAAGTCGAACTTGTCGCTGACGATCATCGTCGCGTCGGTGTAGTTCTTGACGTACTCCTCGTGATACAGCTTGTTCGTCAGCACGTAGTGGATCAAACCGCCGATGAAGGCGATGTCCGAGCCCGAACGCAGGGCCGCGTAGATATGCGCCTTGGAGGACGTGCGCGTGAAGCGCGGATCGACGTGAATCAGCGTGGCCCCGTGGTCCTCGACCGCCTTCATGACCCACTTGAAGGAGAGCGGGTGGTTCTCGGCGGCGTTGGAGCCGATGATCATCACGCAGTCGGAGTTCTGGATATCCGTCCAGTGGTTGGTCATCGCACCGCGGCCGAAACTCTGCGCCAGACCGGCGACAGTGGCCGAGTGTCATATGCGTGCCTGGTGTTCAATGAACACCAGACCCAAGGCACGCATGAGCTTCCCGTAGAGGTAGCACTCCTCGTTGTCGAGCGCCGCACCTCCCAGCGCAGCCATCGCGTGCGTACGATTGACGACGCGACCCTTCTCGTCCTTCCCCGTGAAGGTATGATCGCGCGTCTCCTTGGCCCGATCCGCGATCCGGCTGATCGCCCACTCCCAGGAGACCTCCTGCCACTGGCTGCCGCGCGGCGGCCGGTACAGGACCTTCGTCATGCGGCGCGGGCTCGTCGCCACCTGATAGAGCGACTGACCCTTGCAGCACAGCGAACCCTTGTTGATCGGATGGTCCGGGTCTCCCTCAACGTTGATGACGTTGCGGTTCATCGTCGAGATGATCAGCCCGCAACCCACCCCGCAGTAGGGGCAGATGGTGGTGGACTCCTTCGCATAGCGGGTCTTCAGGGCTTCGGCGTGGGCCACCGAAGGTCCCAGATCCAGACCCAGCTTCGCGAGGAGACCGCCAAGGGCTGTCGTTCCCGACGCGGCCAGGAACCCTCTCCTTGTGAGACTCATCGCTGATCCCCTCTCCTTGCTTCTTGCTGACACCCCACACCACATGCGACCCATACCGCAGGCATGGGTCCGCCGGCACGTTACCCGGACGGCGAGGCGCGACCCGCCGTGCTGCCGGACAGGTCTCCCGGATGGTAGTCCTGCTTCTCGGCAGCGATTCCCAGGTGATAAGTGCCGACATCCTCTATGATGAAGTCCACCCGGTCGCCTTCGGGCAGATCACGTTCATTGATCGCCCGCAGGTAGCCGTGACAGACCTCGCACACATCTACGCGGTAGTTGGCCACGTTCTCGAAGGTGAGGTAGCCGAGCTTCTTCTGATCGTCGTTCAGGCAGAAGGGGCAGGTGACGCGCGGGAAGGCCCACTGCACGTTGCAGAGATCACACCACAGAAGGCGGTGCCCTTCCTCGCGTTCGTAGCGGCCCATCCGCGCGGGGCCGCCGCAGCATGGACAACCGGCCGTCTTGACCGGCCGGGACTTGAACGCAGGATGCGCGGAGAGGTAGGTCCCCAGGCGGTGGAAGAAGGGGCGCGCGAGCTGACGCCCGGTCCACGAGAGGATTTCGGGATCCAGGTTCGCATCGCCGGCCAGCGACTGCAGCTCGTCTCCGTCCCGTTTCCAGACCGCGGTGAACCAGCGCTCGAGCAGCGCATCGCGATTCTCCCCGGCCACATGACGATCGAGCCACTCGCGAATCGCGCCGGCGTCGGGCAGGCTTTCACGCACCGCGCCCAGGAGTTCGTCCACCCGCTGTGAAAGCAACGCCGCAGCGGGGAGGGGATCGTGGGAAGAGACCAGCGTGGCGCCCGTCTTGATCGCCTCGTTCAGGTGCGAGGTGTCGGGAGCCTGTGAAGGGTAGTGGATCGCGATATGGCCGGCGGCGGCGTGCCGCCACTCGAGGAGACACTGCTCCAAGTGGAGCAAGTCCGGGGAGACCCCCGGCTTGCCTTCCAGACTCTTCAGCCCGCTCTTCGAGGCGCTCAGATCCACTCCCTGCCCTCTCGCAGACCACCCGCCCAACTCGGGAAGGCGCGCGGCCACCAACCAGAATCGACCGGATTCTCGACTGCGGGGGGACGGATGTCAAGGCAGCAGAAGGCCTAACAGCTTGTCGGGGAATAAGATGTCAGGATAGACACAATATCCTGCCGCGGTCAGTCGTCGGCATAGAGTTCACCGAACGCCTCGTCCGCCGCGGCCACGACCCTCCGCCTGAGTTCCGCGTAGCGCTCAAGCATGGCGCGGCCTTGATCGGACAGCGAGGTGCCCGAAGAAGGACCCCGCCCCGCGTGCGATTCGATCAGGGGAAAGCCAAGCCGGCGTTCGGAATGGCGGATCTTTGCCCACAGCCCTCGATAGGACATGCCCATCGCCTCTGCGGCGGCCGAGAGGGACTTGTGCTCGGCGATCGCTTCCAGGATCTGCTGACGCCCTTCGCCGAAGAGCAGCTTTCCCTCGTCGTTCTCGAGCCAGACGCTCAGTCGCATGCGCATCTTGGGCCTCGCACGGTTCATACCGGTCGCCCCGTTGTGCAAGTCGGTTGCGTCTGCTACGTGTCCTGCCGCTTGCTCACCGCGCCGAAGCAACCCAATTGGCAGTTGATGATGCGAATGTCCTGCTGGTTGCAGACCTTGCCGATGACGGTCGGCTTGACCTTGAGCCGCGCGGCCACCTCGAGTGCGTCCTTGCACTTGAGCTTGCCGTCGTGGACGTGGGGGCCGATGGCTTCCAGAACTTCAGAATCACTCATATACACCTCATAGCGTACCTGGCCGCTTTCTTCTAGCGTTTTGCGGTTCTCTCCTTGCAGGAGATATTCATCTGACTGAGCTCGTCGAGCACCGGGTTGTAGAAGTCGGCCTTGACCGGGACGTGCACGCCGGTCAGTTGGATCCGATCTTCGAGGATCAACTTGGTCGCCACGGCGGCCGGCAGGCTCACCGTGCGGGCCATGGCCGAATCCCCGTTGGGGATGCCGAAGTCGATGAGCGTGGACGTGATGTGCTCCTTGTGATCCGGCAGCTCCGCCTTGAACTCGTGATGCAGGACGATCATGTCGCGCTCCCCGGGCGCATACGGCATGTTCTCCTCCATGCGCACGACAAGCACGTCCATGACGCTACCCGCCTCGGGCAGTGGTTCGTCGCTGAACAGACCGAGCCACTCCATGCGACGAATCGGGTCGCTGCCGGGCTCAACGCCCACGTACTTCGCAACCGATGCCTTGAGATCATGGCCCGCACCGCCGGGCACCAACATGCCCATGAGGTCGGCGAAGGTCTTGCCTTTCAGGTCGTCGCGCGGGGCATCGTTGGGGTAGTCGAGATCGGCCATCGCTTTCAGCGTCTTGCACCAGCCGGGATAGCGCAGTGTGCCGCGGAACATGCTGTGGGCGCCCTCGAGGCCGTAGATGTCGATGTACCCCACGCAGTCGCGGTTGGTGTAGCCCTCGAACTCGCCGGCGTCGGGAACCGTGACCATTTCGTAGTGCGCAAAGAGGTCCTTGCCGGGAATGTCGACGACCTTGCCGTCCTTGAGGAAACGCCCCGGGTTCTTGCCGGCCATCACCACCGCCCGCGGGCTCCAGGAGAACTTGTAGCCCCACGGGTTGGTGTTGGCGTCCGGCGCTGGCAGACCGCCGCAGTAGGACGAGAAGGCCACCACCTTGCCCCCGCGGCTCTTGACGTCGTCGATGACCCGCATGGCCGACATGTGGTCGATGCCCGGGTCGAGACCGATCTCGTTGAGGATGAGAATGCCCGCCTCGCGCGCCGGCGCGTCCAACGCCTGCATCGCCGGGCTGACGTACGAGGTGGTGATGCAGTGCTTCTTGTGCTGGATGCACAGCTTGCCCACGGCCACGTGGTAGGTGTAGGGGAGCAGGCTGATCGTCAGGTCGTGATCCGCGACCAGACGCGAGAGCGCCGCCTCGTCATCGACGAGCAGCCGCAGTGCCGTACCCCGCTCATGACCGTCGAGCAGCTTCTCGGCCTTGGAGACCGTGCGAGTCGCGATGGTCAGGTGCAGATCGGGTTGCTCGAGCAGGTACCTGACCAGCGGGCGGGTGACAAGCCCGGCACCCAGAAGCAGAACTCGGCTCATCTCATTCTCCTTTCATTCCTCATGACGATGTGGACAGCTGCCGGAGGCAGTCTTTAATGTACTCGAAGGGCGGAAGCAACGCGCCCCGGTGGGCGATCACGGACTTCCGGAGCGGTTCCGACAACGGCCGCAGCCCGTCGGTCGCCGAGAGGTCGGCAGCGGCGAACCCGGCGATGAAGTCGCGCAGAGATGTGCTGAAGTGCTCGCTGGATTCGAGCGGCAGCTCGCACGGCAGGTTGTCGACCGCCATGACCACGGGACCGTGCCCCGCGTACCCGTCCCGCACTGCGCCGCTGGCCGGCTCGAACACGTAGCACGGATTGTCCGGCTCGGTGGCCTTCGTGGTGAACTCGATGCTGCCGCCGATGTCGCAGGAGATATCGCCGACGACACGCAGGGGCGGCGGCGCGTCACTGCCGAAGAGCTGACGGACGAAATCGATCGTGACGAGGCGCGGGTACTTCTCGGTCCAAAAAATCGTGTTCATCAACACGGTGAGATGCGGCGTGTAGCGGTCGAAGGCAGGCGCGTACTTCTCCGGATGATCGTAGTAGTCCTGCAGCACGAAGCGGTCGCCCGGCTCCTTGGGCGTCACCATGTGCTCTTCCTTGAAGACCACCTTGTAGACGTGGTGCGCGGACAGATTCGAGCGCTCGCGCAAGGTGAGCAGCTCATCGGGCAGGATGGTCTCCACCGGCAGGAGGTCCAAGATCTCCTGGGCGCCGCCCGAGACGTTGCCGTATCCCGCGAAACCGACCACCAGCGGCACGAGTCGGGGATCGATGCCATCCGTGCGAATCTCCTCACCCACCGTGCGAATGTGCTCGCGCGCGGCGGCCAGCGTGCCGTACTCCTGCGCCATCTTGATCTTTGTGAAGGGGGCGGGAATGCCCTCGGTCTCGAGGCGCCGCCCGAGCGCCGACAGGCTGTCGATCATGCCCGCGAGACCCGCGTGGCGGCCGAAGAAGACCAGCCGGCGGCCGCGGTCGTCGCTGATCAGCTCGTAGTCGAAGAGCGTGCAGCGCAGGTCGAGCAACGTCTTTAGCATCGGCATGTTGTAGGGCTGGCACTTCATCGTGTGCGAGAAAAACATGTAGGCCTTGCCTGAGCGGAAGATGCCCACCGGCATCTCCTTGACGCCCATCACCAGATCGCAGCCGCTCAAGTCATCCGTCACCTCGGCGCCCGCCTCGGCATAGGCCCGGTCGGGGAAGATGCGCTGCGGGGTAGGCAGCGAGGGCTGGACGCGAAACGTGATCCCGCTCTTGGAGATCAGGCCGGCGACGTCGTCCGGGGTGAGCGGCACGCGGCGCTCCCAGGCGTTCTTGTCCTCATGGCGAAGCCCGATGATCATCTCTGCATACCCCCAGGGTCCAAAGCCAGGCAGTATAGCATGCCCCGGCGCGGCTCTCAGCAGTGAGATGCTTGTGAGACCCAACTTTTTGCGATACAATTGGTTAGAATTGTTGGCCATCCGCCTGAGAAGGGGGTTCCCATGATCCGTGGAGCTGCGCGCGCCGGCGCGGTCCGCACCTGTCGCCTCGCCATTGCTCTTGGCGCGCTTCTCGCGCTCATCGCCGGTCTGGCCGCCGCCCCGCAGGCGGACAGTGGCGGCCGCGGCACGATGCTGATCGACTTCGAGGACGGCACGGCCGCGCTCGAGAGCTACGAGGGCGAGGACTTCGATCCCAACGACTGGGAGATCCAATCGCAGAATACCTACGGCGGCACCGATTACGCCCTGCGCATGTGGGGCAACACCTGGAAACAGCTCTCCATCGACCCGTATCCGCTGAGCGCCGAGACGGTCTTCCAGGTGGCGATCTACACCGAGGATCTGGGCGAACTCCACGCCTTCGCCTTCGGCGACAGCACCGACAATGTGCTCTTCTATTGCGTCTCCGGCGAGCAGCTCGTGCTCTCGGACCGCTGGAACGTGGCCTACCAGGGGGCCTTTCCCCTCGAGGAGTGGCACGCCTACCGGCTGCCCATCGGCCAGGACTGGTATGACACGTGGGGCTACCTGCCGCGGATCACGCGCCTCGTCTTCGTCAACGACCACGACGACACGCAGCACGGCAAGACCGTGTTCGACGAGGTCTACGATGTGACCGCAGACCTCCCCGTTGCGCCGACGGTCGAGATCCAGACGGTCCGCGGGCGGACCGAGGAGATCGAGCGAGGACGCCTCTATCGCGTCGAGGTGCAGTTCCAGGCGCTGGTCTACGATCCGGACAGCGATGCGCACACCTACGCGTGGGACTTCGGCGATGGCACGACGAGCGCGGAGGAGAATCCGAGCCACGCATTCACCGCGGAGGCGGATTACACGTTCACCGTCGCGCTGGATGTGCGCGACGACACCGGGCTCTTCGGCCGCGACACGGTTCAGGTGACCGTGGAACCTACCGGCGAGTCTGATCTCATCAGCATCAACTTCACCGGCGACATCTTCATGGGCCGCAATTACGATGAGCCCGGCGGACTGATCGACACCTACGGCGTGGAATATCTCTTCGAGCCGACGCTGGGCATTCTCGGCGACGCCGCCGACGTGACCATGGTCAATGCCGAGTGTCCCTTCACCGATCGCGGCGAGCCGCACCCCACGAAGAGCGTGGTCTTCCGCACGCGGCCCGAGAACATCGCCGGTCTCGTCTATGCCGGGATCGACGTGGCCTCGCTGGGCAACAACCACATCACCGACTACGGTATCGAGGGACTCGTCCAGACGGAGGCGGTCTTCGACAGCGTGGGCATCACGCGCGGCGGATCGGGCATCAACAGCTACTTCGCCCTGCAGCCGTGCTACTACACGCAAGACGGCGTCCGCATGGGATTCATCAACTACTGCAACCGCACCGGGCGCGAGTACAATTACCAGCCGTTCCTGGACGCCGGCTACGAGAAGTGCGGCTTCGGCTACTGGCTGCAGCCGAACATCGAGCGAGCGATCGCACAGGCCGAGAGCGTGGCCGACATCGTCATCGCCTTCCCGCACACCGGTCTCGAGTACCAGACGGCGCCACCGCCCGATGCGCCCGGCGGGATCACGATCGAACGCTCGCCCGAACTCTGTCCCCCCTACGTTTCATTCGAAGAGGCCGACGACTTCCGCTTCCCGATCTGGCCCGGCATGGACGACCGCCAGATGCGCTGGCACGCGGTGGACACGGGAGCCGATGCGGTGCTCAACTCGCATCCGCACGTGCTCCAGGGATTCGAGGTGTATAACGGCGCCCTGATCGCCCACAGCCTGGGCAACTTCATGTTCGATCTCTACTACCCGGAGACGATGCCGACCATCGTCCTGCGCGCGCTGCTGGACAAGGAAGGCATCCGCCGCTGGACCTACAAGCCGGTCTTCATCGACCAGTGGATCCCCGTGCCCGCGGCGGGCCGGTTGGGTCGCGAGATCCTCGATCGTCTGGCGGACTACTCGCGCGAACTGAACACGCTGGTGGGGGTCGACCCCGAGGCGATGACCGGCCTCATCTTCCTGGATCCGGCCGAGGCGCAGGAGATCGTCACGGTCGGGGAGGGGACGGGGGACTTCGTGCACGACGGCGGTTGGTGGGTGAGCCGGCCGATCGCTGTAGACGGCGCCGGCAGCCTGTCCAAGATCCTCGGTCTCGCGGGGGTGCCGCCGGAGGACTGCGAGATCTGCTGGGGCCGCGAGGTGCTGTGGTTCGGCCGCTTCGAGCAGGACGAAGAGGGCCACCACATGTGGAACCTCAACAGCAGCGGCGAGTGGATCGACGACACCGTCTTCTACGAAGGCGCCCACTCGCTGGCGCTCTACCGGGACGACGGCGCCGGTGACAACGTGGTAACGCTCCTCGGTCGTCACTTGCCGGCGGCGGACTCGCTGCGCTACAACATCAACGGATGGATGAAGACCGAGGACGCGGCGGGTGCCAAGTTCTCGCTGCGCTTCTATCGCCAGCGGTACACCTGGAACGAGATCGATACCTCTGACATGGGTGCGGCGGTCGACGGCGACAGCGACTGGACCCGGTACGCGCGAGATGCGGAGGCGCCCGACGAGACCAAGTTCTTCAACGTGCGCTGCAATCTGAACGAGCCCTCTCAGGGCGAGGCCTTCGCGTGGTTCGACGATCTGCGCGTGGCCGAGTGGCTTCCGTGGCAACCGGCCGTGCTGCCGCTGGAGGTGCCCTATCCCAACAACTTCCGCTTCGTCCAGGTTCGCGTGCCCTACGATGCGGAGAGCGTGACCGTCTCCTACGAGGAGACGAGGCTCAGCGACAACGGCTTCTCGGGCGTCTCCGATGAGATCGAGCGGCGTGACGTGGATGTGCTGCTGAGCGGCATCTCCCCGAATCCGTTCCGCGGTCAGGCGACCTTGCGCTACCGGCTGAGCGGCGGCGCGCGAGTTTCGCTGGAGATCTTCGACATCAACGGACGCCGCATCGCGCAGCTTGCGAGCGACGAGTGGAAGCGCGCCGGATGGCATCGCGTGCGCTGGGAGTCGGGGCAGCGGCCGGCGGGCGTCTACCTCGCGCGGCTCACCGTGAACGGGCAGGCCCACGCGCGCAAGATGGTGCTCATCAAGTAGGCGCGGCAACCACGAACCCACCATTCCGTATGTTCATGCATTGCGGAGTACGGCTGGGGCCGGCTGTCTCCGCTTGACCCGGGGCCCGCGGGTCGATTGAATGACCGCGCAAGGCGAGCCCCGTGACGCGCATGCACGAGCGTGAGTGCGCCACCCGAAGGAGGTCTTCGATGACTGAGGACAACCGTCCCGGAACCGACCAGCCCCAGGCGCTACCCCCCGAATCCCCGCCACCGGTGGCTGCCCCGGCTGAGCCCCCTCCAGTTGCGCCCCCTGCTTCGGCGATGGACGGCTGGCTCGCCCGTTTCCTGATTCCGGCCTACGAAGCGAAGGGCTGGCTCAAGTTCCTCGGTATCGTCTGCATCGTCATCGGTGGCTTCCATGCGATCACGATCGTGGGCCTGCTTGTCGCGTGGCTCTACGTCTGGTTGGGCGTGCTCCTCTGGCAGGCGGGCGACCGCGCCGTCCAGGCCACCCACATGCGAGACCCGTTGATGCTCGAGCAGTACTTGCGGAAGCTGAAGACGGTGATCGTCATCGCCGGTGTCGTCACCGTGATCAGCGTCGTGGCGACGGTCCTCTCGGTCATCATGGTGCTCACCTTCGGCTGGATGGCGGCCGTCATGGAGGCGATCAAGTACTAGACCCTTCAGGGCTTGCAGCCCGCTGCCGCCGTCCCCCGAATTCCCCCAAAGAACGCCTCTCCATCGCCCGAACGATCTGAGCAGCGGAGCTGCTGCGTCTCCCGGCCGGCTCCCGGATCCGGGACCTGTCTGTCATCGTAATTCATTGATGGAAAAGGACTTGACCTCGATTCACGGGATGGGCTGGAGACAGCGATCCTACGTTGCTCGCAGCTTTCGAAACACAGGCTATGGAAGGAGGAATGACCTTGGAGAATCAGAACATGCACCAGCAATCGCCCCAGGGGTGGAATTGGCAGCAGGGACCTTACGGTCAGCAGCCGCCCTTCGGCGCGCCCTGGGGGTACCAGGGTTGGGGCCCCGGCGCGGGTCCTGCCGGTCCCGCTCCTCAGCAGGGTGAGACCCCTACGGAGGGTGGTGAGCAGGGTGAGGCCAAGCAGGCCGAGCAGTGTCACAACCCGCCGCCGTTCGGCTCCTTCAATCCCTGGCAGTGGGGCGCGGGCCCGAACTGGATGTGGAATGCCTGGTCGAACCCGTTCTGGTCGAGCTTCTTCAACAATCCCAATTACGGGAATCAGTCGTATGGGTTCTCGGGGAACTACAATGGGTTCTCGGGGAACTTCGGGTGTAGTCCGTACAACTACACCCCCTACACGTCGAGGTACGGCTACCCGCCGTTCGGTCGTTTCGCCCAGTATCCCGACTTCGCTCAGCGCGGACCTGAGCATCCGTGGAACTTCGCGCATCCGCACTTCAACTACGGACAGCACACCGGAGGGCCTAACACGTACGGCGGCTTTCGCGGCTGGCAGCAGGGATCGCCCTACGCGTCGCAGCGGGGCTTCGGCTACGGCTGGCCGGGGCGGAGCTACTGGGGAACCTCACCCTGGGAGAACGAGTACTACGGGATGCCCGGAGGAGAGTTCGCGTTCGCGGCGTAACGATTATTCGCTCCCAACGGTCATCTAACCTGGGATCTTCCGGACAGGCAGAACGCGCGGCCAATGCGCGGTCTCGAATGGGGAGATCCTAAGGCGGTTGGGAAGGACGAGATTGGAGGTCTGCGCAATCTGCAGGCCTCCATTTCGATTGCCTGAAACTCCACACCCTCTATAAACTGAGAAGACCACGCAAGCTCAAACGGAGGACACCATGTCCACGCAACCACCCAAACGATCGGTCTCCGTCTGGAAGGGGGACGCAACCTTCGAGCACCAACCGCAAGGCGGCGTCACCTACTACACCGACGCGGCGCCGGAGGGCTTCGAGCCGCATCCATTGCGCGGACCAGCCCCCATGGAATCCCTCCTGGGCGCGCTCAGCGGGTGCGCGGGCGTCGACTTCGTCAGCATCGTGAAGAAGATGCGTCTCGACCTGCGTTCGCTGCGCACGGAGATCACCGCCGAGCGCAGCGCGGAGCATCCCCGCGTCTACACCGCCATTCATCTGGAGTACACCGTGGAGACCGACGAGATCGAGCCGCGCAAGGTCCGTCGCGCACTCGGTCTGGCACTGGGCAAGTACTGCTCGGTGGCCAGCATGCTGCGCTCGGCCGCCCGTATCACCTACCGTCTGCACTACGGCGGAGAAGTCTACGAAGGTGTGGCCGGAGAGGGCAGGGGCGCATCCCATGACTGAGGAGATCCCGATCACCGGCGCCCTCGATCTGCACACCATCCCACCCCGCGACGTGCGCGATGTCGTAACCGAGTATCTTTGGGAAGCCGCCCGCAAGGGTTTGCGCGAGGTGCGCATCATCCACGGCAAGGGAATCGGGGTGCAACGGCGCATCGTGGCGAGCGTTCTCGAGAACCACCCGGCGGTGGCGTCCTTCGAGGTGGCCTCTGCGGACCGGGGACACTACGGGGCGACCATTGCACACCTGGATCCGTCGGCCAGGCGTGACGACTAGACGCCCGTGGGCAGAAGTGCTAGCGAGACCCGGACGGCTCGAAATCCTCGATCGATGCTTCCAGCAGCTCCTTCGCATAGAGATAATTGTGCGCGCCGGAACTCGCATCCTTTTCCGCGAAGGTCGCATTGTGGTTCGCCCAGCGGTAGGGGAGATACCGCTGGTCTTCTTCCGTGGCGCGGGACAGCTCTTCCTGAAGCTGTTCGAGGAGATCGGCCACCTCGGTCATCGCCGTGCTCCAGGTGAAGTCCTCGCCGTTGGCTTCCGCGTGACACGCCGTGCAACTCGTCGGGTCTGCGGCGAACGTGTGCCCGTTGCCGTCTGCTGAGGTCGGGAAGTGGCAGGTCACACAGCCGCGTGTGATCTCGTCCTTGTGCGGCGAGGACGACATCTCCCGATCGTACTCGTAGCCACCTTCGCCGGCCAGCATCTCGGTGTGCGGCGCATGCAGGTTGGCCGCATCCGGAGGCACGAGTCCCTCGTCGGTGTGGCAGCGGTCACACGCCTCCAGCAGGAAGTCGCCGATTGCCATGGAGGCATGGTCGTCGAGAATCTGACCGCCGAGATCCGACAGCGGTCCGTGACAGCTTTCACACTGCACGCCCTGCAGCCGCTCGATGGGCACCTCGTCGAAGCCGCCGTTGTGACGGATCCAGCCGTCTTCGTTGACATCGCCCCAACCGACCGTGTGACAGGCAAAGCAGTCGTGATTGAAGTACGGGTCGCCCTCGACGCCCGCGTAGGCCGCGGCGTGCGCCGTGTTCTCCCAGGTCGCGAAATAGTCACCGTGATTGCTCACGCTGTGACACTCCTGACCGCAGTAGTGGGCGCCCGTGTAGGTCGGCTCATGACGCGGCACGTAGGTGTTCACCGTCACGGGGATCGGCTGCACGGCGCTGTGCTCATCGTTGTACGCGAGCACCGTGATCTCCGTGACCACCGCATTCGCCGGCGGCTTCCACCGGGCGAAATCGCGGTCGATCAGGAGGAAGCGCCCCTCGTCGGCCGCCCACTGGTAGCGCAAGTCTGTGCCGCGCGCGGTAACCCAGATGCGCAGCGTATCGCCGATCGTGACGGATTCGGGGAAGATCTGGACCCGTTCGATGACGATGGGGGACCCGGGGCAGTTCGGGCAGTTCTCGCTCTCCGAACACCCACCCCCGAGCAGTGCGGCGAGCGCGAGCGCGAGACCCACGGCCGTGAGCCAAGCCAGTCTGCCATCCATCGCGGCGTGATCTGCCATCTCATCCCCCCGATACAAGGTAGGCTGCGCCACGAAGTGCACAGCGAGACACCCAGAGACAAGCGTCGCACCGCGGGCGCCAGTTGACAAGACCCGAATGGACCTTCGGGTCGGGGCCCGCGGGGTATCGCGCGGCCGTGCGGAGACACCACCTCCGCAGGCCCCCCTGTCTACATCTCGAGCCGATCCGAGGTCCCGGCCGCCGCGCCGGGGGCCGCCTCGCACCGCTTCCCACCACGGCCCGTGAACCGCTAAGATTGCCCCGTGGCGGGAGCGGCCTGCCCCCGCACGTTTGGAGGCGGAAGGGAGGGCGGTGTGGGACGCACCGATGAAGGATTCGAGGCCGTGGATCACACCGCGGACGTGGCCCTGCACGTTTGGGCCCCGGACCTGGAGCGGCTCTTCCTCCAGGCCGCGCTCGGGCTCGCGCACTTCCTGACCGATCCCTCCCGCGTGCGGCCTCTCGAGCGGGTCGCCCTGAGAATCGAGGGGCTCGATCGCGAAGAGCTTTTGGTTGCCTGGCTGGGCGAGATCCTCTACCGCTGGGAATCCGATGCGCTGTTGCTCACGGAGTTCGCGGAGCTGCGCATCGAGGAAACCGCAAAGGGGTTTCGGTTGCACGCGACGGCGCGCGGCGAACGCTGGGACGGCGAGCGTCACGCGAGCGGGGTCGGGGTCAAGGCGGCGACCTACCATGGGCTGAACATCCGGCCCGACACGCAGGGCCGTTTCGACCTGACGATCGTCCTCGATACCTAGAAGAGGTTCGCATGAAAGATCGCACGCGATCCCACGACGCCCAGCTCCGCAGGATCCATCCCCATCTGTGGGAGATCGAGCGCAGCGGCGGCATGCGTGTTCCGGGCCGCATCTTCGCCAGCGAATCCATGATCGACCACGTGCGCACCGAGGGCGGGCTCGCGCAGGTGGTGAACGTCGCGCACCTGCCGGGGATCGTCGGCTACTCGCTGGCGATGCCGGACATCCACTGGGGCTACGGCTTTCCCATCGGCGGCGTGGCGGCGACCGATCCGGCCCAAGGCGGCGTCATCTCACCCGGTGGCGTGGGCTACGATATCAACTGCGGCGTGCGCGTGATGACCACGCGTCTCGATGCGTCGGACGTGCGCGCGAAGATCCGCGCGATGGTCGGCGCCCTGTTCAGCCACATCCCGACCGGGGTCGGTTCCTCGGGCGCGATCCAGAAGGTCGGCCGCAAGGAACTCGAGCAGGTCATGGTAAACGGCGCCCGCTGGGCGGTGGAGCAGGGCTACGGCTCCGAAAGCGATCTCGCGCACACCGAGGAGGAGGGCTGCCTCGCGGGGGCCGATCCGTCGGCCGTCAGCGAGCGGGCCCGCTCGCGCGGCGGCACGCAGCTCGGCACGCTCGGGTCCGGGAATCACTTCGTCGAGATCGACGTTGTCGACGAGATCTTCGACGAGGACGCCGCCGGCGAGTTCGGATTGCGGCGCGGGGCCATCGCGGTGCAGGTGCACACCGGTTCGCGCGGCTTCGGTCATCAGGTCTGCGACGATTACCTCAAGGTGATGGCCCGCGCGGTGCGCCGGTACAACATCGAGCTGCCCGACCGCCAGCTCGCCTGCGCGCCGGTCGCGAGCGACGAGGGTCGCGAGTACTTGGGCGCGATGGCCTGCGCGGCCAACTTCGCCTGGGCGAATCGGCAGACGATCATGGCGCTCGCGGAGCGCGCGCTGCTCGCGGCGCTGGGAGCCTCGCCGCGCGATCTGGGCATGCGGCTGCTCTACGACGTCTGCCACAACATCGCGAAACTCGAGGACCACGAGGTAGACGGCGAGGTGCGGCGCCTGTGCGTCCACCGCAAGGGCGCCACGCGCGCCTACCCTCCGCGCAATGCCAAGAACCCGTGGAAGATAGGGCAACCGGTCCTCGTGCCCGGCGACATGGGCACCGAATCCTACATCTGCGTCGGGCAGGAGAAGTCGCTCGCCGAGACGTGGGGATCGACCTGTCACGGGGCGGGGCGCAGGATGTCGCGGCGCAGCGCCATGCGCCACTTCCGTGGCCGGGACCTCATCGGCGAGATGCGCGAGCGCGGCATCGAGATCATGGCGAAAGACCGGCGCACCATCGCCGAAGAAATGAGTGAAGCCTACAAGGACGTCAGCGAGGTGGTGGAGGTCGTGCACGGTGCCGGCCTCAGCCTGAAAGTTGCAAGACTCAGGCCGCTGGCGGTGATCAAGGGATAGGGGGGCGACAGGTGTCGTATTCGGTCGATGAACAGCTTGCGATCCTCATGCGCGGCACGCGCTTCGCCGACGAGGCCGATGACTGGGGAGCGCAGATCACGGAGGGCAAGTCGCTGCGCATGCAGATGCAGGAGGAACTGCGCGAGAAGCTGAAGCTGGGGCGTCCGCTGCGCGTCTATCTCGGCGTGGATCCCACCAGCACGGATCTCCACGTGGGGCACTTCGTACCTCTGCAGAAGCTGCTCAAGTTCCAGGAGCTGGGCCATCAGGTGATCTTCCTGATCGGCGACTACACCGCGACGATCGGCGATCCCAGCGGTCAGGACAGCGAGCGCCGGCGCTTCACGCACGAGGAGGTGCTCGAGCTGGCCACGACCTACACCGACCAGGCCCATCGCGTGCTCGACCCCGAGAAGACCGAGGTGCGCTACAACGGCGACTGGCTTGCGAAGCTCTCCTTCGCCGACATCATCGATCTCGCCAGCATCTTCCCGATGAAGCAGATCATCGCGCGCCGCGACTTCCAGCGGCGCATGGAGCGCGGCGAGTCACTGCGCTTCCACGAGGCGCTCTACGCGCTGATGCAGGGCTACGACGCCTACGCTCTCAAGTGCGATGTGCAGGTCGGCGCCTACGACCAGCACTTCAACATGCTCGCGGGGCGCGCGATCCAGGAGCATTTCGGCGATGCACCCCACGCCATGGTCACCAACCCGATCATCATCGGCACCGACGGCCGCAAGATGTCGAAGAGCTACGGCAACACGATCAACATCAACGAGAACCCCTTCGATATGTACGGCAAGGCGATGCGCATCGCCGACGAACACATCCACGAGTACCTCGAGCTGACCAGCTCGCTCTCCCCCGAGGAGATCGATGACCTGGTCGGGCAATTCAAATCCGGCGGCAACCCGATGGAGATCAAGAAGCGCCTCGCCGCCAACCTGGTTGCGCAGTACCATGGGGAAGACGCGGCGCGCGGCGCGGCCGAGCGGTTCCTGCAGGTCGTGCAGCGCAAGGAGGCGCCCGACGAGGTGCCCGAACTGCACGTGCCCGCGGAGCTCGTAGGTGCGACTTGGGTCGATCTCTGCGCCGGGCTATCGCTGGCGAAATCCAAGGGCGAGCTGCGGCGCCTGATGAAACAGGGCGGCTTCTACGTCGAGCAGCAGCCCGTCACGGACACCGATGCCAAGGCCGAGCTTCCCGCGGGTGGCGTGCTGGTGCGCCTGGGGAAGCGGCGCTACTACCGGCTGGTGCCGTAGAGACGTGAATCGTATGCGCTGGTTGCCTGCGTTCCTCACGCTGCTTCTGCTGCAGCTCTCCTGCGGCGGTCCGCGGGAACCGCGCTGGAACGTCGTGCTGATCACGCTCGACACGCTGCGCGCGGATCATCTCGGCTGTTACGGTTACGCGCACGCACGCACGCCGAACATCGATGCGTTCGCCGCCGAGGCGCTGCGGTTCGAGCGGGCGTTTTCCACGATCAACACGACGCTGCCCTCACACGCCGCGATGCTCACCGGCCAGTTCCCCCGGGCGCTGGGCGTGCCGCGCAACAGCTTCCCGGTGCCGGAAGATGTCCCCGTGCTGGCCGAGCTGCTCGCGGAGCAGGGCTACGCGACGGCGGCCTTCGTCAGCGCGTCGGCGCTGCATGCGGACCTCGGGCTGGCGCGGGGTTTCGCAACCTACGACCAGACGTTCGATGTCCGCGGCGTCGATCAGGAGCAACGGCGTGCGGAGGCGACCACACGCGCGGTGCTCGAGTGGTGGGAGGCGCGGCCGGCGAGACCGTTCTTCCTTTGGGTGCACTACTTCGACCCGCACTATCCTTACACGCCACCGCCCCCGTACGATGCGCTCTACGGCGCGGACTACGACGGCCCGGCTGACGGCTCGATGGAGTACCTGCTCCGCATCTGGGGCTGGAGCGGGCCCAAGATCACGGCGCCGGCCGCCGACCTCCAGCGCTTGGTCGATCTGTACGACGGCGAGATCGCCTACCTGGATCACTGGCTGGGGCCGCTGCTTGCGCAATTGGGACAAGATCACGTGCGCGACCGTACCCTCGTGATCATCGTGGCCGATCACGGCGAAAGCCTCACGGAGCACGACTACCTCTTCAATCACGGCAAGCGCTTGTACCAGCAGAGCATCCGCGTGCCGCTCATGCTGCGCTTCCCCGGCGCGATGGCGGTGTCGCCGCGCACCGTGCGCGACCAGGTCCAGAGCCGAGACCTCTTCGCCACGATCCTGTCCATTGCGGGAATCGATCCGCCCACCGGGGACAGAGGCTTCGATCTCGTCCCGCTCGCGCATGGAGAGCCCTACGCCGGCGGACCCTACGCCTTCGCCGAGGCCAGCCGCCCGTGGGAGATCGAAAAGCAGTACCCGAAGATGTACCCCAACATGCCCAAGGCGCAGATGGTCGTCGCGTATCCCTGGAAGTTGATCGTCACGCCGTTCGAGCGCACCGTGGAGCTGTACAATCTGGACGACGATCCCGGGGAACTCACCAACCTCGCGCCGCAGCACGGCGATCGCGTGGCAAACTTGCGCGAGCAGCTGGATCGCTGGTGGGGGGCGAAGCTGCGGATGGGAGCGGAGCCGGATCCGCGCAGCCTGGAAAGACTCAGGTCGCTGGGCTACATCAAGTAGACCGCGGCACCGGCCGGGATGGACTGCGGCCTCGGCCGGGATGGACTGCGGCCTCGGCAGCGTCGGTTCGCAGGGAACCCACGCCGCCGAGGCCGCGTCTCGTCACGTGCCGAATGCGAGTAGCGGATCCTACGCTGCCGGGGCCTGTCTCTGCGGGTAGCTTGGCGGGCTGCCCTTGCTGAATGCCATCGCGTAGAGCAGCACCAGGTTGATCCCCGGCACGAGACCCATCACCACACCCCACCAGTTCGGCCGGCCGCAGCGTTCCGCGATGCTCATCAGCATGGCGATGCTGATGAAGACGTTCACCACCGGAACGAACGTGAGAATCAACCACCAGGTTGGCTTCTGCGCCATCTGCAGCCCCAGGATGATGTTGAGCACAGGCACGAAGGCGTACCAGCCATTGGGCGTGCCCGTTTTCTCGGCGATCTTCATGAAGGCAAACGCCGTCACGAGATAGAACGCGGCAAAGACCGCGAAGTAGGTGGCCGAGAAGGCTCCCATGGCAACTTCGAGATTGGCGAAATCACTATCCATAGTTCCCCCCTCCTTGAACGGTTCGATCCGTCAGCCCAGCAATCGGTGTCGGGGGGGGGCTTCTTTAGATCAGGGCAGATCTTCGCCGACCAACTCGATCAATCCGGGGAAACGGGGATCCTGACGGACGCTCGTGAGATCCGGGTCGGTCTGCAGGTTCTCGAGATTGTCGTAGCCTCCGCGGATGGCTCTTGTCAGCCACTGGAGCGCCTCGTCGACTGCACCCAGCTGGGCGTGGGCGCACGCGAAATTGTAGTAGAGGATGGGACCCACGTGCCCTTCGCGCAGGAGCCCGTCCATGAGTTCCAGAGCCTCGCGGGGTCTCCCGGCCTCGAGGTAGAGCGCGGCGATCTGGCCGCGAAAGTAGGGATCGCCGCGGAAGAACGGCAGGGCGTGTTCGTATTCGGCGAGCGCGGCTTCATAGTCACCGGCCGCTCCGGCCACGCTGCCCGAGAGCTGGCGCCGCTCGGCTTCCCTGCGGCGGGTGGAGCCCTCGAAGTCGAGAAACCGCTGGGCCCTTCCCAGAAGGGTGAGATCCAGAGCGGTCCGCGCGGCACGCAGCCGGGCCTCTTCGCCCTCCGGGTCAAGCGCCAACGCCTCGCGGGCGGCAATGTACGCGCCGACCCGCGCCGCTTGCTGGAGGTAGTACTCGGCGCCGCCGGTGCGATCGGCGAGCTGGCGGAATGTCAGCCGCGCCTCGTCGAGGCGGTCCATCATGAGCTGCACCCTGGCGATGTCGTGCACGGCGGCTTCCCCCTGCACGGGATGCTCCTCAAGCTGGCGCAGGATCTCGATGGCCTCCGCGTACCGGCCCACCTCCTTGTAGGCGCGGGCCAGCAGCAACCGGCTCGTGGCCGACTGCGACAGGTTGACGGCATGCTCGAACTGCTCGACCGCCTCGGCCGGCCGCCGCAGGGTGAGATAGAGCTTCCCGAGGTTGAGCCGCGTGATCACGTTCTCGGGATTGCGTTCGAGCACCTCTCTGAGGCACGCCACGCCTTCCTCATGACGCCCCGCGTTCATCGCGTTCAGCCCGCGGGCGAAGATCTCCGCATAGGAGGCCATCTCCTTGGGGTCGGGGAGGGAGAACTCCCCCGAGGTCTCCATCTCCATGGCCAGCCCGCCCCCCCCCAGGTAACCGAGGCTCCGCAATCGCTCGAGTTCCGCCGGAGCGAGCGTCTGGGGTGCCTGAGCTGCAAGCTCTTCCGCGGCGCCGCGCAGCTCGAGCAGCCGATCCTGGAGGACGCGGGCCGTGTCGGGGAACGCGGCGATGACATTGCGCAGCTCCTCCGCGTCGCGCCCGAGGTGGTACAGCTCGGGCCGGGGAGCGCTCACGTACTTCCACCGCGAGGTGCGCATGCTGAAGATGTGACTGTGATAGAAATTGTACTGGGGAAAGTAGGTCTCGCCATACGCGGCGTGAGCGGGCCTGCGCCGCTTGCCGCGCACCAGGGAGATCAGATCGACCCCGTCGACATCCCGCGGCACGTGCGCGCCGGCCATCTCCAGAAGCGTGGGCGCCACATCCTCGATCGTGACGAGGCCATCCCACCGGCGGCCCGCCTCGCGGTTGTCGTGAGGGCAGAGAATCAGCGGGACGCGCAGCGTGGCGTCGTAGAGGAAGAGACCGTGCTCCGGCTCCCCGTGGTCGCCGAGGCCCTCGCCGTGATCGCCCACCAGGAGGATGTCGGTGCGCGAGAGCAGATCCCGATCCTTGAGCTCCGCGATCAACCAGCCGAGGCCGGCGTCCATCGCCGCAACCTCCTGGTCATACGGATCCAGCTCGCGCATGCTGCGATAGGGCTCGGGAGGCGTGCGCGGGAGATGGGGATCGTAGTAGTGGATCCACATGAAGAACGGGCGTGCCCCGTCAAGGCGATCGACCCAACGGATCGCCTTGCGGCTGGTCAGGAGTGCGGGCCGCTCGCTGTGGAACTGATCGTTGTAGGTGGTGAAGCCCTGCGCGGTGCCGAAGTTCTTGTCCAACACGTAGGCACTGATGAAGGCGCCGGTCTGATAGCCGTCCTCCCGGAGGATCTCCGCGACGGTTCGGAACTCGTCCGGCAGCACGAAGATGCCGTTGTCCCGCACGCCGTGCCGGAACGGATAAACGCCCGTGAGGATCGTCGAGTGTGCCGGGAGCGTGACCGGAACGGACGTCACGGCCTGGTCGAAGACGATCCCGGCGGCGGCGAGGCTGTCGAGGACAGGCGTCAGGGCCAGTTCGTGACCGTAGCAACCGAGGCGATCGGCGCGCGTGGTGTCCAGCGTCACCAGGATGATGTGGGGACGCATGCGCTCCGTGGGCCCGCACGAAAGAAGCAGCAGGGGGAGCAGGACGAGGAACCAGACCCCGCGAATCGGGGGGTGTGCACCGCGGCTCATCGGGAGGTCTCCGGAGAGGATGCCGGGACCCCGCGCAGTCTCTCAGAATAGGTGCGCAGCCGGCGCGCCCGCGCCGCCGCGGCGAGGATTTCCTCGACGCGTTCGTCGATCTTCCGGTGGCGGACCTCTCCCTCGGCCAAGTGCAGGACGCTCTTCTCGGGCAGCGGCGCGGAGTGCCGCCGGTAGTTGCAACGCACGATGGCGTAGCCGTCGCCGTGGGGGACGAGATCGCTGATGTCACCGGTTTCCATCTCGGCCACGAGCGGCAGAAAGGGGATCAGCTGCGCGTTCCGCACGGGCCGCCCCAGGTCGAGGGTCTCCCTGTCGGGGATGAAGACGATCTGGTCGTCGGCGTCGATCGCACGGAGCACGGCCTGCCGCCAGAAGCCCGCCGCCTTCGCGCCGTGTTCCGCGAGGAAACGCTCGGCGTCCTCCTTGGCGTAGCCCGGGAAGATCACAACGGAGAAGGCCGCCTTCTCGGAGCTGCGATAGCGCTCGGGATCGCGCTCGTAGTCGGCCCGAACCTCGTCGGGTGTGACGACCACCGCCGGCTCGATCACCTGGGCGAAGTACTCGTCGAGCGCGGCCTCTTCCTCGAGACGCTGCTCCTTGGCCAAGAACTCCGGATCCCGGTCCAGACCTCTCTCCATGGCAATGTCCAGCAAGAAGAGCCGGTCGATGCGCATGCCGACCTGCCGGCTGCGCTTCTGATCCGTGGTGCCCCCCGGCCAGTACTTCGCGTCGCACCCGTTGAGGCTGCTCACGAAATCGGACACGGTGCCGATCTTGCCGTTGAACTCGTAGATGGGAAGCTCACGATCCGCGGGAGCGACGTTCCAGACCGGTGCCTTCCAGCCGAGCATCTCGATGGTGTTGGCGCGGGGGTTCGCGGCGCTGAGCGAATCCCAAAAGGCATCGAAGGCACGGTGGATCACCGGGTAGTTTTCGGGGTGCGTTCGGAAGCCGGCCGCCTCGCGACGCCGGGCGTCGCGCACCCGCATGGAATCGTCGGCGCAGAAAACCTGGACCAAAGTCTCGATCCCGCTCTCTTGAGCATCGCTGAGATTTGCCGGCCGGTGATCCAGCACCTTCACGATCCAGACCCCCGAGAGGGTGACGACCGGCGGCACCACCGTGCCGGCCGGCACGTCGTCGTTGAGCGTGCGGCGCACCACCCGGCGGGGCAACGAATCCGGCGCGAACCACGCGGGGCCGATCGGCAGAGGCGGAGGCGCACCCTCCCGCCGGCGTGCAACGGCGAACTCTTGGAAGGCTTCTTCGAAGGGCAAGCCATCCACGATGGCACGGTAGCAGGAGTCGGGCCTTCCGCCCCGCGGCAGGATGATACGCAGAAGCCGAATCTCTCTCGTGAGGCGTTCACGGGTCTCCTGTCGATCCTCACGGCTGATCTGGGTCATGACCTCGGTCTTGAGCAACTCGAAGGCGCGATCGGCGAGCCAGGCCTCCCGCTCACTGCGCAGCTTTCGATGGCGTGACCAGCCGAGCGGCAGCGACCGTTCCCGGGCGACGCCCAGGAGCAGCTCCTTGTTGACCAGGTTCGTCAGAAACCGCTCCCGCTCTTCGAGCGAGGTGGCAGCAAAGGGCATGGCCGGATAGATCCGTTCGTACTCTCCGGCCATCTCGGACAGCGTCAGGCTCCAGCCGTCCATCTTGGCGACGATCTGCGGGTCGTTACTGCCACAGGATACCGCCCAGAGCATCACCATGCAGCACAACAGACGCAATGGAAGCTGCTTACAGCCATGACCGAAAGATCTCATCGGTAGATCGGCCTCCTCGTTCGAATTCCGCCCGCGGCATTGTCGCGCCGCAGCCCCAGCCAGGCAAGCGTCGGTTGCCCCGCGTCCCTCCGGCGAGGGGCGGCCGCTGGTTGACCAGAACCAATCAGCTAACCGCAGGAATCCGAGGCAGTTCCACCTCGGGACCCGGGAAATCCGCCCTTGACTCGACGCTCGTGCACTGGTAAACTCTTAGACGGCAGTTCGGACAGATGCAACTGATCCTGCGCGCAGATCGCCAGTGGGCCTCTGGGTATCTACGGGTGTTCTGCAGCTCGGCAGTTGAGCAACAAGGTTTCAGTACAGCTTTGAGAACGCACCTGTATGGAGGAAGTCATGATGAAAAGGCTTCTGGTTACCCTCGCGATCGTGGCGCTGTTCGCGGCGCCGGCGATGGCGAAGGATTTCACTCCCTGGACCGGCAGTACGGCGGATGAGCCGGATCAGCGCGCCGATGTCGTCCTCGAGTACGACGGTGGTCTGGACTCTCTGTACGGCTTCGGCTCCTCGCCTGGCTGCACGGATCTGACGGTCGTCAACTTCGAGGCGCCTGCCGGTGGTCCCTGGGATGTCGCTGAGGCTTGGTACTATGTTTCCGGGCCCAACGAAAAGACGGCTGAGATCTGGGCGGTTGGCGACTTGTTCGCTCCTCCCCTTGGCGTTGGTTTTGACGGTATCCTCTGGACGCCCGTCGGCCCCGATTGGCCTCCGGGAGACTGGACGATCGTCGACATCACGGGTTACGGGCTCACGCTCAGCGCTGGCGAGCTGTTCGGTATCGGCTGCGA
>JAUVTV010000110.1 GCA_030601305.1 Candidatus Eiseniibacteriota bacterium | reverse complement strand
CCCCTGGGGCATAGGCTCACCTTCGGCACGCCGGGGCCGCGGCCGCGGGAGGTCTACGTGCAAGGGCAACCGGTCGTGCAGGACGGGGAGCTGGTCACCGCAGACGCAGGCGAGATTCGCCGCGAGGCAAGCGCGCAACGCCGGCGGCTTCTGGAGCGGTCCCGTATCCGTCGACCAGGGCACTAAGGAGACAACCGATGGAGATCCCCCGCGACCTCATCCGCAGGCTCCCCAAGACGGACCTGCACGTCCATCTCGACGGATCGTTGCGCCCCGAAACCCTGCTCGAGCTGGCGCACGAACAGGGCACCGAACTCCCCTACCGGACTGCCGAGGACGCGCGCCAGTACATGCGCGAGCATGCGGCCAGGGACCTGCAGACCTACCTCAGCGTCTTCGATTCCACCGTGCAGGTTCTGCAGACCACGAGTGCGCTGCGGCGCGTGGCCTTCGAATTGGCGGAGGACGCGTCCCGCGAGAACGTCCGCTACATGGAGGTGCGCTTCTCCCCGCTGCTCCACGAACAGAAGGGACTCCCCTGGAACGAGATCATCCAGGCGGTGGTGGACGGATTGCGCGAGGCCGAAGACCGCTATGTCATCCGCACGGGGGTCATCCTCTGCGGTATGCGCACCCTGACCCCGGCGATGAGCTTGCGCCTCGCCGAGACGACCGTCTCCTTCAAGGACATTGGCGTGGTCGGCTTCGATCTCGCCGGCGAGGAAAAGGACTACCCCGCCAAGGACCATCGCGAGGCGTTCTACTTGATCCGTAACAACAACATCAACACCACCGTGCACGCCGGCGAGGGTTTCGGCCCTCCCTCGATCCATCAGGCGCTCCACTACTGCGGCGCACACCGCATCGGTCACGGCACGCTGCTCTGGCAAGACCGCAGCTTGATGCGCTACGTCAACGACCACCGCGTGCCCCTCGAGATGTGCCTCACGAGCAATGTGCAGTCCGGGGCGGCACCGAGTATCCGCGACCATCCCTTCCGCGTTTACTTCGATGCGGGTTTGCGCGTCACGGTCAACACCGACAACCGGCTCGTCTCCGATACCACCATGACCCACGAGCTCGATCTGGCCTGCAGCAGCGTGCCGCTCAACGTCTACGACCTGCGGGGTCTCCTGATCAACGGCTTCAAGAGCGCCTTCCTGCCGCATCGTGAGAAGGTCACCCTCCTGCGCGGGGCCATCGACGAGATCGATCGGTTGTTCGAGGAGTCCTTCCCGGGGACCTACCGCAGGCTGCGGTCATTCCTTTAGCGGAGAGGGCCACAGGACGCGCCCCAAAGGCCGTTCGCCTACCCGTGCAGGGATTCCCACTGTCGGTAGAGTTCCTCGATGTCTGTTTCAACCTCTTTCATTTGAGACAGATAGAGGTCTGACTTCGCGCGGTTTGTGAAGAAGTCCGGGCTGCTCATCACCTCCGAGAATCGACGCTTGCGATCCTCCAGCTCGGCGATCCGCGCCTCCAACTCCGCGGTCAGGCGCTCGCGCTTCCGCTCTCCGGCCGTGAAGCGCCTGCGCACCTCACGCACGGGAGGGGTCGCGTGCGCGGCGTCGGACCTCGCGGACGCCGCGGCTGATTCGCGCGCGTCTCCCTCGTGGAGCGGGGCGTTCGCGCGAGCGCGGCGCCACAGGTAGGCATCATAGGTTCCCGGGTACTCGCGCAGACCGCCGCCCACCTCGATGACGTGATCGGCGAGTGCGCTCAGGAAGTGCCGATCGTGCGAGACGAACACGACGGTGCCGGGATAGCCGCGGAGCGCTTCGAGCAGCACGTCCTTCGACGCGATGTCGAGGTGATTGGTGGGCTCGTCGAGCAGCATCAGATTCGACGGTCGCACCAGGAGCATGGCCAGGGCCAGGCGGTTGCGCTCTCCCCCGCTCAGCACCGAGACGCGCTTGTCGACCGTCTCGCCGGAGAAGAGAAACGCGCCCAGCAGGTTGCGCACCTGCGGAACGAAGTCGTTCGGGGCGACGGCGGTGATCGCCTCGAGCACCGTCTGCGTGCCCGCGATGCGTGCGGTGTGGTCCTGGGCGAAGAAGACCGGCTGCAGGTTGTGACCGTCACGACACTCGCCCTCGTCGGGGGGCTCCTCCTTTGCCAGCAGACGCATCAGCGTGGACTTGCCCGCGCCGTTGGGCCCCACGAGCGCCACGCGCGACCCGCGCAGGATGCGCAGGTCGGCACGCTCGAAGACGACCAGGTCGCCGTAGGCCTTGCGCACCTCGCGCAGCTCGAGAACCACCCGGCCCGACCGTGGGGACGGGGGCCGCGGGATGACGATGCTGCGCCGCCCGGGATCGGGTGGCAGGTGGCGCTCCATCTTCTCGAGCATCTTGATGCGGCTCTGCACCTGAGATGCCTTCCGCTTCTGACTGCGAAAGCGATCGATGAAGCGCTGAATGCGCCGGATCTCCTCCTGCTGGCGCTCGTAGGTCTTCCGGCGCAGCGCGATCCGTTTCTCACGCTCCTTTTCGTACGCCGCGAAGTTGCCCGTGTACTCCTCCAGATGCAGGGCGGTGATCTCGCTGATTCGCTTCGCGGTGACATCCAGGAAGTAGCGATCGTGCGATACCAGCACGAAGGCGTAGGGGTAGTCGCGCAGGTAGGATTCCAGCCACTCGCGCGCTTCGAGATCGAGATGGTTGGTGGGCTCGTCGAGAAGGAGCAGCTGGGGTCTCTGCAGGAGGATGCGCGCCAGCGCCGCCCGCATCTGCCAACCGCCCGAGAGGGTCGCGAGCGGGTGGTCGAACTCCGATTCGTGGAACCCGAGACCGCTGAGCACCGCGTGGATCTGACGCTGGATGTCGTGGACGCCGAGCACTTGCAGCCGATCGAGGATCTCGCCCTGCCGTACACTGAGCCGGTTGAGCTCGCCTAGCTCCACGCCGGCCCCCTCCAGGCGCGCTTCGATCGTCCGGATCTCGGTTTGCAGGTCGAGGACCTCGTCGAAGGCGCGATGCGCCTCCTCGCGCACGGTGCGCTCATCGAGGACGAAGTCGGCCTGCGCGAGGTATCCCACGCGGAGCCCCTTGGGCATCTCCACGCGTCCAGCATCCGCCGACTCGCGCTGCGCGACGATGCGGAGCAGGGTGGACTTCCCCGTGCCGTTGGCCCCGACCAGCGCCACGCGGTCGCCCGGCCCCACGAACCAGTTCGCCTTGCGGAAGATCTCCTGCCCGGCGAAGGCCTTGTCCACGTCTGTCACTCTGAGCATGGTCGCAGGGTAGCGCACGGCGCGAGGGATGCACAACGCTCCCGGGATGCAGCCGCGGGCTAGCGGCCCGGATGACTTCTGCCGCGAGCCCGGCTAGGCCGCATCCTCCAGGGGTACGTCGCGCTTCTCGATTCGCCCGGGCATCCACTCCTCGGGCGAGCGCTCCAACCATTCGGCAACCTTCTCGAGCAGCTCGGCACGGCGGATCGGCTTCGACATGTAGTCATCACATCCCGCGCGGCGGGTCTTGTCCGCGTCGCCCTTCATCGCTTGGGCAGTGAGCGCCAGGATGGGAATGTCGTCGAAATAGGCATCGCGGATCATCTCGCCGGCCGTCTTGTACCCGTCCATCACCGGCATCTTCATGTCGTGCTGGTTGGTGTCCGGGCGCCGGCGCCGCGCCTCATCGAGGGCCAGTTGTCCGTTCTCGACCATCGAGACCTCGTACCCGCCGCTTTGGAGGATCGCCTTGAAGACGTACTGATTGGTCGGTTCGTCTTCGGCGAGCAGGACGTAGGCCTTCTTACCCTCGGGCTTGCTCATCACGGATTCTCCTTCTTCGGCAGCGACCTAGGCCGCCCCGTCCAAGCGCTCACCCCCGGCCGTGTGTTCCGGGAGGCGCGCTTCGCCTTTCCGGGAAACCTGCAGGGCGTTCTCCACCGTGTCGATCAGATCGCTCACCCCGCGGGTGCCCTTGACGAAGATCGAGTGCACCTGGGGTTTCAGGAAACCGGCTTCGTCCTCGGAGAGTTCCCGCGATGCGTTGACCACCACGGGAATCTTCTGCAGCCGGGGATCGCGTCCGATGCGGCGCAAGAGCCGGAAGCCTCCGTCGCCGGGTGAGACCAGATCGAGCAGGACCAGGTCAACCGTCTCGCGGCGCAGCGTATCGATGGCTTCGACCACATCCAACGCGGTCAGCACCTCCATCCCGCGCCGGCGCAAGTAGCGCCCCAACACGCCCGATTCGACAACATCCTCATCGACCACGAGCACGCGTTGCTTGCCCTCCTCGCCCTCGCGCGCGGCGAATCGCCCCCGGCGCCACTCGGCGATCGTCGTCCCCTGCTCGGGAGCCTCCTCCTCGTCTTCTTCCGTCGTGTGCAGCGGGATCACAAAGGCAAAGCGACTGCCAGAACCCGGGGCGCTGTCGACCCAGATGTCGCCTCCCATCAAGGTCACCAGTTTCTTGCTGATCGCGAGCCCCAGCCCGGTGCCCTTCTTCTCCGGTGCACCTCCATCCTCGGCCCGACGGAACTCCTGGAAGAGCTGATGCTGGAACTCCGGCTCGATGCCCGGGCCGGTATCCTGGACCTCGACGTAAAGCAGATCCTGATCCGGCAGCAGCCGGATGCGGATCGTCACCGAACCCCGGTCCGTGAACTTGATCGCATTGCCGAGCAGGTTGATGAAGACCTGCCGCAGCTTCTCGAGGTCCAGGAAGACCTCGCTCCCCAACCCTTCCTCTTGGATTTCGAGGGTGAGGCCCTTCTCCTCGGCCAACGGCCGCAATCCCTCGCCGGCCTCCACCAGTCGGTCGACGATCTGGACCCTCTCGGGTTTGACCTCCATGCGGCCCGACTCGATCCTGGAGAGATCCAAGACGTCGTTGATCAGGTTCAGCAGATTCTGTCCACTGGTGAGGATCATGGATGCCTGCTTGACCTGCTCCCCGCTCAGCGGCCCGGAGATCTGGTCGCGGAGCATCTCCGAGAGCGCCAGGATCGCGTTGAGCGGCGTGCGCAGCTCGTGGGACATCGACGCCAGAAACGCGCTCTTCATGCGGTTGGCCTCGATCACCTTTTCGTTCTGGAAGGCGAGCGCGAGGTTCTTCTGCCGCAACTCCTCGGTGCGCGCGCGAACGATGCGCTCGAGATTGCGATTCTGTTCCTCGATCTCGTGGTAGGAGGCCTCGGTCCGCGTGGCCATCTCCTGGAGGGCCGCGCCCAGTTCAGCGATCTCGTCGTCAGTGTCCCGGTCCAGGGTCACGCCGAACTGCCCGGCGGCCAGGGAACGCGCGGCGCGGAGGAGACGCTGCAGCCCGGTGAAGAGCCGCCGGCACGTTGCGAAGAGCGCCGAGCCGACGATCAGGGTGAGCGCCACGGCGGTCAGAAACAGGTGGCGCAGCGCCTCGCGTCCTGCGGGCTCGTCGGCCGCCGAAACCGCGGAGCCGAAGAGCTGCGAGCCCGCCAGCAGAAAAGCGGCAAACATGAGCAGGAGCAGCCCCAGGACGACGACCTGGAGCCTGATCCGCAGTGAGCGGCGCAGCGATGTGATCCACGTGCCTTTGCGCACCGATCCGATTCCTGTCCTGGCGACGGGTCCCCGTCGGGCAGCGCTATCCCCCGCGGGCCGGTTCGCGCTGGTCGACGCACGTACTCCTTCTCTGGCTAAAGATCGACAGCGCTTGGGGTTCGTTGAGGGAAACCACTACCGCAGGCGGAGCAGGGCGCGTGACGCGGTCCCGGTCGAACTGCGTAACTGAATGTAGAATATGCCGTTGGGGATAGTGTTCGCGTGCCGCGGATCGACGATGATGCGCCCCCCCCGCGGCTCGAGCTGGACGTCGCGCGCGAGACGCACAACGAGACGCCCGGTCACGTCGAAGACGTCGAGGTCCGCAGTTCCCCCGAGCGGGGGGCCGTACTCGATGAAGAGGTCGCGCTGACCGGTCCACGGATTGGGCCCCACTTTCGCCAACCCATCCCGCGCGATGACCCTTGCCGGCTGGACCTGGAAGGCCACCTGGCGATACAGGGTGTGGCGCTCACCGGCCAGCGACCAGTTGATCCAGGCCCATTCCTCCGCCGCCAGCTCGGCCCTGAACCCCACCCGCAGGGGCCCGATCCATTCGCTCTCACCGGGCTGGAGGGACGGCAGGACGAAGGCCGGCTCGGTCGCATCGATGCCGGGCGTCAGCGAGTGCACCAGCGCGGTCAGCTGCTCGGACGGCGCGCTCCCGCGGTTGGTGAAACGAAGGCGCAAGTGATTGGACTCGCCGATCCGCGGTTCGAACGCCCATCTCACGGAGTCGACCACCACCGCCGCCGAATCCGGCCAGGCGACCAGCGGCCCCCAAGGCGCGCCGTATCCAAAGTCGTTGTCCGGATCCTGCGCCCGGCTTCCGCTCGCGCGGAGGAGCCCGATGAGCTCCATCGCCGTGAGCTCGGGTCGCGCTTCGACCAGCAGCGCGGCAAGACCCGCGACGAGCGGGGTCGAGAGCGAGCTGCCGCTCGCGCGCGCGATCTCGGGCGGTATGCTGGGCGCCCAGCCGCCGCAGACCGTGCGATAGCCCTGCGCGCACAGGTCGGGCTTGATACGGTCTTCGTACGCGGGCCCGCGCGAGCTGAAGCCCGCGAGGTCACCCCACGGCGTGAGAGCGCCGATGGCCAGGACCGAATCGCTGTCGGCCGGAACCAGGAGACTGCTCGCATCCGGACCCTCGTTTCCCACGGCGGTGATCACCAGGATCCCGCGCGCGGCGGCACGGTTGACGCCCCGGGTCGTCACCGCCGTCTTCCCATCGAGCTCCTCGAACGAATACCCCCACGGCTCATCTTCATCCGGGAAATTGAGGTAGCCGAGGCTGGTGCTGACGATATCCACGCCCGCCGAGTCGGCCCACTCCAAGGCCTGGACGTAGGTATCCTCCTCGAGCCCCTTTTCGAAGATCACCTCCTCGGTGCGCCCGAGCATGACGGACGCGCGATAAGCCGGCCCGACGAGCTCACCCAAATCGAATCCCGCCATGGCCGAGAGGGTGAGGGTGCCGTGATAGTCGCCCCATCCCTGTCCCGTGTCCGGATCCCAGTTCTGCGTCTGGCCGTCCCCGTCGATGAAGTCGTATTCGCTCGTGATGTCCAAGCCTTCGAAGACGAAGTGCTCCTTGTGAAAACCGGAATCGAGACTCGCGATGAGGACGTTCGCACCGGTCAGCCCGGCAGCGTGGAGATCGGGGACCCCCAGCATGGCGAGCTGTCCGAACGATTCGCCGTAGGCGTCGGGCTCCCCGCTGAGGAGTGTGTCGCGATCCGCCCTTGCCGGGATGCCCTGCGGCAAACCGGGAGCCGAGCCGCCGGGCGGCCTCTCCCACCGATCCCACTGCTCCCGGCGCGGCTCAGGGGGCAGGGCCGACAGCGATCTGACGCGCGCGGTTCTCCTGACAAAGGGGAGCGCATCTGCAGCGCGCCTCTCCTCGCCGCTGAGCGGCGCCGAGACGGCATTGAGCCAATGCGAGACGACGCGCGGCTCGATTCCCATGGCGCGCAGTTCATCCACCCAGGGTTGCCAGACCGGGAGGTCGCAGGCTTGAAGCGTCCAGCCGACCTTCTCGAGCCTGCGCTGCGCCCGCGGGCTGATCTCGAGGGATCCTCGCGCAGGCGCAGGGGTTTGCAGGGGGTGGCCCCGCGCGCGTCAGATCGCCGTCGGGGATCGGGGGCGCGTCGTGTCGGGGGGGGGTGTAGCTCTCGGTGGTCGCCGTATCCGTACAGATCCTCGCAGCTTGCG
>JAUVTV010000104.1 GCA_030601305.1 Candidatus Eiseniibacteriota bacterium | reverse complement strand
TCAGACCTGGTATGCCTACACGGACGACATCGGCGCGGGCGAGTACTTCTTCCGCGTCGCCGCGGTCGACAGCGACGGCAACGAGAGCGTTGCCAGCCACCCGCTCAACTTCTGCTTCGATCCCGCGTCTAGCCCCGAGTCGAGCCGTCCGGGACGTGGTAGCGGCAACCAGACCGAAGACAGCCCCGGCTTGTGGCAGCCGGAACTAGACTACGGACCCCGTACGGAGGACCGGGAGGCAGATGGGCCGTTTGGCGAGTGATCCTCCTCCCCCCAGCCTCGCGGGACGATCATGTATCGTCCCGCGAGGACACCTCTCACCGGGCCGGCGTTGCGTAAGCGCCGGCCCGGACATTGTCCCCCGCCTTGACAGACCCCGAGCGCATCTCTAGACTGCGTGTGCTTCTTGCACCGAGCTTCCGCCTGGGCGACCGGTCGAGCGGTGCTGGGCAGTCACCCGAGCGATGCTGGGCGGTCGCCCGCCATGATGGAGACGATGAAGCCGTTCTACACATCCGAAACCGAGCGACACGGGGCCCACGCGCGGCTCCGTGAGCTGATCCGGGCACAGTCGCTGCGCTTCGGGTCATTCCAGTTGGCCTCCGGGGGAACGAGTCACTTCTACCTCGACCTGCGCCGGACGACGACGCATCCGGAGGGGTCCTATCTGGTGGCGACCCTCGTCATGGATCGCCTGCAGGCGGAGTGGCCGGATGCGCTCGGCGGCCCCAGCCTGGGCGCCGATCCGATCGTCGGAGCGATCGCGGCCCTCAGCCATCTTCACGGCCAACCCCTGCCGACCTTCATCGTGCGCCGGGGCATCAAGGACCACGGACTGCAGCGGCAGGTCGAGGGACATCTCCCGGACAGCTCTCGGGTGGTGCTCATCGACGACGTCATCACGCGTGGTGGGTCCATGGTCCGCGCGGCGCAGGTGGTACGCGAAACGGGCGCGCGCATCATGCGCGTGCTGACCCTCCTCGACCGCATGGCCGGCGGCACCGAGTCTCTCGCTCGCGAGGGCCTGAGCCACGAGTCACTCTTCCAGCTGACGGACATCCTGACCCCCGAAGAGATTGAACGGGCGCCGGCCGCAGAACAGCCCTAGCCGCCCGGATGACTTCTTGCACGGCTAGGAGGACCATGAGCCTCTTCGATTGTCCGCACTGCGGCGAGCACATCGACCGCTTTCCCTTCCCATTGCTGACCGTCGACTGCATCGTGCGCGATGCGCAGGGAAGGGTTCTCCTGGTCAAGCGCCGGTATCCGCCGCCGGGCTGGGCGTTGCCGGGGGGATTCGTCGATCGCGATGAGACCGTCGAGCAAGCTATCGCGCGCGAGCTTCACGAAGAGACCGGACTTCGGCTCAGGACTGCCGTGCAGTTACACGTCTACTCTGATCCCGCGCGCGACCGGCGGCACCATGTCGCCAGCGTGATCTTCGCGGGCGAAGCGGACGGTGAGCCGCGCGCCGGGGACGACGCAGCCGAGGTGGGCTTCTTTCCCGTGGACGCGCTGCCGGAGCCAATGGCCTTCGACCATGCGGAGATCATCCGCCGGCACGCGACACCTGTGACGCCGCCCGACGCCTAGCAATCCTCCGTCCTGTCCGAAGTTCACGCCGTCCTGTCCGAAGCTCACCCGGTCGGCTCATCCGGCCTCGTGCGGGCGGTCCCGCCGGTGAGATCGGCCAGCTCGCGGGCCATCGCCTCCAGGCGCGCAACCGGGACCTCGAGACGCAGGATCGCGCCTGCGGCGAAGTCGCGGCCCAGCACGGTGAGGCCTTCCCGCGACACCCAGCGTTCGACCGCCGAGAGCTGCTCGAACGGGACCTCGACCGCGACGATACGCGTCGCGATGAGCGGGCGGATCTCGGCCGCCGCAATGGCGCGCGCCGCGGTCTCCCCGTAGGCGCGCACCAGGCCCCCGCTCCCCAGCTTGATGCCGCCGAAGTAGCGCACCACGATCACCTGAACGCCCACCAGCGACTGCGTCTCGATCGCCTGTAGCACCGGTCTGCCGGCGGTGCCTCCCGGCTCGCCATCGTCGGAGAAACGGCAGGTCACGGCCTGGGTTTGGGGATCGCACCGGCGCCAGGCGAAGACGTGGTGCGTCGCTTTGGGATGCGCGCGCCGTGCGGCGTCGAGCTGCGCGGTTGCCTCGGCGGCCGAGGTGCACGGCTGGGCGCTGCCGAGGAAGCGCGACTTGCGCACGATCAGCTCGGCGTCTCCGGCGGTGACGATACGCTGGTTGCTCGCAGACATCGTGCTGTCAGCCTGCCACGGCGTATTGGTGGCTGGCAAGCTTCCACGGTGCGGCCCGTGAATTCCCTCTCTCGCCACGCCCGGGTATCGGGCTCAGTGATGGCCGAGAACCCGCAGCCCGTGGACGCGAACGCTCGGCGATCCGTGCGTGAGCGTCACGTCCCCGCGCACCTCGACGAAGTCGTCGACGCGCGGTCGCGGCAGGTCGCGTGTTGCCCCCCCGTACCGCAGGACGCATTCGGCGAGCCCGCGGGCATCTTCGAGGGTGAAGAAGAGCAGCGGTTCGCCATCGGGGCGCCGGTGACGCCGCGTGGCCGAGACGATGCCGAGCAGCCTCACCGGTCCGCCTCCCTTGCCCAGGCGGTCCGTGGACACGCACCGCTTCCATCGCTCTCCATCGCCGCGTCGCCAGAGCTCCGCCGGATGGAGCGCGAGGCTGGTTCCCAGAAAGCGGCGTTCCAGGCGTGCGCGGTGCTCCAGCGAGATGTCGCGCCACGGCCGCCCCGACCGGACGCGGACGTGCTGCGCGAGCTGGGCGTGAGGGTCCCCGGGCCGGGTGCGAACGTCCGCGGGCTGAGCGTGAAGATCGAGGGTCCCCTGCTGGCGCCCTCGGGGCAACCGGGCGGTCCCCGCGCGGTGACCCGATCGCCGGAGGAGACGCTGCAGCTGCCAGACGAGCGCGCCGCGGGGCCGAGCGTCCCACACGCCGTCGCAGGCGCCGACGAGAACCAGGGCCTCGACTTCAGCCGTGTTGGGGCGGCCTCGCGCGACAAAATCCCCCAGGTCGCGGAAGGGGCCTGCCTCGCGTGCGGTGACGATGCGCATGATCGTCTGTTCGCGCATGTGTCGCACCCGCGCGAGACCGCAGCGCAGCGTGCCGAGCCCTTCGCCGGGCTCCCACTGCCACGCGGCGCCACTGCGGTCGATGCGCGGCGGTCGCAGTGCGAGCCCCGTGCGCCGCGCCTCATCGACGTAGACGCGCGTGGGATACATGCCCCGGTGATGGTTGAGCAGCGCGGCGAAGAAAGGTCCCGGGAAGTGGGCCTTGAGATATGCGCTGCGATACGCGAGCACCCCGTACCCGGCCGCGTGGGCCTTGCAGAAGGCGTAGGCCGCGAAGCGCACCAGGCTGTCCCAGGCGGCTGCGGCGGCATCCAGACGCCCGCGCGATCGCGCGGCCGTGAAGAAGCCCTGCCGCAGTTCCTCCAGATCGCGGGCCGCCTGCGCGTCACGGCGCGACAGCCGTGCCGCTTGGGCGATCGCGCGGCGCAGCATGTCGGCCTCCGCGTAGCTGATGCCGGCGATGGCCGCCGCCATGCACATGATGTCTTCCTCGTAGAGCGGCAGGCCGTAGGTCGCCGACAGGAGCTCGCGGATCGCCGGGTGGATCGGGTGCGGCTCCTCTTCGCCGTGCGCCCGCCGCACGTACGCTTGCTTCATGCCGGAGGAGGCGGGACCGGGGCGGATGAGGGACAGGGCGGCAATGACGCCCTCGAGGGTTCCCGGCCGCAGCTGCCGCAGCAAGGAGCGCATCGCGGGCGATTCGATCTGGAAGCAGCCCAAAGTTGCGCCGCGGGCGAGGAGCCCGGCCGTCACGCGGTCGTCGTGCGAGATCTGATCGAGGTCCACGGGTGTGCGTCGCGCGGTGAGCGCATCGCACGTGGCGGCCACGGTGGCCAGGACGCGATTGCCCAGCAGGTCGATCTTGATGAGGCCGATTTTCTCGACGCCGTGCATGTCGAACTGCGTGATGCTGACGCCGCTCGATGCGCGCTCGAGCGGCACGAGGCGACTGAGCGGGCTTCCCGAGAGGACCACGCCGCCCGAGTGCACGCCCAGATTCCGCGGCAAGCCGACGAGCGTCAGTGCTGCACGCGCCGCTCGAGCGATCCCCGCGTCGGGATCGCCGGTCAGGTGCCGGAGTGCCGCGCGGCCCTCCGTCTCGGCGCTTCCGGCGGGTTCGTTTCCCGCGTGTGCCCCGGCGCCTTCCTGCTCCCGCCCGCCGGCGCCGTCGGTCTGGCCGAAGACGGCGTGCGGAAGGGCGCGCGCGGCGCGCGAGATGCTCTCGGGGCTCAAGCCCAACGCGCGCCCCGCGTCACGGAAGGCGCCCCGCGGCCGGAAGAGCTGATAGGTTCCGACCATCGCGGCGCGGTCGGGTCCGAATGCGTGCAGGACGTAGTCGAGCACCTCCCCGCGCCGGTCGGCGGCGATGTCGATGTCCAGATCGGGGTAGTCGCCGCGCAACGGGTGGAGGAATCGCTCGAAGAAAAGCCTGTAACGAATGGGATCGACGTCGGTTATGTGCAGCAGATAGGCGACCAACGAGGCCACGCCGCTGCCGCGCCCGACGATGGGAATGCCCTGTCCCCGGGCCCACCGCGCGATTCTGGCGGTCGCCAGGAAATAGTCGACGAAGCCCTGTTGCTCGATGACGGCGAGTTCGTTCTCCAGGCGTCGTCTGGCCGCCGGCGATGCCGAGAGCCCCCGTGACGCGAGGCCGTGTAGACAGAGCTCGCGCAGCCGCGCGGGGCCCTCGGCGCCACCGACGTGCGGGAAAATGAAGGTCCGGGGGCACAGATCCGCACGGCGGAGCCGGCAGCTCGCCACGAAGTCGCGCCCCGCGCGGAACGGGCGCGCATCGTGTGTGACGTGCGCCCGCAGCTCGGTGCGGCCGGGTAGCGGACGGAGCCACGCGACCGGGGTCGGTTGCATGCGGTAGGCATCGGGTTGCGCGCGGTGCGCGCCGGCAAGCTTCTGCTCTCCTTCCCCCTCTCCCTCCCCGAGCAGATCACGCCGGCGAATGGCGGCGAGGAGGCGCAGCGTCGCGCGCTCCTTGTCCGCGAGCATGGCCGCCTCGGGCAACGCAACGGCGGTGACCCCGAGAGATCGCGCGAAACGCGTGACCGCCTCGCCGGCCGGGGACGGCCAGGGCGACCATGGCACGAGGGCGCCCACGGGCTCTTGGCCGAGCACATCGCGGAGTCCCTCGAGCAGCTCGGGGGCATCGCTTAGCGCGAGGAGTCCTTCTGCGTGCTCGCCCAACAACTGCAGCGGATCGTTGCTGGCGCGGGCCGGCTCGAGGCCACCGCAGAGGGCTGATAGGATGTGTGCGAGGTTGCGGTAACCGCAGAGGTCCTTGCAGAGCAGCACGAGGCGCCGCGAGCCTTCCTGAGGGGTCGGCGGCGAGGCGCGGCGCGTGCGGCGCGCCTCGAAACGCTCGGCGTCTGCCGACGGTCGCGGATCGGTGGACACGGGGCGCGGCGGAGACTCCCGGCCCATGGCAAGTTCGGCGCCCAGAATCGGGCGGATGCCGCCGGACTCGCAGGCCTCCAGGAAGGGCAGCGCCGCGCACAGATTCATCCAGTCGGCCAGAATGACCGTCTCGTGACCCGTGCGATGGGCCGCGTCCACCCAGCGCTCGGGTGCAACCGCGGCCCGCAGCAGCGAGAACGCGCTGTGAACCAGAACCGGCATGTGCGCCTAGCGTGTCAGGCAAGGTGTACGCAGAATGAAACCGTACGCATCGCTCGGAAGTTGGTCGAGCAGCTCGAGCGACGGACCGCGAAGCAGCGAGCGGAAGCCAAAGCGCGCGCGAACCTCGTCGACGGCGAGATCGAGTCGTCTCTGCCTCGCCAGATCGGATCCGCCGGCAGGCAGCGCCGCGGGCGACTCGGCCGGCGCGGCGGCGAAGAGCCCGATCTGCGCCGGCGCCTCGAGATGGAAGCGCGAGAGCTGGACCCCCAGGTTGCGGATGCCCATCCGGCGCGTGAGGAGTCCGCGGAGCAGTGCACGGGCCGCCTCAAACAGCGCCTCGGTCGGACAACCGCGCGTGCACAGCCGGGTGGTCTGGGCGGCGGGCGTGCCGTCGGCCCAGCGGAGATGGACGCGCAGGCGACACGGTTCGACGCCCAGCCGGCGAGCCTGTCCCGTGGCGCGTTCCGCGAGGTAGTGCAGCATGGCCTCGAGCTGCGCGCGTGCGATCTGCGGTTGGGCGAAGGACGTCTCGCGCCGTATGGAGCGCGGCAGTTCAGCGGCGTGAATCGGGCGCGTCTCGCGGCCGCGCGCTCGCTCGGCGATCAGCAGTCCCGCCTCACCGAAGAGATCGCGCAGCTGCAGGGAAGAGAAATCGCGCAGTTCACCGACGCGGGCAACGCCCATCTCGCGCAGCACGCCGGCACGCTGCCAGCCGATGCCGGGCAGCTCTTCGACGGGCCGCGAAGCGACGAAGTCGGCCTCGCCCCCCGGCCGTAGCCAACTGAAGCCGTCCGGCTTGCTGAGGCGCGTGACCATGCGCGCGACCATGCGGTTCGTGCCCAGGCCCAGGGAGACGGTCAAGCCCGTCGCTTCGCGCATGCGGCGGCGAAGGTGCGCGGCGGCACGGATCAGGTGGCCGTGCAGCGCTTCGGTTCCGGAGAGGTCCACGAAGGCGTCGTCGAGGAAGGTCTCGACATCCGGGCTGAGCTCGGCCGCGAGATCGAAGAGACGCTCACCGAACGCGCGGTAGGTGGGTGCGTGACCCGGCAGAATGACCGCCTGTGGACAGCGACGGCGCACGTCGCGGAGCGTCGTGCCCGCACGGATGCCGAAGGCGCGCGCCTCGTATGAGGCGCTCGCGACGACGCCGCTGCCGACGATCACCGGACGGCCGCGCAGATGGGGATTGCGGAGCTGTTCGACGGAGGCGAAGAAGGCGTCGATGTCGACGTGCAGGATGGCCGGGTGGGGTCCCCAGGGACGCCCCGCGCTCAGCCGGCGCCGAACGCCCGTGACCTCGTTCACCCTTCGTACATCACCGATTCCGCGCGCCATGTCAGGTCCCCTGTGTCGAAACGCAGTTGGTAGACATCACCGCTTTCGGCCGTGACCGAGAAGTAGCAGAGACATCGGCGTCCCTCCCGATCCATCCAGCGGCTGTTGACTTGGGTCACCCGCAGGGGGCGCCCGCCGCGTTTGAAGAGCAGCGGCACGATCTCCCCGCCGGAAAAATCCGCCCGCACCTTCACGGGCTCGTCTAGCCGCTCCCAGTGCACACGTCATCACCTCTTTCGTATGGACTCAGACCGACACGCGGAACTCAGACCGGCGCGCGAAACTCAGAACTTGCGCGTCAGTGCGATCACCTTGCCTCCCAGGCGAAAGTGGACGTCGCCCTGGGTGATGCGGATCGGCTTGTAGCGCGCATTCGCGGGGCGCAGCTCCACACCCCACTGCCGGCGGTAGAAGCGCTTGATGGTGACCTCCTGCTCCTCTCCCAGATAGGCGACGACCAGATCGCCGTTCGCCACGCGCTGCTCGGGATCGACGATCACGTGGTCGCCCTCGAGGATGCCCTCCCCGCTCATGCTCTCCCCGACCACGCGGACGCCGAAGCGTCCCTGACGCAGGCCGAGGGATTCAGGATTCAGGTAGCCTTCGATCTGCTCGATCGCGGTGAGCGGCGCACCGGCGGCCACCCGTCCCACGATGGGCAGGCCGCGATCGCGTCGCGCCTCGGGGTGCAGCATCCAGCGGTGGCCGCGGCGGTAGAGATAGCTCTTGGTCTCCAGAGCGACCAGGTGCTGGAAGACGGTCGCGGGAGAGGCGAGACGGAGCTGCGCTGCAATGTCACGGATGGAGGGAAAGCGTCCCTCGTCCTCAACGCCGCGCAGGATCGAATCGAGCACCTCGCGTTGCCGGCGCGTAAGCTCTTCCATGACCCCTCCTGCGATGGGCGGCAGCGGGGGGGCCTCCCTCGGGGTGGGAAGCCGCCCCCAGCTCCGCCACCCGCTGCATCGC
>JAUVTV010000173.1 GCA_030601305.1 Candidatus Eiseniibacteriota bacterium | reverse complement strand
ACGATGCTGGCGAGGTACTCGTTGGTGATGACCTCATCCGGCACGGACATGCCCGTGCCAAGGACTCTGCAGCGCTTCGCCATGAACCTCGCCTTTCGCCCTGCCGGCCCGCCGAGCGCGGGCCTCGGAGCATCGCTTCCTCTGCCGGGCCGCCCGGGTGGGGTCCGGACAGCCGAACGAGTATAAGCCGCACCGGCGGGGGAGGAAAGGGATTCTGTCAGGGCTCATGTGAGGCCCCGGCGAAGGACCCGTTCGCAGCCCGGATCACTTCTGCCACGAGCTGTTAGCGCACGCAATCGTGGGGCGTTTAGCGCAGATAGCCCAGGGAGCGCAGCTGCTCCAGCGTGGCTGCGTCCAGGCTGGATGTCTCGGTCTGCAGGGCCGCCCCACGAAGGGTCTGCAGGCTGGCCTCGAGGTAGGCGCGCAGGATCCCCAAGGTGTCGCGTTCGGCATGGGCGAGGTCGACCTGCTCGGCGGGATCGGCGCCGAGGTGGTAGAGACGCCAGTCGGGGTCCTGTGGATCCCCGCGGCGGATCAGCTTCCAGGGTCCCTTGCGCAGCGAGAAGAGATGGGGTGGCAGCTCGCAAAGGACCGGTGCCTCCACGCGGCCGGGGGCCGGCCGCCCGTCCCCGTGCGCTGTCCAACGCGCCGGGGTGAGGAGGTCGGGGCGGTCGCGTCCCTGGTGCCACGGAGGTGCCTCCATTCCCAGCTGGGTGAAGAGCGCGCGCAGGATGTCGAGCATCGGGACCGGTTCTTCCACGACCGCGCCACCCGCAAGCCCACCCGGCGGGCGGTAGGCGATCGGACTGCGGCAGACCTCATCGTAGATCGAGTGACCGTGGAACCAGCCGTTGTGATCGCCGAATTCCTCGCCGTGATCGGTGAGGAAGAGGAGGTGCGTGCGATCAAGGAGTTCCTCTCCGAGGAGTTCATCCAGCACCTGACCGATCAACCGGTCGACGCGGTGGATCTCGCCGTCATATGCAGCCACCATTCCCTCGAGCTCGTCCCCGGAAAGCGTGGGAGGCTCATCGAGGCATTCCCAGTCGATGCACGCCTCGTCGTCGCTGTACTGGTGAAAGAGCGGCGGCTCCAGGGGACCCTCGGGTGCGTTGGGCGCAACGGCCTCCAGGTCCGGCCGTGGCGGATCGTAGGGTGAATGCGGCTCGAGATAGTGGACGTAGAGAAAGTGCGGTCGCGCGTCGTCATCCGCGAGCCATTGGCGCAGCTCGTGGTTGATGCGCCGGCCGCCGCTTGCGTCGATGGGGACAACGAGGCGCACGGCAATGCGTTCCAGCGCGGTTCGGCAACGGTGCGACCACCACGGCGCCGAGCGTGGAAAGAACGTCTCGAACCCTTGTGCAAACCCGTTCTTGACCGAGACGATCATGTTCGCGACGAAGGCCCCCGTGCGATAGCCGTAGCGCTGGAAGTGCTCGGCCAGTGTGGGGGCGTGCTCCGGAAGGCGCTCGAACGGCCCCGTGATGCGGTGCGAGGAGGGATAGAGCCCGGTGAAGATGCTGGCCACGGACGGGATCGTCTTGTTGCTGGGTGCGTAGGCATGGGTGAAGACGATGCTTTCGTCGAAGAGACGATCGATGTGGGGACTGGTCGGCCGCGCATAGGCGAACCACGAGAGGTGGTCGTAGCGCAATGTATCGACCAGGATGATCACGACACCGGCCCGTTGTTCGGCTGCGGGCGCCGGCCGGGCCGCCCCTCGCGGATGTCGCGGGTAGGCGCTCGCGATGGCGATACCGTTGGCTACGACCAGTGCGGCGACGAGGACGATCCCGATCAGCCCCGGTGCCCGTTGCGCCGCTCGCGCCCAGCGCACGTCACTCCAAGCGCGGACGACAAGCCAGCACAGGAGGAGCCCGATCATGCCACCCACCGCCATCGTGCCGGCGACGATGACCTTTCCGATCGCAGTCGTCGCGGGGGGTGTCCATGGCGCGAAGGCGATCCAGTAGGGGACGACGATCAGCAACTCGGCCATTACGGCCACCGCGAGCGCCAGCGGTGGGAAGCTGTGATCCGGCAGCTTCCAGGAGATCACCCGGGCGATCAGGATGAAGGCGAACGCGATCAGAATGTGCAGGTTGGCACCGTAGAGGAGCATGCTCACCGAGGGCGGAAAGCGCACGTCGGAAAGCGTGATCTCGAGCATCCCGACACCCATGGCGAAGGGGGTGGCGAGTAGACAACCGATCGCGAAGGCCCGCCAACGGCGCTGTCCGCCTTCCCGCGCCCCGCTGGTCGCGCTCTGACGATCCGGTTTCTGCATGCTTCTTCCCGCTTGGCTCCCGTCCGAACTGACGGCACTATAGCATGGACCCTTGAGCGGGAGGAAACCGCTCGCGGGACGGAAGCCACGCCGGAGGGCATGCTGCGCATGAGTCGGAAGCTCGCGACCCGGCTCGCGTGAGAATCGAGAGGGGCATGTCGATCCAAGATGCAAATGCCGGCAACGCGGGGGACCTGCTGAAGCACGCGATCCTGCTGGAGCTGCTCGGGGGGATCCCCGGTGGCGAGGTCTGGTCCTACGCCGAGACCCATGCCGGTGCGGGCCTCTATGCCCGTGCGCACGCCGCGGAGCTTCTTGCGGCGGCGGATTCGGCGGCCGAGGGCGAGACCGGCTGGCGCTACGCGACCGCGCTCGCAGCCGGCATGCGCCGCGCGGATGCCGGGGACCTCTACGTGGGGAGCGCTCTCCTCGCCCTCCTGAGCGGTTCGATCCGCGGCGATGCGCTGCTCGTCGAGTTCGATCCCGAGGTGGTCACGCGTCTCCGCGAGGGCGTGGATCATGTGCTGGCATCGGCGGCACCGCGCGTGAGGCTCGCCCAGGGCTCGTTCGAGGATCACCTGACCGAGATCCTCGCCCCTCAGCGACTCGTGCTGCTCGCCGATCCGTACTACTACGATTCATCCGCGCCGGACGGGCAGGGCGGCCGCATGGGCAAGGTTCATCTTCAGCGGATCGCGGGGCACCTCCGCGGGCGGGACGCGGTTCTCCTCGCCTTCACATCACGCGCGCCGCGGAGGCCTCTTCGGGATGCAGTTCCGCACCCCGAAGAGACCTGGCGACCGCTGTTCGCCGATCTGGACGCGCTCGCGCCCTCGGCGCTGCGCCTCTTCCGGGTCGACGGGACCCCGCACGCATTGGCCGCCGCGGGGTGGGGTGCAGGGGAGCAGAGGGTTGCCGGTCTTCCCACCGCTCGTGAGTGGCAGGCGTCCTGGATCGCGAAGCCGCCCGTAGGTGTGCGAATCGTGGAGGAACAGAGGGTCGCGGCGGAAAGGACGGAATCGTGAACCGGATCATCCTGGGGGAGAACCTCGCGGCGCTCCGCACGCTTGCCGATGAGTCGGTGGACCTCATCTACATCGATCCGCCGTTCAACACGGGCGGGCGGCAGGAGCGGACCCGCATCCGCGTCGAGCGCGCCGCGGCAGGCGGCGACCGGGAGGGCTTCCAGGGCCGGCGCTACCACACGACCGTGCTCGGCACGAGCGGCTTCGACGACCGGTTCGACGACTTCCTCGGCTTCCTGGAGCCCCGCATCTCCGAGGGGCGGCGTGTGCTCAAGCCCGAAGGCTCGTTCTTCCTCCACCTGGACTATCGGGAGGCGCACTATGCCAAGCTGCTCCTCGATGCGCTCTTCGGCCACCGCTCCTTCATGAACGAGATCATCTGGGCCTATGACTTCGGCGGCCGCTCACGGAAGCGCTGGCCCGCCAAACACGACACCATCTTCTGGTACGCGAAGGACCCCAACAGCTGCACGTTCAACTACGAGGAGATCGACCGCATCCCCTACATGGCGCCAGGCCTCGTCGGGCCGGAGAAGGCGCGCCGCGGCAAGACGCCCACGGATGTCTGGTGGCACACGATCGTGCCGACGCACGGGGCGGAGAAGACCGGCTACGCGACGCAGAAGCCACTGGGGCTCTTGACGCGCATCGTCAAGGTGCACACGAGGCCCGGAGATGTGCTCCTGGACTACTTCGCGGGGAGTGGCACGCTGGGCGATGCGGCCGCACGCCTCGGCCGCGAGTTCAT
>JAUVTV010000064.1 GCA_030601305.1 Candidatus Eiseniibacteriota bacterium | reverse complement strand
ACCGAGATCTACGCGCTGCTCTCGGCGCTTTCCGAGATCCCGCTGCGCCAGGACATCGCCGTGACCGGCAGCGTGAACCAACACGGCGAGATCCAGCCCATCGGCGGCGTGACCGAGAAGATCGCGGGGTTCTTCGACGTGTGCACGGCGCGCGGTCTGACCGGCGCGCAGGGCGTCATGATTCCCAAGATCAACGTCCCCGACCTCATGCTGCGGCGCGATGTGGTGGACGCCGTCAAGAAGGGCAAGTTCCACGTCTGGTCGGTCTCGACCATCTCTGAAGGCATCCAGATCCTCACCGGAATCCCCGCAGGTGAGCGGGACAAGAAGGGCGCCTACCCGCCCGACACGGTCTTCGGTCGCGTCGATCAGCAGGTCGCGGACTTCGCCGGCAAGTACAAGGCCTTCGGCTCCAAACGGGGCAAGAAGTAGCGACCTTCGGGGCGCGCGAACAAGGCACCTCCATGAAGCGGCCGCAGGTAGTTGTCGGCATGAGCGGCGGCGTGGATTCCTCCGTCGCCGCCGCACTCCTTCTGCGCGACGGTCATCGCGTCACCGGGATCACCATGCGTACGTGGGGGGGCGCGGAACCTGATCGTGAGGTCCGCCGCCACGGCTGCTACGGTCCCGGAGAGGAACAGGAGATCCGCCAAGCGCGCGAGGTGGCCTCGCGGATCGGGATCGAGCACCGCGTTCTCGACCTCACCCGGGACTACCGCCAGTACGTCCTCGACTACTTCCGCGACGAGTACCTCGCCGGGAGGACGCCCAACCCGTGCGTGCGCTGCAACCGCACGGTCAAGTTCGGTGCTCTGCTCTCGCGGGCGCGCGCGAGCGGCCTCGCGTTCGAGCGCTTTGCGACCGGCCACTACGCGCAGGTCGCCCGCGACGAAGAGTCCGACCGATATCTCCTGCGCAAGGGACGCGATCGCGACAAGGATCAATCCTACTTCCTGAGTGCGCTCACGCAGGAGCAGCTGGCGCTGTGTCTCTTCCCGTTGGGCACGCACACCAAGGCACGAGTCCGTCGGATGGCCGGCGAATTCGGCCTGGGACTCGAGGCGCGTGCCGAGAGCCAGGATTTCGCCGACGGCGGTCCGGGCACGCTCTTCGGCACCGAGCCGCGCCCGGGGCCGATCCTCGATCAGCAAGGGGGGGTGGTCGGACAACACCGGGGTATCCATCGCTACACGGTCGGGCAGCGGCGCGGTCTGGGCGTCGCCCATCCCGAACCGCTCTACGTGCTGGCCATCGACGCGAAGAAGAACAGCCTCGTCGTCGGGCCCCGCGAGGCGGTCTTGGGACGCACGCTGATCGCCCGCGACCTCAACTGGATCGCGATTCCGCCGCCCGAGGAACCCCTCACGCTCTCTGCCCGCGTGCGCTATCGCCACGCGGAGGCGCCGGCCGACGTCGTCCCGCTCCCCGGCGGCGAGGTCCGCGTGAGGTTCCGCGAGCCGCAGCTCGCGATCACCCCGGGACAGACGGTCGTCTTCTACGATGGAGATCTGGTCGTGGGCGCCGGAACGATTGCCAGGCAGGAGGGCTGACCAGCCCGGGCTCAAAGGCCCGGATGACTTCTGCCACGGGCCTCTACGGCCGGTGCTCCGCCTGCCACGGGGTGGGGTCGAGCCCGCGCTTCGTGAGGGCCGCGGCCAGATCCTGCGGCAACGGCGCGGTCAGCACGAGCGGCTCGCCGCTCGTCGGATGCGCGATGGCCAGGCTGTAGGCGTGCAGCGCCTGCCTCGACATCCCGAGGATGGTCTCCTCCTCCGGCGTCAGCGGCTCGCCGGAGATGAACTTCAGGAAGAAACGCTCGCTTCGCCCGTAGACCTTGTCGCCCACGATCGGCAGTCCGGCGGACTTGAGGTGCACACGGATCTGATGCTGTCTGCCGGTGCGGGGTCGCGCCTCGATCCAGGCCCATCCGGCTCCCCGGTGGAGCACGCGAATCTCGGTCGCGGCCGGCAAACCGTCGTCACGCACACCGACCGCCTTGCGAATGAGGCTGTTCGTCGCAGGCCCCAGACGCTTCTCGATCACGAAGCGCTCCTCGGGCGGTGATCCCTCGACGAGCGCCAGATAGCGCTTCTCCACCCGCCGCTCACGAAACTGCACGGCGACGCATTCGGTGGCCTCGCTGCTGCGCGCGAAAACCACCACGCCGCTCGTCTCGCGGTCCAGACGGTGAATGACGTACAGCGTGCCCCACTCGGGGTGCGCGTCGGCGAGCAAGTGGAGGAGCGTGTGCCGGAAATAGCGGCCCGAGGGATGAATCGGCAGGTTGCCGCTCTTCGCGATCGCGACCAGACAATCGTCGCGGTAGAGCGTGCGGAAGCGCGGGTCGATGGGCGGCTCGGAGCGGGGGGTGGGGACGTAGCTCACCACGTCGCCCTGGCGCAGCCCGCGCGAGGGCCGCACCCGCGCCTGGTTCACGGTGATGCGTCCCGCGCGGATGAGCTCCCCCCACTGCGTCCGCGAACGATAGGTGAAGCGTCCCGCCAGGAAACGATCGAGCCGCTTCCCGTCGTCGTGCGGATCGACGCGGGTCTGCCCGCGGCGCACCCAGCGCCGCACCACGTCGCTTGTGGCACCTTGGGATGCACTCATCTGTGGATCGGAACCCCCTACGTAGACACCGGTCTCGGACTCGTCCTCCATGCTATCGCGCCCGACCGGAATCCGAAAGGGCGAGACGCGGGCTGGACACAGCCGCCCCCGCAGTGTAGAAGAATGCCGGATGGGCGATTCGGACTATCTAGAGGGGACCGTCGTTGCGGTCCGTCCGCGCAAGCTGCACGTCCGTGTGGGTGACCGCGACGTCATCTGCGATCTGCGCAAGGGACTCCTCCGCGGCCCCCGCGAGCAGCGCAGCCTGCTGGCGGTCGGCGACCGGGTGACGGTCTCGCTCGCGACCGGCGATTCTGCGGTGATTCACGAGTGTCTGCCGCGCCGGAGCAAGATCTCGCGGCTCGGCTCGCTGCGACCGCGCCGCGAGCAGGTCATCGCGGCCAACGTGGATCAGCTGGTCGCCATGCACGCCACCGATCTGCCGCGCTTCAACCCGCGCTCCCTCGACCGTCTCCTCGTGCTCGGCGAGGCCGGCGGCGTCACCTGCGCGGTCTGCCTCAACAAGATCGATCTCAGCAAGCCCGCTGAAACCGAACGGCATCTAGCCCCGTACCGCGCTGCGGGCTACGCCACGTTTCCCACCTGCGCGATCCGGGTGGAGGGTCTCGAGGCGCTCGGGGCCTTCCTGCACGACAAGCAGACGCTCCTCCTGGGGCCGAGCGGTGTGGGGAAGACGACGCTTCTCAATCGGCTGATGCCCGGTCTGGACCTGCCGACCGGCATGATCAGCACGGCGACCGGGCGCGGCGTGCACACCACGACGAGGGTCGATTACCTCCCCCTGCCGGACGGCGGTGCCGTGCTCGACAGCCCCGGCCTGCGCGCGATCCAACCGTGGATCGAACCGCATGAGGCCGCCGGCTGCTTTCCCGAGATGCGTCCGCTGCTGGGCGACTGCCACTTTCGCGACTGCCTGCATCGCGGCGAGCCGCGCTGCGCCATCCGCGAGGCGTGCGAGAGCGGCGCCATCGATCCGCGGCGGTACGAGAGCTACCTGCGGATCGTCGAGACCTTGTTGGCCGAGGAGAATACGAGCGCCGGACCCGCGTAGAATCGCGCCGCAGCTCGCCGCGGAGCGACCTACCTTCCCAACCGAGGACCCAGCGCGAACAGGTCGCTGCCGCCCTCGACGGGGATCGGGAGAAGGGCGATGCTGGCCTGGCGCCGGCCCCAGTGAAGGGCGTCGTGCCGTTCGTGGAACCAGATATCCGCGCGGCCTCGCCAGCGGGCGTTCATCGTGTCCTCCACGATGAAGACGCCCACACCGGGCAGGACCACCCAGTCACCGAAGTCGAACGGGGCGCCCTGTGTGAAGGTTCTCAGCAGGTCGCGCGAGAGGGCCAAGCACCCGGGCCGGACGCGCGTCATCGAAGCGGTGATAAACGGGGTGGAATCGGTCTCCCGGGGGCAGCTGGTGTAGCCGGTCACGACGACGGGCCTGAAGGCGAGTGGATCGCCGCTCTCCGTCGGCAAGCTGACATCCTCCAGTGTCTTGGACTCGCCGGGGGTCGTGTTCGCCACGGGCACCTCGGTCCCGCCGCGCGGCTCGCCACCGGCCTCGCCCGAGCCTCGTGGCCGCAAGGCATGGAGCGACCCCAGGCCCAGCAGGGTGGCCAGTCCAAGTACGGCTGCCATACCAATGTTGTGTCTCACGCGACGTCTCCTCGGTGGTGCGCTGGTAGAAAAGGGTATTCACGCGAGAGACCGCCAGGTTCCCCGAAAATGCTGCCGGGCACCCTGATCGCCGGTCCGTGACCGGCTCGGTCCTCGCTCCGATTCGACGCAGGAGGCTCTCGTGAACCCCCATGCGTTGCGCTGTGCGTGGGCCCTCCGCGGAAGGCCAAACCAGAAGCGGTGACGGAAAATCATACCACGGAAATGGGACTTGGTCAATGCAGCCGGCCCCCCGGTGGCCGAACCCACGCACCTCGCGCCGCCGCTCCTCGCGGCGGAAGTCACGCAAACGCATCACCATCTACCCTTCCAGAAGGCATTTGCGTGAGGGTGCGCGTCCCCGTATGCTGCTCAGCGAAGTAGCGTGATGCGTGCCGAAGTGGCTGAGATCCGCCATTCTCGGCCGAAAGGAGGAAGGAGTGAGCGACGCTCCGGCGGCCCTCGCGTTCCTGGGTGTCCAGGATCCGTTCGAGGAGGCAGCGGTGTCTGTCCTCCCGGCACCCTACGATCTGACCACGACCTACCAGCCGGGAGCCCGTTTCGGACCGCGGGCCTTGCTGACCGCATCCCTCAACATCGAGCTCTTCGACGAGGAGCTGCGCTGGGACGCAAGCCAGGTGGGGATCCACACGCTCCCCGCGCTCGAACCGGTGGCCACCGGGCCGCAGGCGATGGTGCCCGAGATCGCCGAAGCGGTGCGCGGGCTCTTCAACGCCGGGAAGTTCCCCGTGACCCTGGGCGGGGACCACTCGATCGCGATCGGCGCCTTTCAGGCCCTGATCGATTGCTGGGAGGGTGTCTCCGTCCTGCAGTTCGATGCGCACGCCGACCTGCGCGAGAGCTATCAGGGGAGCCCCTTCAGCCACGCGTCGGTGATGGCCCGCGCGAGGGAGTCGTTCGACTGCGTCCAGGTCGGCATCCGCAGCTGGAGCGAGGAGGAGGAGCACGCGCTCTGGCAGGAGCCGGCGCGGGTCGTGACGGCCGCGGATGTGGCCACCGATCCGGAGGCGCAGCTTGCGCGCGTGCTCGAGGTGTTGGGCGACCCGGTCTACGTCACGCTGGATCTCGACTGCCTGGATCCCGCGATCATGCCGGCGACGGGCACGCCCGAGCCGGGCGGTCTGTCGTGGCGAACGATCACACGCTATCTGCGGGCCGTGGCCGAGCAGCGACACGTGGTCGGTGTCGACGTCACGGAACTCTGTCCCATCCCGGGGATGGTGGCGCCTGACTTCCTGGCCGCGCGGCTCGTCTACAAGCTCATCGCCTACGTCTTCCACGCGCGGCAGCATGCGGGGTGAGACTCACCCCACGTCACCCTTGGCCGCTTGCCAGGCCTGCTCCATGGTGTCCAGGTCGGCCCCCGCGAGACTGCTGCCCTGCGCAACCAGTAGCTCTTCCATGCGCGCGAAGCGTCGCCGGAACTTGCGCGTCGTTCCCTTGAGGAGTTGCTCGGGGTCGCCGCCCAGATGCCGCGCGAGATTGACCAGGGCGAAGAAGAGGTCGCCGAGCTCGTCCGCGGTGTGGGCGTCATCGGCATCGCGCCGCGCTTCCCGCAGCTCGCCGATCTCCTCCTCGATCTTGTCCAAGACCAGATCCGCGCGGGGCCAGTCAAATCCGTAGCTCGCGGCTTTCTCCTGCACGCGGTAGGCCTCGAGCAACGCCGGCAGTCCGCGCGCTCCGCTTTCCAGCCGATCCGGCGGGGCGCCTCGGCCCGCCTTCTCCTCGGACTTGATCGACTCCCACTGCTCGCTGGCCTTCGCGGCGGAGAGGCGCTGCCGCTCGCCGCCGAAGACGTGCGGGTGGCGGCGCACCAGCTTCGCCACGATGGTCTGCGCGATCGTTTCGAAACGAAAACGCCGTTGCTCCTCGGCGATCGTGACCATGAGGGCCAGCAAGTAGAAAAGGTCACCCAGCTCCTCGGCGATCCGAGTGTCATCGCCCTCACCGAACGCCTCGAGAACCTCGTGCGTCTCCTCGAGCAGGTAGGGCGTGAGGCTCTGCAGCGATTGGGCGCGATCCCAGTTGCACCCCTCGGGGCTGCGCAGCAGGCGACAGATGCGCAGCAGGCCTTCCCAGTCGTTCGCAGCTTGCAGATTCATGGCGTGACGCTACCATCTGCACGGGGGAGGGCTCAAGCCGGGAGCCCGGGTGCGGAAACCGCGGAGGTGCAGTGAGCGGCAGACAACACGAGGAGGCGTGGGCGGCGCTCGAGAAGGTCGCCTGGGATGCGCTGGAACGGGCCCACGCGCCCTACTCGAAGTTCCCGGTGGGGGCTGCGCTGGAGACCGAGGACGGTGCCCTGATCGCGGGCTGCAACCTGGAGAACGCCTCCCTGGGATTGGGGCAATGTGCCGAGCGCGTGGCGCTCTTCTCTGCGCTGGCACAGGGGCGCGTGCCGGGCGCGCGCCTGGTCATTGTCAGCCGGGACCGGGAGCCCACGCCGCCCTGCGGCGGCTGCCGCGAGGTGCTGCGCAGCTTCGCGCCGCGCCTCGAGATCGTATCGATCTCGGCGACCGGCCGGCGCAAGCACTGGACATTGCGCGAGCTCCTGCCGCGCATGAGTCGCCCCTCTCCGCTGCAACGCTTCGATTCGCGCGCGCTCATCACGGCAAAGCGCGAGGGGCGTGAGCTGACCGGGGAAGAGCTGGACGGGCTCGTGAAGGGCGTTCTCCGCGGTGAGGTCGAACCGTACCAAGTGAGCGCGTTCATGATGGCGGTCTTCCTCCGGGGGATGACGCGCCAGGAGATGCGCAATCTGACGAGCGCGATGCTGGACTCGGGTGACCGCCTCGACCTGAGTGCCATCTCGTCACCGATCATCGACAAGCACTCGACGGGGGGCGTGGGGGACAAGATCTCGATTCCGCTCGTGCCGCTCGTCCTCGCCGCGGGACTGCGCGTTCCCATGATCTCGGGGCGCGGGCTGGGTCACACCGGCGGCACGTTGGACAAGCTGGGCTCGATCCCCGGCTATCGAACCCAGATCCCGATCGATGGGCTCTCGGGTCTGGTGCGCGATCCGGGCGGGTTCATCGCCGGTCAGACACAGGAGCTGGTTCCCGCAGACCGCATTCTGTATGCGCTGCGCGATGTCTCGGCAACGATCGAGTCGGTGCCGCTCATCGTCAGCAGCATCCTCAGCAAGAAACTCGCTGCCGGACTCACGGGTCTGGTCCTCGATGTGAAGTTTGGACGCGGTGCGTTCATGCCCGACCTGGCGAAGGCCGAGGCCTTGGCTGAAGCGCTGGTGGAGGTCGCCGGCGATCTGGGACTGCCGGCCGTCGCATTGCTGACGCGAATGGATGAACCCATCGGGACCACGGTGGGCAACGCCCTCGAGGTACGGGAGAGCATCGAGCTGCTCACGACCCGTGCGCCGGCCGCCGATTTCCTGGAGCTGACACGGGCGCTGGGGGGCCTCATGTTGGCGCTCGCGGGCACCGTGAAAACGATGGGCGAGGGGGCCGCTGTGCTCGAGCAGGTGCGCCGCTCGGGCCGGGGCATGGAATACTGCCGGCGCTGGATTGGCGCGCAGGGCGGCGATGCGCGCGTGCTCGCGGACCCGGAACGCCTGGAGGTCTCGGAACTCACGCGAACCGTGCGCGCCGACCGCGCGGGATACGTCCGCGACATCGACGCCCTGCTGGCCGGGAACCTGTGCGTCCAGCTCGGCGGCGGACGGCGCCGCATGGGCGAGGAGATCGACACCCGTGTGGGGCTTCTCCTCCACCGCAAGCGCGGTGACCGTGTCGAGCCGGGCGATCCGCTGTTCACGCTCTACCTGCCGGCCGGAGCCCCGGCCGATCAGCCGGCGGAAGGGGAGGACGCCCTGTACGTGATCGGCGATGACCCGCCCGCGGCGCGTGAGCTGGTTGCGAAGCTGATCACGCCGCAGGGTAGCCCCGCGGATCCCTGGAATGCGCCGGTCGCCGATGCCTGCCGCTCAGTCGTGCGCGGTGGGCGTTAGCCAGTCCTCCCGCTGCAGGAGTTGGTGATCGAGATCGCGGAAGTCGTCGCCCGGCTCCGCTCCCCCGCGATGGAGACGGCACCTCTCCCGCGGTTCCGTTCCCGGAAGGAAAACGTCGTCGATGACGTTCGGACAGCTGGCGGTGGGCAGGAAACCCGAGTCGAGGCAGGTCTTCACCGTGACGAGTCCCTCGGGCATCTCGAACTCGCGGCTCCCGTAGCGCTCGACCGCCGCTTTCATGAAGCGCGCCCAGATGGGCAGGGCCGCCATCGCGCCGGTCCCCGTGTGCTTGTCACCGATCGGGATGCGAAAATCGAATCCCACCCAGACGCCGACGACGAGATCCGGAGTGAAGCCCACAAACCAGGCGTCGGCGTAGTCGTCGTTGGTTCCCGTCTTGCCCGCCGAAGGGGTGCGGAATCCCCACCGGGTGCGGGCCGTCTGGCCCGTGCCGGTGCGCATCACCGAGCGCATCATGTCGACGACAATATAGGCCGTGCGCTCGTCGAGCACCTGTTCGGAGGCGATGTTGTGAACCTCGAGCGGCTGGCCGTTGCGATCGAAGACGCGATCGATGAGGTAGGGCGCGACCCGAATGCCGTGGTTGGCCAGCACGGCGTAGGCGCCGGTCATCTCGAGAAGCGTCATCTCGCCCGACCCGGTGGCGAGCGACAGGACGCGGGGCAGCCGGCGCGTGACCCCCATCTGATAGGCCAGTTGGACGACGGAGGTGGGCGTGATCGCGTGCAGCAGGCGCGCGGTGGGCACGTTGATCGATTTCATCAGCGCGTAGCGCAGCGTGACCGGTCCGTGGTAGGTGTGCTTGAAGTTCTGCGGGCTCCAGGTGCTCTCCTCTCCTTCGGGCGCGCCGGGATTCTCGAACTCCACCGGCGTGTCCAGGAGGATGTCGCACGTTCGGTATCCCTGGCGAATGGCCTCCGTGTAGATGAACGGTTTGAACGCCGAAGCCGGTTGCCGGGGTGCCTGGGTCGCCCGGTTGTAGCGGCTTTCAGCGAAGTCGCGACCCCCGACCATGGCGCGCACGGCGCCGCTGGCCGGATCGATGGCGAGCAGCGCCGCCTGGAGCCTCAAGGGTGCCGGCAGCGCTTCCGCGGACGGCAGGCCGGGTGTCGTGAGCATCGAATCGACGTTGCCGCGGAGATACGGGTAGTTGTTCCTCTTCTCCAAGCTCTGCAAGTGGTCTTCGAGGATCTCCTCGGCGAGTGCCTGCAGCCCGAGATCGAGCGTTGTCTCCACGCTCAAACCACTGTGGTAGATCTCGGACGCCCCGTGCCGCCGCGAAAGCTGCTGGCGAACCATCTCGGTGAAGTAGGCGCCCTGCCGACCGACCGGCGTCGCGTCCTTGAGCACCAGTGGCGCTTCGCGCGCGAGGAGGTAGGTGTCCTCATCGATCGCGCCCGTCTTCCACATCGCGCGCAGCACGTGATTCCTGCGGCGCAGGCAGTTCTCGGGATGGCGGCGTGGTGAGAAGGCTGCCGGATTGCCGGGAAGCCCGGCGAGCACGGCGCTCTGTTCCAGCGTTAGCTCGGGCGCGCTGATCCCGAAGAAGCGCCGCGCGGCGGCTTCGACGCCGTAGGCACCCTCGCCGAAGTAGATCTGATTCATGTAGTGTTCGAAGATCTCGTCCTTCCCGAAAGCGCGCTCGATGCGCAGCGCAAGGATCGCCTCACGCACCTTGCGTTTCCACGTGCGGCGATGGTGCAGGAAGAGATTGCGCGCGAGCTGCTGCGTGATGGTGGATGCGCCCTGCGTGGTCGTGCCGCGGAGGAGATCCGCCTTGGCCGCGCGCAAAACCCCGACCACGTCGATGCCCCAGTGCTGATAGAAGCGCCGGTCTTCGATGGCGATCATCGCGCTGGTGAAGGAACGTGGGACCTGCGAGATGCGCAGCGGCACGCGATCCTCGACAAAGAGCTCCGCGACGAGCTCCCCGTTGCGATCCAGAATGCGAGTCGCCACGCTGGGTTCGATGTCCGCGCGTCGCTCGGGAGAGGGCAAGTCCTGTCCCAGGACCGCGAAAAGCCCGTAAAGGATGCCGGCCATCATCAGGGATGCCAGCAGGAAACTCGCGATGAAGATTCGCACAATGAACCCATGGTGGCCCCCGTTCGGGCGGCAGTCAAGGCGAGCCCGCCAGGCGGCAAATGACTGATCCCATCAGTGGACCAGCTGCAATCTACTACACAGCAAGATGTTACGGGTTCGAAAAAAAAAGGCGCCCAGGATGAAAAAAGGTGTTGATCCTGAGGGGTCATCCGATCTTTAATGCGCTCTGCCGTAGACGAGAGGCCTCCCCTCGGGGGGGCCAAAAAAGACTCGTGCGAAATCACTTGACGGTTTCGGGCGAGGAGGGTAGACTGCGGCTCTGCATCTTGGAATCGTGCACGCTCGATGTGCTCAAGCTGTTCTTTGACAACGGAATCGCGAAGACGTGTGAGCTCTCGTCGTCTTGGATCCGGCGACTCGGTGCCGGATCGCATTGACGACAAAGATCAATGACCTCTCTCCTTCGGGAGAGAGTCTCCGAGGTTTTTTACCACGGAGGGTTTGATCCTGGCTCAGAACGAACGTTGGCGGCGTGGATTAGGCATGCAAGTCGTGCGAGAACGTCACCTTCGGGTGGCTAGTAAAGCGGCGAACGGGTGAGTATCACGTGGGGAACCTGCCCTCGAGTTGGGGATAACACTCCTAACGGAGTGCTAATACCGAATAACATGGCCTGACCTCATGGTCGGGCCATCAAAGCTGGCCTCTATATGTAAGCTAGCGCTTGGGGATGGTCCCGCGCCCCATTAGCTTGTTGGTGAGGTAAAGGCTCACCAAGGCTACGATGGGTAGCTGGTCTGAGAGGATGGTCAGCCACACTGGGACTGAGATACGGCCCAGACTCCTACGGGAGGCAGCAGTCGAGAGGCTTCGGCAATGGGCGAAAGCCTGACCGAGCGACGCCGCGTGGGCGATGAAGGTCTTACGATCGTAAAGCCCTGTCAGAGGGGAAGAACCTCCGGGATGCCAATACCATCTCGGCTTGACGTTACCCTCAGAGGAAGCTCCGGCTAACTCCGTGCCAGCAGCCGCGGTAACACGGGGGGAGCGAACGTTGTTCGGAATTACTGGGCGTAAAGGGCGCGCAGGCGGCCCGGTAAGTGAGGCGTGAAAGACCCTGGCTCAACCAGGGAACGGCGTCTCAAACTGCCAGGCTTGAGGACGGGAGAGGAAACGGGAATTCCCGGTGTAGCGGTGAAATGCACTGATATCGGGAGGAACACCAGTGGCGAAGGCGCGTTTCTGGCCCGATCCTGACGCGCAGGCGCGAAAGCTGGGGGAGCAAACAGGATTAGATACCCTGGTAGTCCCAGCCGTAAACGGTGAACACTAGGTGTGGGGGGCATCGACCCCTTCCGTGCCGTAGCTAACGCATTAAGTGTTCCGCCTGGGGAGTACGACCGCAAGGGTGAAACTCAAAGGAAGTGACGGGGGCCCGCACAAGCGGTGGAGCATGTGGTTTAATTCGATGCAACGCGAAGAACCTTACCCAGGCTTGACATGCACTGGACCGGTGTGGAAACACACCTTCCCTTCGGGGTCGGTGCACAGGTGCTGCATGGCTGTCGTCAGCTCGTGTCGTGAGATGTTGGGTTAAGTCCCGCAACGAG
>JAUVTV010000076.1 GCA_030601305.1 Candidatus Eiseniibacteriota bacterium | reverse complement strand
GAACCACGCTTCAACCTGCACGAAATACGGGGCTTAGATCTAAGCTACCTACCCCAGGCAGGATAGAACTCGTCTCGTGGTATAATCATCTGGTAGCCGAATCGCCGCGGTCCCATGGGGTGACGGCAGGGTGTGAGGGGTGGGGCCCTTCGAGCCGACATGGAGGGCGCCGATGCATCGTAGAGCAAACAACAACCTCCCCGGTCGAAACCCGCAGGGCATTGTGGGGACTGGTCTTGCCCTGGCCGCGGTCCTCGCCCTCCTCCTCGTGGTCGCCCTTCCGCAGCTCGACCGGACCCGCGATGAGACGGTCCCCGAGCTTGAGATCCAGCCCGTGGGCAGCGCGACCCTCACCCGCATCGAGGCGATCGCCGAGCGCATCACCCAGGACGGCCTGCGTTGGCGCGCGGGCGTCACCGGCATCTCCAACCTCTCGCCGGAGGAGTTCCAGGCTCTCCTGGGCGCCCGCCCGCCCGCGGACGAGCCCCAGGTGATGGGCTCCCCGACCCCGCTCGGCACGAGCGCCGACGACCTGCCCGCGCAATGGGATTGGCGCGAGCTCGGCGGCGTCACCGGCGTGCGCAGCCAGGGCCGCTGTGGCAGCTGCTGGGCCTTCTCAGCCGCCGCCGCCGTGGAGGCGCTCTCGCTGATCTACGAGGATCGCGAGCTGGACCTCTCCGAGCAGCACGCCATGGACTGCAACTACGACCACTACGGATGCGACGGCGGTTGGATGACCAGCGCCTACCGGCTGTGGCGCCTCAAGGGCGCGCTCAGCGAGGCGCAGGTGCCGTACACCGGAGAGAACGACCGGCCGTGCACATCCGGCGCGCTCGAACCGGTCAGCTTCGTGACCACGTGGACGTCGATCCAGGGAAGTCGCGAGGCGCTGAAGCGCGCGCTGACCATCGCCCCCCTGGCGGTCGGCATCCACATCTACCCCGACTTCCAGCACTATCGGGGCGGCATCTATGAGCATGCGGGCAGCGACCCGATCAACCACGCCGTCCTCCTGGTGGGCTGGGACGACGAGGACGGTGTCTGGATCCTCAAGAACAGCTGGGGCACCGGCTGGGGTGAGCGCGGCTTCGCCCGCGTGGCCTACGACTGCTGTCGCCTGGGAAGCTACGCCCACCTGGTGCGCATCCCGGCAGCGGTTCCGCTCCGCATCCACCACGCGTCAATCGGCGATACGCTGGCAGACGGCGAGCCGCTCGCGGTGACCGCGTACGTCAGCTCACTCGTCGCGCCGCTCGACCCGGCCTCGGTGCGGCTGTACCTGGATCTCGGAGACGGATTCGAAGCGGTGTCGATGGAGCGTCTCGGCGGCGACGCGCAGCAGGGGAGCTACCGGACCCGCCTCCCCGCTCTCCCCTGCGGCGCGCGCTTCCGCTACTACATCGAGGCGCGTGACCAGGAGGGTCGTCGGCTCACGCTTCCCGCCGCCGGGGAACGCGGCCCGTTCGAGGCGCGCATCCTTCGCACGCTGGAGCTCGCCGCCCTCGCGAGCGGAGACGGCTGGGAGAGCGCCCTGCCGTCCGACGACGCAACGGCAGGGATCTGGGAGTGGGGCCTCCCGGAGGCCACCCAAAACGCTTCGGGGACGATCCAACCCGGGGAGTCCCACACGGGAACCGGCGAGGCGTGCTTCGTCACCGGCTTGGCGGCCGGTGAGGACGCCTCGCGTAACGACGTCGACGGCGGCGTGACCCGCCTTGCCAGTCCACGCCTCCCCCTCGGGAATCTGGACGACGCGATCCTGCGCTTCTGGGTGTGGTTCTCCAACCACCGCGGACCGGCCCCCTGGGAGGATGCGTTCCGCGCCGAGGCGAGCAGCGACGACGGCGCGACCTGGATCACGCTGTACGAGACGAGCCGTGGATTCGCCGAATGGCGCCGGGTGAGCGTGCGCCTCGACAGCCTGCTCGAGCTGACCGGAACCTTCCGTCTGCGGTTTGTCGTCGCCGACTCCCTCGACGACTCCCTGGTCGAGGCGGCCATAGGCGACATCGAGATCCTCACCGCCACGGACGCATCCTCCCCCGTGGACGACGAACCGGGCGGCGAGGAGCCTGACCCTGAGATCCCCGAAATACGCGAGCGACTCACGCTGCGCAGCGGACCGAATCCGGCCGTCGCGGAGGCCGAGCTGACCCTCGCGCTCCCCAGGACCTACGAGGTCTGCGCGCAGCTCTTCGACAGCTCAGGCCGCCTGGTGCGCACGCTCTGGTCGGGCCCGTTGCCTCCGGGCGTGAACCGGCTCCACTGGAACGGCAGGTGCGACGACGGTCAGCCGGCCGCCGCCGGGCGGTACTGGGCGCGCATCAGCGCGGAGGGGCACATTCTCCGCCGCTCCCTCACGCTTCTCCGCTAGCAAAAGGTTGTCTATCGCCACGCCAGGGGTCCACAATCTCCCGCGAATGGTTCGCAGCGATTCGGCCCTCGTCACGGAGGCAGGTGATGGCAGAGGCGGCAGAGACCTTCCGGCACGATGCCGAGATCCCCTACAACGTGCGCGTGATCGACAACCCGACGCAAGCCGACCTCAAGTCGCTGTCGCAATACCACGCGCCCCACGTCTACCGCTCGAAGTACGGCAACCTGAACCGCATCACGCGCTGCAAGGCGCGCATGGCGCAGAGCACATACATCATCGCGCCGATCACCGAGCAGGGCTTCTATTCCACGAAAGTCATGCTGAAGGAACGCGCCGAGCGACTGATTCATTACCAGCGCGAGTACATCGAGCGCGCCGGCACGCTCATCCGTATCGACGGCTACCTGGGCCACGGCCCCAAGGCGCCCGCCGTGCAGTGGCTCTACACGCCTGAGGCCGCCAACCTCGCCGGCATGCAGCAGGTGCTCAGCTTCCCGCGCGCCATGGAAGAAGACGAACGCCAGCTGGCCGAGCCGTTCCGCCCCCAGTTTCGCTTGGTCATGACCCCCGACTGTCTCTCGCCGGAGACGCCCGGGCACGTTGCGGTGATCGTCGATCTGGAGAAGTGGACGACCTACGTGCTCGGCTCGGACTACTTCGGGGAGAGCAAGAAGGGCATGCTGCGCATGCTCAACGACTACGTCTACCAACTCGGCGGTCTGGTGCTGCACGCCGGGGCCAAGGCGGTGACGATCGATGGACGCCGGATCATGATGGCCGTCATGGGTCTCAGCGGAACCGGCAAGACGACGACCACGTTTAGCGAACAGGGCGAGCGCACCGAGCCGATCCAGGACGACATGATCTGCCTGTGGCCGGATGGCGAGTGCTCGGTGACCGAGAACGGCTGCTTCGCCAAGATCGACGGTCTGCGCGAAGCCGCCGAGCCGCTGATCTACCGCGGCACGATCCACGCGGATGCGTGGGTGGAAAACGGATTTCTGAATGCCGACGGTGACTACGACTTCGCGAAGGGAATCCTGACGCCGGAAGAGGTCAACCACTGGCGCGTCGCCCTGCTCCACACCGGCGCCCCACTGAAGAACCTCGAGGCTTACGTGAACGGTGACGTGCAGGTCGAGGAGTTGCTCACGGAGCACGGGCGGCCCAAGGAGGGCTGGGACTTCATCCAGTGGACGCAGAACGGGCGCTCGATCATACCCATGAGCGCCATCTCGAGCGCGGTCGCGTTCGACACCGTGCCCCCGATCGAGTCGCTGGGTATCCTCAACCGCGACGAGGGGGCCTGCGCGGCCACACCCGGCGTGCTGCGCTTCGCGACCGCCGAGCAGGCGGCGGCCTACTTCATGCTTGGCGAGACGTCGATGACGTCGGCGGCGGGCAAGGACCGCGGCAAGACGCGCTCCCCCTTCACGCAGCCCTTCTTTCCCCGCGCACCGCATCTCCAGGCGCGGCGCTTCGAGGATCTCGCCGCGCGCATGCCCGAACTCCAGTTCTGGATGATGAACACGGGATACGTGGGCGGCGATCAGCGGGACGTCGAGCAGGGGACCGCGCTCAAGGTGAAGATCCGCCATTCCTCGGCCATGCTCGAGGCGCTGCTCGGCGGTCGCATCGTCTGGAAGCGCGACCCCGACTTCGGCTACGACATCGTCGACGTGGACGCCCCCGAGAACCGCGCCCTTCTGGAGAAAGTACCCGAGGGGATTCTGAACCCCGTGCGTTTCTTCAAGACGCACGGCCGCGCGGAGCAGTACCGCGAGTGGGTCGATCGCACGAAGGAAGATCGCCGCGTCTACCTGCAGAAGATGGGGGTCGAGGAGCAGATCGTCAGGCAGGTACACTTCTATCGTGGGCTTTAGCCCGGGATTCTCACCCCATCTCTATTGCGGCAGCGTATCTGCAGGGGCTGTAGCCCCGGACTCACATGCCGAGCACGTCTTCCATGCGGTAGACGCCCGGCGGCTGCCCGACCACGAAGCGCGCGGCCGCCAGGGCACCGCTCACGAACGCCTGCCGGCTCTCCACGCGGTGGGTCAACACGAGACGCTCGCCCGTACCGGCGAAGATGACGTGGTGCTCCCCGACCACGTCGCCGCCGCGCAGCGCGTGTATCCCGATCTGGTTCTGCGGACGCACGCCCGTCACCCCCTCGCGGCCGTGAACGCGCGCGAGATCGCCCCGCGCCGCATCGGCGGCATCGGCCAGCTGTAGGGCGGTGCCGCTGGGAGCATCCCTCTTGCGTCGATGGTGCATCTCGACGATTTCGATGTCGTAATCCTCGAGTCTTTCGGATGCCCGGCGGACCAAACTCGACAGCACGGCGATGCCCCGTGACATGTTCGGCGCAAACAGCACCGCGATGTCCTCGGAGGCGCTCCGCATTTGCATGCGCACCTCGTCCGACAGCCCGGTGACGCCGGTCACGTAGGCGGTACGCTTCTCGCGGGCGACGCGCAGGTGGTCCGCCACAGCGGGCGCTTCGCTGAAATCGATCACCACATCGCAGTCCCGGTAGTCGGCCGACAGGTCTGCCGTGAACGGCACGCCCATCGTCTCCGCGTTGGCGAGCAGATGATCGGCATGCTCCACCGCGAGGACCAGCGACAGGTCCGCGGCCTCACGAATCGCACGGTGGAGTTCGACGCCCATCCGTCCCCCGGCACCACACAAGGTCACACGCATCATCGTCCGTCTCCTCGCTAGCGGGTCGGTTTTTGGCCGCTCGGCAGCACCGCCTGTCCGCGCAACAACGAGTAGTCGCGCAATACCTGGCGCAGCTTCTCCAAGTTTTCGGGGCGCATCGGAGCCAGCGGCAGCCGCACACGTCCCACTTCGAACCCGAGCATGTTGAGGGCCTCCTTCACGGGAACCGGATTGGTCTCCAGGAAGAGCGCCTTGGCGAGGGGTAGGAGCTTGAGATGCCACGCGCGGGCTTCGTCCAGCGCGCCGCGACGATAGGCGTCGATCATGGCCAGGACATCCTTGGGAACCACATTGCCGAGGACGGAGATCACGCCCACGCCACCCACGCACAGCGTGGGGAAGATCAGCGGGTCCTCACCGGAGAGGACCGTGACGCGCTCGCCACAGTCGCGCACGATCCAGGAGGCCTGCTCGATGCTGCCGCTCGCCTCCTTGACGGCCACGATGCGCTCCTCGTCGGCGAGACGCACGATCGTCTCGGGGAGCAGATTGACCCCGGTTCGCGACGGTACGTTGTAGAGCACCAGCGGCAGGCGGCTCGCGCGTGCCACGGCGCGGAAATGGGCAACGAGCCCGTCCGGGGTCGGCTTGTTGTAGTACGGCGTGATGACCAGTGCCCCGTCGACGCCGCTCATCTCACCGAGGCGTTTCACGTTCGCGATCGTCTGTTCGGTCGAGTTGGTCCCGGCGCCGGCCACCACACCGAGGGCCCCCCGTGCCTCCTCGGCCACGATCTCGATGACGCGGAAATGCTCGTCCCACCCGCGCATCGCCGGGTTCTCTCCGGTCGTGCCGCAGGGGACGAGCCCGTCGGTTCCCGCCTCGATGTGGAAGCGCACCAGCTCGCGCAACTTCTCCTCGTGGAGGGACCCATCCTCTCGGAACGGGGTTACCATTGCGACATACAGACCCGAGAACATCGCTCACCTCCTTGCGGCACGGTGGGTCGCCGGGGATTGACGCCGACGACCATACCGCCTAACCCCCCATATGGCAAGCGGCTACAGGGGAGCAGCGGTGGCCGCGTCCCATGCGGGGGGACCGGCCGACGGTCGAGGCGCGGGACAGGCTCCTCACGATAGCAGCTTACGGGAATCGCACTTGGGAGCTCGCATCTTGCGATCCGTCGCACCGATGTGAGATCATTGCAGAGGAAGTTCCCAGGCACATCCCCCACTTGACCAAGGTCCGCCCAGGACGGATGCCGGACCATCGTGTGCCTGTAAGTAGACATGTGTAAACTTCAGCAAGGGAGGGACTCCATGTCAGCCCAGACCCGGCAACGGCTCCTCGCGGGAGCCGTGTTGATTGGCTTCCTGGCCATCGGTGGCGTCGTCATGTTCCCCCACGCGGACGATCCGGTCGTCGGCGTGGAAGAAGGGCTGAGGCCCTGGGACCTCGATCCCGCCCCGGACGAGGCCGCGAGAAAGGTCGCCTTCTTCGAGCGGCTGTCGCGCTGGTCCGAGGAACCGACGACCAATCAGCTAGCCATGGACGCGCGATACTACGACTTGTACCTCGACATCGATCCCGTGGAACAGACGGTCGACGGGCGACTCGTCGCACTTCTCACCGTGGACGCGGCCCAGTCCACCGAGGTGGACCTGGATCTGGCCGACGGTCTGACGGTGACGGAAGTGAACCTCAATGGCTCGGAGGCCCCTTACGTTCACCTGAACGAGATCATCACGGTGACGCTGGATCGCGAGTACTTAGAGGGCGAGAGCGTGGAGATCGAGGTCTTCTACAACGGCACGCCCCCTGCGTCCTACGGCGCCTTCGGTTTCAACTCCTACGCGGGCGAGTACATGATCTGGACGCTGAGCGAGCCGTTTGGCGCGCGCTCCTGGTGGCCGTGCGACGACTGGTCCGACGACAAGGCGGATTCGGTGGACCTGCACATCACGGTGCCGGCGGGTCACATCGTGGCCTCGAACGGCCTGCTGCAGGACGTGACCTACGGGGAGACCACCGATACCTACTGGTGGCACGAGGCCTACCCGATCGCGACCTACCTGGTGTCCATCGCATGCTACCCCTACGCGGTCTGGTCCGACTACTACCACTACGCGCGCGATGACTCGATGGAGATCCAGTTCTTCATCTTCCCGGGCGATTCGGCGGCCACGGTGGAGGAGAACCTGCGCGTCAAGGACATGATCACCTACTTCGCCAGCGTGTACGGCGAGTATCCGTTCGTGAACGAGAAGTATGGCCACGCGCAATTCCTCTGGGGCGGTGCCATGGAGCACCAGACGTGCACGAGCACGGGCGCCTTCTACGAAACCATCATCGCTCACGAGCTGGCGCACCAGTGGTGGGGCGACATGGTGACGTGTGCCGACTTCCACCACATCTGGCTCAACGAGGGCTTCGCGGTCTACTCCGAGGCGCTTTGGCTGGGAGATCACTACGGGCCCGAGGGTTACTGGGGCAAGATGCGCGGCACGGTCTACTACGGCGGCGGCACGATCTACGTCCCGGACCTGAACGACTGGGGACGCATCTTCCACCTCGGTCTGACCTACTACAAGGCCTCGTGGGTGGTCCACATGCTGCGCCACGTGATCGGCGACGAGGACTTCTTCCAGCTCCTGGCAGACTATCGAACCCTCTTCGAGTACGGATCGGCGCGCACCGAGGATTTGCAGGCGATCGCCGAGAGTATCTCTGGAATGGATTTGAGCGACTTCTTCCAGCAGTGGATCTACGGCGAGTACTTTCCGGTGTATGCCTATGAATGGGACAACGCGGAGACGGACCGGCAGACGGAGCTGCATCTTTCGATCGATCAGATCCAGGACAATACCGGGCTCTTCCACATGCCGATCGACGTGCGCGTGGAACTCGAGGGCGGCGGAACCGAGGACTTCGTCGTCGACAACGCGATGGCCCACGAGGAGTACGTGCTGGCCCTCAGCGCGCCGGCCACCAGCGTGATGATCGATCCGGACAGCTGGATCCTGCGGCGCGTCGAGGAGCCGATCGTCGATCCCACCTTCAGCGAGGGCATCCTGCTGGTGAACGGTGTCGACTGGTCGACCTACGGCGAGCTGTTCGTCGCCTACGAGAACAAGGCCTTCTGGGGGGATCTCGAGATCTCGTTCTGGGATTGCTTCCCCGAACCGCCGGGCGGCTACCCGTCCACGCTGCCCGAGCCGCTGGGCATGGGGCGCGTGCCGGCCGCCGACCTCGGCAGTTTCGAGACCGTCATCTGGGTGGGCAACAACTACAACGGCGATCTGGACGCCTGGATGAACACGTCGATCCTGCCGTACCTCGAGGCGGGAGGCAACGTGCTCCTCATGGCGCGGCGAGGCGATACGTTCCTGAGCGGCGGGATGCTCGACTACCTGGGTATCACCATCTCGGGCGGAACCTCGGTCTACGAGGCCAACGCGGTGCACACCGATCTCACCGACATCGAATCCATCGGGCAGCATAGCTACTGCATACACTTCAGCGATGAACTCTCGCAGCCGACCAGTATGCTGCTCTATATCGACTACTCGCCGACCGCCGCCATCGGCGTGCTCCGTTCTCCGGACGAAGGCGGCACGCACAATCCGTACGGGGGACGTTTCGCGTTCCTGAGCGGTCGCCCGTATCGCTGGGACTACAGCGACCTGTCCACGAACGTCGAGACGATCATCAACTCGCTCATGCGCCACCCGGCGGATGCGGCCGACGAGGGCGTCACCGTGCACCGTTTGGAGTTCCGCCTGGCCAGCCCGGCGGTGGGACGCGCGCACCTGCAGTTCAGCCTGCCCGAGGCGGCACCGGTCGAGATCGGCGTCTATGACGCGCAGGGTCGCCGCGTCACCCAGCTCGCGCGCGGGGCGATGACGGCCGGCGAGCACAACCTGACCTGGGACGGGCGCCTCGAGGGCGGCGGTCCGGCCCCGGCCGGGATCTACTACGTCCGCCTGCAGACGACCACCGAGCAGCGTATCAAGTCCTTGCTGCTGGTGAGATAGACTGAAGACTCGGATGTTTGAACGAGGCCGCCGGCATGCACAGCCGGCGGCCTTCCCTTACGCTACGGGCCTCTAGGGTCCGATGCGAGGTGGTTCGTAGCTCACACACGGATGGACCGGCTCGGCATAGGGACCCAACCACCCATCGCGGAAGAAGGCGTCGAGACGCGATGCAAAGCCCCTCCCCTCGATGATCAGTCCCATGTTGCGGCTCGCGTAGAAGTAGTCGTGCTCCCAATTGCTCGTTCCGATCCAGGCGGCGCGTCCGTCGACCACCAGGTACTTGGCGTGAATGACCCGCGCATATGGGATGAACCCGCCCGACCAGGGCGGAATCGTCACCAGCCGCACTTCGATGCCCGGCAAGACCTGCAGGCTCTGCAGCCCCTCGATCGTCCCCGGTCGCTTGGACCAGTCGGCAAGCAGCATCTGCACCGTCACGCCCCGTGCTGCCGCGCGGCGGAGGGCCGATTCGAGTTCATCGAAGAAGGCGCCTTCGCTTCCTGCGGCGCGGTAGGTGAGAAGCTGCACGCGGACGGTGTCGGCGGCACTGTCGATCAGCGCGATGATCTGGGGCAGATCCCAAAGCGCCTCGTCGGGTAGTCCATCGCGCGGGCTGAAGGCCGGCGTGATCTGCAGCCTCTCGCCCTCGTGATCCACCGTGATCGGGAAGGCGGTGAGATGCGCCCGGCGCAGCTTCGGCGAGCGCTCCTCCCCTGCCGCAAGGGCCCAGTCCATCTCGAAAACCTCAGAGATCGCACCCACGACGTGCGGATCCAGGATGCGCACGCCGAGTTCCTGGATGTGAGTCAACGCGCGCCAGTCGAAGTTCTGGCTTCCGAGATAGGCCGTGCGTCCGTCCACGACGAAGTACTTCGCGTGGAGCACGCCGCCCAGGATATCGCCCGTCCGATAGTTACGTACCTCGATGCCCTCCCGCGCGTTCAGGCGATCGAGGGTCTGCGGGTAGATCACGGCGAACTTCGCTTCGGCGAGGAAACGAACACGCACGCCTCGCGCGGCGGCTTCCTCGATCGCGACGATCACCTCTTCGAGCCGGCTGCCGGGTGCGTTGCTGGCGTAGAACTGGGCGAAGTCGAGCGCGCGGGTCGCCGCGGCGATCATCTCCACCCAGACCTCGTGGGCTTCCGGCAGGTCGGCATGGTCAAGGGGGGTCTCGATCGGAAAACTCTCAACGAGCTGGATCTGGGGAGGTTCCCCACCTGCCCCGTGCGCGGCGCACACCAGCAAGAGGAGCGACAGGAGCGTGATCCTCAAGTGTCCCCCTAGAATCCCATTTGGCATACAGATAAGACTACGCGGCGCGGTGGCGGGCCGTCCAGGAAACCCCGCCCGGCGGCGGCCCGTCGACGTTCTGCAACTTGCCGCAGGGGGCGGTCGGCGCAGTCGAGTTTGACACCTGTCTGCGCATTCTATATACTAGTTCCGTTGTGAGTTAGCACTTCTGCTTTGTGCAATGTGGTTGCACAGAGGCCCATATCCTCGCCAGGGGGGACGCGGCTGGCTCCGTCGCGCTTCTCGGCGGCTCCTGTGTCTCAGGTGAGGTTCATCGAAAGGCGGTGCAGCATGAGGCGTCTCGTTTGGTCGTTGGCTACCCTGCTCCTGGTTCTGTCGGCTTCCCCACTGGTGCTCCCCGGTCGTGCAGCGGCAGCCGAGATCCATCCGGGCCTGGCGCTCGATCTCGAAACCTTGGCTCCCGATGACCCGGTCTCCGTCGTCCTCTTCATGCGCGATCAGGCT
>JAUVTV010000186.1 GCA_030601305.1 Candidatus Eiseniibacteriota bacterium | reverse complement strand
TCCCTTGCGCGCGCTTTCCAGGTACCCGCGGAGCGTCGCGCGGTCCTTGAAGACGCAATACGAGAAATTGAACGCGACGATTGCGTCCGCCTTGAAGTTCACCGGCGCGCGCACGTCCTGACGGATGAGCGTGACACCGGCGGCACGCTTGCCGAGCGGAACCAGGTGCGTCTGGATGCCCCAGTTGAGCGTCTTCTCGTCCAGGTCGATCCCGTAGGCGCGATTCTCACGGTGGTGCGACACCCACTTCGCGCACAGCGCTGCCGTGCCGCAGAAGTCCTCGCGCAGCACGCGCGGCGCGCGCTCTCGCAGGCGGCGAAAGGAGCGATTGATGAAGTCCACGTCCGCTTCCGGTGCCTGAACCGCGCGCTCATAGCAGACATGCTTGTCTGCGCGCTGAGCCCGGGTGCGCTTCTTGCCTGCACGCCCTGTCGGGGTGCGCTTCTTGCCTGCACGCCCTGCGCGGGTACGCTTCGTGTCTGCCGGCATCCCCACCTCCTGAATCAGGCCGCGACGCTCGAAGTCGTCGTATCTAACAGGTGCAAGTGCAGGAGGATAGGGGTATCTGCCTACCGCGTCAAGGGGCAAGGGAATGGCCCCGCTTGGCCGGCTGGGGAGGCAGACAAGATCGAGTTGGTCGCGGCCGCGGCCCGACCCTATCCGTCGATCACCCACTCTTCCGTCGCCGCATAGCGCGGTGCAGTCACCAAAGACACCTCATCGGCCAGCCCGGCCTCCTCCAGGATCTGGCGCACGGTGCGCAGCGCCAGGTGGGGCCGATTGCGCTCTTCACTCAGGTGGGCGAGCACGACCGCTTGCGGAAGGCGCCGGCTTTCCAGGAGCGCGTGTTGGACGAGAAGCCCGGCCGCGCTGTTCGGCAGGTGAAAGAGCGAGGCGGGGTTGAAGTGCTGGCGCAAGAGATCGGCGTCGTGGTTGGACTCGATGTAGATCAGGTCCGCGTCGTAGATGTGCGGTACGACCGCATCCGGGTCGTGGAAGTCGGAGGCGATGACGACCCGCCGCCGGCCTCGGGAGATCGCGAACGCGTGCGTGGTGACGCCCGGGGCGTGGGGGACAGGTATCGGCGTCACCTCGAAGTCACCGAGGCTGAACGGCGCGTCGTCGAACGTGTGGATCTCGAGGCGGGAGAAATCCACGCTGGCCGGTGTGCGGTGCGGGCTCATGTAGCGCTCTTGGATTTCGCGCCGGGTCTTCGTGTGGACAAAGAGCGGCACGCCGAGTTCTTGCATGACGCGCAGGGTCGAGTAGTTCACATGATCGGAATGCGCATGGGTGACGAGGAGTCCGTCGATCCGGTCAGCCAGGCCGACCTCCTCTTCCAGGATCTTCAGGCAGCCGCGCTGCGAGCTGATGCCGCAATCGATGAGCAGACGCGTGCGGCTTCGCCCGCGACGGCTCTCGAGAAGCAGCACGTTGCCGCTGCTTCCGCTTCTCAGACTCCGGAAGGTGAGCATGACTGCCTTGTCAAGAACCAGTAGACGCCAAAGAGTATCAGGCCGCCGCCGAGGAGTCTTTCCACGGAGAGACCTTCATGAAGGAATAGCACCGACCCCAGCGTGGAGACAACCGGGAAGGTGACGACCACAATCGAGGCGATCGACGCGCCGGCTTCTTCGATGGCCTTGTAGAGGAACACGACGGTGGCCCACATCAGGAGCCCGGAGACGAGGAACCAAGGTTCGCCCCGGCCGGCGGCGGCGAGCGCTCCCGGGTCCCGGGCGAGCAGGACGCCCAGCAGGAAGACGGCACCGATCACCAAGCGCGCGGACGCGACGAGGTGTCCCGCGAGCTCCCGCATCGGGAATCGTGAAACCGCATTGGTGAGGCCCCACAGGGCCGCCGTCGCGAGAAGGATCAGGTCCCCGGTGTTGACGCGGAGCGCCTGCGCCCCGACGAGCAGCAGGTAGAGGCCCGCTGCGAGGACCGCGATCGCGGGGAGTTGTCGTCTACGGATGCGTTCCCCCAGCAGAAGGGCGGCGAAGAGGATGGTGAAGAAGGCGGTGAGGCTGAGCAGAAAGCCGGCGTTGGTGGCGGCGGTCAGGCTCTGACCCCAGAAGAGTAGGATGTAGGAGATCCCGGATGCGGTGACGCCGAGGAAAAGAACGTTGAGGTGACAGCGGCGCGAACAGGCGCGAATCGCGGGGAATCTGCGGATGACCAGCGGCAGGCTCAGGATCCCGGCGACGGCCGTGGTGAGGACGGTGTAGGCGAGCGGGTCCAAATCCTGCCGCAGCAGGCCCACCTTGTTCACGACGAGGCTGGCGCCGAAGACGAGCGCGGCAAGCACGCCGTACCAAACTCCTCTGTGCGTCACCCCGCCCTCCGGCCAGAGGTGTCCCCACCTCCCTTGATGGCCTTCACGTGGCGGGAGATGTGGGCCAGCGCGGCGTCGTTCCCGCTCAGGTCTTCTTCCAGTAGGTCATCTCGGGCTCGTAGCAGGTTCCGTCGAGATCCGCCACGCGTTCCTGGAAAACGGCCTGCGCGTCGCGAATCGCGCGGTTGTACACGGTGGGACAGATTTCCCTGAGACAGAAATCCAGTAGAAGCTCGGCCTTCAAGTCACCGATGTCGTCGTCCAGATGCTCGCGGAAATACTTCTGAATCGAGGGAATCAGCTCCTTCTTGACTTCCCGCGGCAGTTCGATCGCCACGCTACCTCCAGCTTCCGACGTCCATGACCTCGAAGGTGATCCGAAACTCCGACACGCCCCCGAACCGATGCTCTCCCGGCGGGCGATATGATCGAGTCGGCTATCCAATCGTCTTCAGGTCGTCCAGCAGCAGCTTCTGCTCCTCGGTATCGGTCACCTGCTCGGCGGCGCGATGCGCCTCGGCGATGTGCTCGTTCGCAAGGTCACGATTGCCGGCCAGCGCTTCCGCGCGCGCCAGCGCCTCGTGGGCGTACCCGAGGAAGAACGGCGGTACGTCCTCACGCTGACTGACGTGCAGCGAGAGCGTCCCGTATCTGCGCGCCTCCTCGATCAAGCCTGCGGAAACATACGCACGCGAGGCCTGCCAGTAGCCAACCGAGAGGTTGGTGTTGGTGCAATCGTCCCGCTGCGCCCAGTGGCAGAGGGACGCCACCGCGCGCTGGATCATCTGCTGGTTTTCTTGCTCCGTGCGTTCGGTCTTGTCCAAGTACTCCCAGGTCTTGTTGAAGCAGTCTGCCGAGAAGAACTTGTGGGCTGCCGGGATATCGAAGCCGGGTCCTTCGGTCATGGTTTCCTCCT
>JAUVTV010000018.1 GCA_030601305.1 Candidatus Eiseniibacteriota bacterium | reverse complement strand
ATCGATCCGCAGGCGATCCGCGCGGCGATCGGCGATGAGACGCATGCCAGCCAACCCCTCGAGCAGGTCATCATCGCCAAGGGCCAGCCCCCCGTCCCCGGCAAGGACGCCTACATGGACTTCCCCCTGCTCGAGAGCATGCCCCGGCAGGAAGACGACCCGGACGATCCGCACCTGCTCTGCGAACGCTACATCGTCAACGCCCTCGAGGGACAGGCGGTCGGCATCCTGCACCCGGCCGAGGAGGGCATCGCCGGCATCAGCGTGCGGGACATGCCCATTCCGGTGCGCAACGGTGTCGACGACACACCGAAGCCGATTCGCAAGCTGCGCTGGGAGAACAACACCCTCATCGCTGAGGCCGATGGACGTCTGTTCATCGAGCAGCGCAGCATCTTCGTGGACGAGATCCTCAAGATCAACGGCGATCTGACCATCACCTTCGGGGATATCGACTTCGTGGGCGGCGTCGTGATCAACGGCGACATCGAATCGGGCGTGACCGTCAAATGTCTCAAGGGCATGGAGGTGCGTGGCACCATCGCGTGCGTCGACGTCGAATGTGGAGGGCTCCTGCGGGTGCGCAACGGCATCATCGGTTCCGACGAGACCTCCGTCACGGTGGGCGGTGATCTCGAGGTCGGCTTCGTCGAGAATGCCACGCTGAACGTGGGCGGCAATTGCATCATCAAGGACAACTTCGCCACGAGCACGCTGGTCTGCAGCGGCAGCCTCATCATGAAGCAGGGGCGCGGGCACTTCGTCAGCGGCCTCGCCGCCGTGCGCGACGAGATCATCGTCCGCAACGTCGGCATCCAAGAGAACACCAAGGCGCGCCTCTCCGTGGGACGCGATCTCCTGGCCGAGGAACGGCTCCAGCAGATGAACGAGGAGATCGCGGAGACGGCCGAGCGCCTCAAGGAGCTGGACGAGTTCCTTCAGCAGCGCGGTCCCGGCTCGCCGTCGTACAAGCTGCTCACTCCCGAGGAGTGCGCCGAGGTCGAGGAGAAGCTCGAGGAGCGACCCGAGCTGGAGACCGAGCTCACGGAAGCCGGAGAGAAACGCAAGGCGATGCTCAAGAAGACCGAACCGAACCCCAATGCCGTGATCAACATCACGCGCATCCTGCACGCCGACACAATCATCGAATTCCCGCAGAAGAAGGTCAAGGTGTGCGAGTCGTTGGCGGGGGTGACGTTCAAGTTCAATCAGGTCGAGGAGAAGATCGAGGCCAAGGCCAGCAAGGCTGCCTAGCAGCCCGTGGCAGAAGTCATCCGGGCTGCTAGGCGGCTCCCTCGCGCGCTGACATCTCGCTTGCACTTCCATGCATCATCAGAATCAACTCGCGCAGGAGTTCCGGCTTGAAGCTGTCGCGCATGTCGGTCTGCATGATGCGAATCGCGGGGAAGGATTCCACCGCGCCCTTGTAGGGCCGGCGGGTCGTGAGGGCATCGAACACATCCACGAGGGCCGCGATCTTCGAGAAGAAGTGGATGTCGGCCTCCTCCAGGCCGTTGGGGTATCCTTTCCCGGAGCACTTCTCGTGGTGCTGCAGGATGACGGTGAGCACCGTCTCATCGACTTGCCCCGACTCGCGCAAGAGCTTCACGCCGATCTCGGGATGCTGCTGCACGAGCTTCCACTCGTCCGCGGTGAGAGCCCCGGACTTGAGCAGGATCGCCGGATCGATCTGCGACTTGCCCACGTCGTGCAATAGCAGACCCGCGCCGAGCTGCCTCAGTTCCATGCTGCTCAGTCCCAACCGCCGCGCCAGCGCCACCCCGAAGACACACACGTTTACGCAGTGCGTGTAGGTCCCGTAGTCGTAGGACATGATGCTGAGCATGCTGGTCAAGTACTCGGGTCCCTTGAGCAGGTGGCCGATCGTGTTGTCGACGAGACCGTAGGCCCGCTTGACGTTCTCGCCGACCGTGGGATCCGCGAAGATGTCCTCGACGAGCTGCGAGGCGGAATCGTACAGGACCTTGGCCTTCTTCGACGTCGGGGTGCTCTCGTCGGCGAGCAGGTGCGCGAGGTTGGCCTCCATGTAGCGCAGGTACTGCGCCCGATCGTCGCTGGAGATGTAGAGCTTGCGGACCTTGCTCTGTTGAAGCTTCTCCTTGTGCTCCTCGGTGAACGTGAGGTCCGCACCGCGATAGAGGACGTAGCTGCCGCTGGAGTTCTTCAGGTGGAGGTTGAAGCCGGTGACCGTGTCGAGGCGCAGGTTGGACAGCGGGATGGAGAAGTACTCGTTGACGATGGCCGGTGCAGCGATCACCCCGATGTCGGGAAGGGATGCACTCTCCGCATCGTCGGCGGGGACCGTCGCATCCGGGGCGGTCGATTCCACCGGCTGGTCCTCGTTGTGCCTTTGCTCTTCCATGGACCTCTCCGCGCGGAGCGTATGGGTACCCTGCGCCACCGCGACGGGTCATACCGGTCGGTGGCACGGGAGCGCGCGAATTCCCTGAACTCCCGCAAGCGGACTCAGTTCCGCTGTCTGTATCAAGGAATCGGCAGCCTTGGCGGTGTGCTTAGTACCCCGATCCATAAATACGGTGGCATTCGGCCGCCCCTGCATCCCGCTCGGGCTGCGTTGCTCCTCCTCCGTGATGAAGCGGCCGTCGCGTCGTCGTCGCGCCTGGCCGGGCGGGTCCCCGGGCCGGGACAGAGCGTGGTGGAGTTCAGCCTGTTGGTTTCCGCGAGCGGGCCGTGGGTGGCAGGTGGTTGGGATCCGCCACCGTGGAGAGCAGCACCCGGGCGCTTGGCCGCGGCTATGGGCTGCAGTCGGGCCGGCGGTGCGTCCCGCGCTCCCGCGCGGTCACCTCGTCGATCCGATCCTGCCACCCGCAGCGCGCGCCGTCGCGGTGGTCGAAGCGCGTGACGAACGGCTTGATGTCGAGCAGCGGTGTGCCGTCGAGGATGTCCACGTCCTCGAGATGCAACACGTTCTCCGTGACGGCCACGAGCTTCACCAGACTCATGCCGATTGGATTGGGCCGGCACGGTGCCCGTGTCGCGAAGAGCCCGCGGGAGGCATCATCGAGGAAGGGTTTCACGAGAAGACGCGACGGCCCCGCACGGTGGAAGTGATAGAGCAGGTGAATGTGCGAGAAACCGTCCAGGTCGCGCAGTCCCTCGGCGTACTGCGGATCGACGACCGCCTGCCCTTGGATGCCGCGGGCGTAGACCGGTTGGACGGGCACATCCTCCGCCCGCGTGTAAGGGCTGTGGATGATCCCGATGGGTTGCAGCCTGATCGCACTCAAGACGCCGCCTCCCCTTGTCGATCGCGGTCCACTAGCAGCCCGTGGCAGAAGTCATCCGGGCTGCGAGGTTGCCTTCTCGGCCTGCACGGCGTACTCCTTGTCGATCTTGAGGATATGCTCTCCGAGCCAGGACTCGACGAAGGTGCAGATCTCCTCCCCGAGACTCAAGAGCCGTTCGGGCTCGATGCGTTGAGCGTGCACCTCGTGGTACGCTGCCTCCAGCCGGACCAGAAGACTGTTGATCTTCTCGAGGTAGTCGTTGTGCGCATCCCGGTGTTCGAAGTACGCGGGGAATCGCATCCGGACCATGAAGGACTCTTCCGTGTGGAAGTGGTAGAAGGCGTACTGCCGGAAGTCGGAGATGCGCCACACGAGCTGTGCGGTGTCGAACTCCTGGCCCCGCGACTCTTCGAGGAACGTGCGCAGCGCATCGCTCATCTCGAAGAACTTCTTGTGCTGGCGATCGATGTCATCCAGCCCCAGCCGGTATTCTTCTTTCCATGACCGAGCCATGTGACCTCCCGCGGCAAGATGGATACTAAGGTGACTGCTCTGGAGGCGCCAATTTAGACCAGACGCCGTAAGCGGTCAACTAGTCGACGACCTGTGTGTTGGGGTAGAACACGCTCCAGGCGAACCAGAAAGCGGTCTGGACGACCAACTCTTCCAGCGCCGTGCCCTCCAGCGGACCGCTGCGCGCCACGCCCAGCACCAGGTCCCACGTCGATCCGGTCGCCGCGTCGGTCGCGGTGTTGGATCCCGCCGCCGGCTCGAAGTGCAGCACGGTGTCGCCTGCGCGCGCCACATAGGCGCGAATGCCTCCGTCGGCGGTGCGGGTGACCAGCACCGGATCGTCGCCCACGGTGATGTGCAAGAGAGTCCCGTGGACCAGCCGCTCATCGGTGACCGCCACGGCATGCGGGCCGCGCGTGATGCCGTGGACACGAGCTTTTCCGGGCATGCGCTCTTGCAGCCAGTCGGTGCGGAAGAGACCCATGCGCTCCGGATCGCTGAAGTACGCCGCGTAGCGCGAACCGGTCACGGCTTCTTCCTTGCGCAGCAGCTTCGTGTCGGGGTGCTCGGCGACCCATGCCGCCCAGGTCGTCTGCACCGACGGCACCAATTCGAGCTGGTGCTCAGCGAGCGTTCCGTCCAACGCCCGACCCGTGAGGTGACTCCACAGCGATTCGGTCTCCTCGTCCTGCATGACCATCGCGTTGCGCCACAGCTTGCCGGAGACGATGAAGGTGAGCGTCATCTCGCCGAACCTCCGGACGTGAACCACGCCCGTGTGACACAGCGGTCACCAGGTGACCGCGAGCGGTGCTCCCGCGATGCTGTCGTTGACAATCTCGTGGGCGTCCAGATGCCAGAGCGAGTAGGCCCGCGCCTGGCCCTCGTGGACGATGCCCAGCACGGGTTCGTCCGCTGCCATCTGAGCGGCGGCCTCCTCACCGGTCACGAACTGCGGATCGGAGATCGCCGGAATGGCGTCCGGGGGCAGGACGGTGTACATCTCGTCTCCGTCGAACGTACCGTGCACCTTCGGCTCCGGTCGCTGCGCCGCGGCAACGCCCGTTGCCAGCAGCACCAGAAGCAGTACGCGTCGCATCATTCCAGATCCTCCAGCGCTGCGTCTTCGGCAGCGCAGTTGAAGAGCCTTTCGTCGCCGCGGATCACGAGCACGCGCATGCGCTCACCCCCCCCAGCCGTAGGTGCGCAGGTCGATCCGGGCGTTGTCGCTGAAGACGACGCCCTCCTGCTCCAAGAGCCGGCGCTGATCGAGGTGTCCCGTGCCGTGGGTCCGCAGGCTCATCTTCCCCTGGCTGTTGACCACGCGCTGCCAGGGGAAGTCCTCCCAGAACGGCATGGCGGCCAGGGCGTAGCCGACCATGCGCGGCGTGCACCTCCCTACGATGGATGCGATCTGACCGTAAGTGGCGACGCGCCCCCGCGGGATGCGGCGCACGACCTCGTAGATACGATCGTGCAACCCCGTGGGCTTGTCCATGGCGCTTTCCTTTCAACGCTCCGCGGGCGAGGAGCCGGCGGACTACCCCCGCGAAGGAGATCCCTCTGCCTGCAGCCCCTTCGCCATGCTGACCCGTTCTTCGACGCGATAGCCCAACGCCTCGTAGAAGGCGATCACCTCCTCGTTGCCCGCGCGGATCTGGAGATTGACCTTGGGGCAACCGAGGCGCGTGAGGCCTTCCTCGACGCGGGCCATCAAAGCCGTGGCGATGCCCTGACGCCGGTGCTCCGGGCTGGCCGCCACGTAGTAGATCCAACCGCGATGGCCGTCGTAGCCGCCCATGGCCGTCCCCACGAGCTGGCCGTCCCGGACGGCGACGATGAAGAGCTCGCGCTGAATGGACAACTTGCGACGGATGTCATTCTCGGGGCGATTCCAGGCGGGCGCGTCTCGAAAGACGCGGCGCCAAAGGGCGGCCACCGCGGCCTCGTCCTGCGTTTCGTAGCGACGAATCTCCATGACACCTCCCGGGTTGCGGCGCGGAGGTCATTGGTCCGTCGGTATCCGTTCGTGGATCGTCTTCCCGGACCAGATCACGTTGAAGTCGAACTTGCCCATGCCCGGGAGATCGGCCGACGGACAGACGCGATTCTCGCAATTGAGCACCGTGCACAGGCGGCAGGTGACCCCGCACTCGACCGGCTCGCTGCTGAAGTTGTGCGCGTAGATCAAGCGCTTGGCATCGCGGGCCTGCACCCCGAGGGTCAGGCTGTACACCAACGGTGCCGCAAGGTAACGGAGCGTGGGCGCCCGGACGGAACGCCCCACGCAGAAGAACGTCTGGCCGGCCAGATCGGGGAAGACGCTGTACTGCCGGAGGACGCTTCCCGGAAGCGTGATCAGGCTGCGTGCCGATGCCCACCGGCCGCAGACACGCATGTAGAGCGGCGCGAACTGCAGTCCGGAGTAACTGCTCCGCTTGAGCACCACGCCGCGCCAGTCCATCTTGATGAAGTGCACCGGGAGGCCGCTGTCGAGCTGGCTGATGCGGTTGACGATGGTCTCCCACGAGACGTTGAGCGCCGCGGCCAGGCGGTCGATGTCGTACTGGTAGCTCTCGGCCAGGCGTACGAAGCGCTCGCTGGGCAGCGTGAAGAGCCCCGTGGCCCAGCGCCCGGACAGCGACCGGAAGATGAGCCAGATGATGTCCTGCTCGAGCTGACTGCGATCCGCGGGATTGGCCACCGCTTGCGGGAAGTTCGCCGCGACCCACTCGCTTGCGAAGCGACCGATCTCGTCCTGCCCCGAGGATCCGAAGAGGTGCATCATGCGCAGGTGGCCGACCACGCGTCCCAGTTCGAAGGGGTACTGCGCCGGGTGGATCCCGGTCGTGATCCTGGCCCGCTTGGCGTCCTTCAGCGACAACAGCCAGCGAAGCCCCTCCCAGCGCCCGCGCCCGGAGCGGGGCGAATCCGGTTCGGCGCGCTCGGTCTTGATGCCCTCACGGTCGAGGATGGTCTCCAGCATCTCGAGCGTCGAGCTGTGCGCGCGGCGCTCCTCGGCCTGCGTTCGCCGGACGTCCTTCTCGATCTCCCGCATGAAGTGACGCATCTTCGGGTCGACCTGGAAGGCCTCCACCGCCACCTGGACGAGCGACTCGCGGGCCGCGTCGGTGTGGGCCATGGCGAGCTGTGCCGATCTCGTGCGCAGCGCGCGAATCTCGTTCGCCAGGCGGAGGAAGGTGCCGGCAAGCGTCCGGTCTCCCGCCACGGCCGAAAGGAGTCGATCGCGCTCGGTCGCGGACAGCTCGACGCCGCTCTCGATCAGCTCGGCGATGCGCTCCTGCAGCTTCAGCTCCTGCCCGTCCATCTGCCGCATCCAGTGCTCGATCATCGCCCGGGTGACGCCCTGGGTCTGCAGGGCCGCCGTGAGGATCCGCGAGATGGTCTGCCGGTTCGGCGCGCGGTGGAGGTTCAGGTAGGCGCTCAGGTTCGAGACCGCCAGCCCCGCGGCCGCGGCCAGGTCCTTCTGCTTGCGCCCCGTGCGGGTCAGGTGCGAGTGGAGCCCGCGGGCGATGCCGCGCCACTCCTCAGCGCTCACGGCACCTGAGAAGGTCTCGGCGGGATTCGATTCGGCCATCACCCTGCTCCTTGGTGCACTGCCGGCCGGGCGGGCAGCTGCGGTCTGGTGCCTCGGGTTGCGCGGCCCGTAGATACTTTGTGATAAGTCACCGGATTATGCAACGGGTATATGTCGGATTTAGAGACAATTATATATATCCCATATCTCCAATAAATACAAGCAAGATACAACGTATGGGCCTGAGTGGATTTCTATGGATCCTGCCTATCAGAACTCGATATCATAGGTGCAACGGGGCAAGAGTCGGAGGTTATCAGCGAGTGTGAATCCGGGCCCCGATCGGCAGCGAGGCGCTGCCGGGAGTCTTGAGATGGGGGAACTGCCATGAAAGGTCTCACTTGGGACGCCTTCCACCAGCAGGCCGAGGCCAGCATATGCCGCGATTGCGAGTGCGGGGCGACGTCTCCGTGGCGCGGCAATGCCACCTGTCTACAGGCTTGGCTCCGATTCCACTCCTCGCGGGGGATCATCCTGGCGTGCAACGCCGCACGCACGGGAGGCCCGAATTCCCGGCTGGAGGACTCCCTGATGTCGGTCCCCGCCCCGCGCGAGGGGCCGGGAAGCTGGCCGACGTAACCCGACAGCTGCTCTCCATGGGATGGCTGCCAGCCGCGGCATTGCACAACGGGTCGCCGTTGGGTAGCATCACCGCGCTTCGGTAGACCTTGCCCGGTTCCCGGGAACCGAGACCGATCGGGCCCGGCATGGCTTGGGGAGCAGGATGGGCTTGCAGACCGACAACCGATCCGATCCGGGGGCCGAGCGCGGCTCCTCGTACTTCATCACCGAGTACCTCTCGATTCTGCTCAAGTGGAAGCAGCTCTCCCTGGCACTCCTCTTGGCCGTGGTGATCGGCGGCGTCATTGCCGCGCTGCTCCTGCCCCCGCTCTATGAGAGTGAGACGCGTCTGCTGCCGGTCGGCGAGTCGAGCCTGCTCGGGTCGTCGCGCTTCAGCGCGCTGTCGGGCTTCGGCGAGTTCGTCGATTTCGGCGCCATCGGCGCGAACCCGAGCCGCTCCGCCCTCCTCTCCATCCTGGACAGCGATCTCCTGCGCGCGCGCGTCGCCCGGCGGCTCGATCTGGTCGGCCGCTACGGTGTCGACCACCCCGATCCGGCGGTGGCGGAGAACCTCGCCGGCCGGCACTTGCGGCAGATCGTCTCCGTGGACGTCAACAAGTGGGACAACATCGTCATCCATGCGCAGGCGCCGGATTCGCAGCTGGTCCTCGATGTCCTCGGGACCCTCATCACCGAGCTCGAGCTGGTGCAGAGCGAGATGAGTCTCACCACCGCGCGGCGCACCCGCGAGTTCATCGAACGGCGCATGGCCGAGGCCGATTCCGCCTACGTGGTCGCCCAGAGGGAGCTGCTCGACTTCCAGAACGCCCACGGCATCATCGCCGTCGAGCTGCAGCAGACCGAACTGGTGAAGCTCGCCGCGCAGTTGGAAACCAGAATCACGCTCAAGAGAGCCGAGCTGAGCGCGGCGCGCAGCTTCTACTCCGGCGAGCACGGGGATCTGCGGAGACTGGAGGTCGAGATCGCCGCCTTGGAGCAGGAGCTGGAGAAGCTGCGGCGCCCGGATGTCGGCGACGCCGCCGGAGAGGACCGGCGTGCGGGCCCCGCGCTGGCGGAGCTGCCGGATCTGGCCGCCGAGTACGTGCGTCTCAGCATGGACGTCGAGATCCAGCAGAGCCTGCTGGTGCTCCTCGCCCAGCAGTACGAGCAGGCCAAGATCAGCGAGATGCGCGAGGTCGCCAGCTTCGAGGTCGTCGACCCCCCGCGGGTGCCGCCCCGCGCCAGCCGCACCCGCAAGGGCACCGCCCTCGTGGCCGTGATCATCGCCGTGCTGGCCGCCCTCGCCTTCCCGCTTCTCCTGGAAAGCCTCACCCGCCATTTCCCCCCGGAGGCCCGCCGCGAGTCGGGTGAGCTGGTCCGCCGTCTACTGACCCTGCGCCGGCGCTCCTAGCAGCGACGAGGGCCAGCGTCCAGATCGCCCACAGCATCTCGCTCGTCCCCGAGTACTCGAAATACTGCCCCGTCGTGTTGGCGATCAGGGTCTGGACGAACATGATGAAGGACAGCAAGAGGAGGGTGCCGGTAAGCCCGGAGGTGCCGTGCTTGCGCAACAGACGTTTCCACTGTCGCCACATGTACACGATGAACGCCATCAATCCGGTGAGCCCGATGAGCCCGCAATTGGCGACGACGAAGAGGTAGTAACTCTCGGCCGCAATCCAATCGACCCGCGCAGGCCCCAGTCCGAGGATCAAGTAGTGTGCGATTTCCGGGAGCGCGCGCTGCGTCCAGAACTCGATGCGCGCCAGGAAGGTCATCGGAATGAGCGTGCCGACGAACTGCAGACTCAGCCGCTCCTCCAGGGCTTGACGAAAGACGGTGGCGATCAGCAGGACGAGGAGGAGCGCCACCGGTGCGGCCAGAAGGAAGTAGCGCCCGAGTCTCTTCTGGCGATGACCGAGGTACGCGAGCACCACCCCCAGCGAGATGAGCGTGGTGAAGGAGAAGGTCAGGAACGTCACCAGCGCCAGCAGCCCGGCCACCCCGGTGAGCACGCCCTTGGCGAGACGGCCCTTCTCGAGTCGGTGCAGTGCCACGGTCACGAGGAGGGCCTGCGACAGATAGAATCCGCAGACGTTCCACCCGCCGCCGTGGAAGCGCACGGTGCCGCCCGCCGGTGCGTGAAACAGCGAGGTCACGCGCGGACTGTGCATGAAGGTGTAGGCCGTTTCGGCGGACGGGTAGTACAGGCTGTACAGCTGTCCGATGCCCGGAAACCTCGACGCCTGCATCAGACCGACCACGGCGATGATGACTGCGCTGGCGACCATGACCCGCATGAGCGGCAGGATGTCTTCGCGTCGGTGCACCGTTCCCAGGATGAGACGGTAGACAAGGTAGTACTGCACCGGTGCGAGGAAGAACTTGGCCATCCCGGTGGGATTGGCGGCAAAGGACACGGGGTGGACGAGGAGCGGCAGCACGCTGCGGGCGAGCAGGAAGAGCAGGAAGGCCTTGTCGAGGAAGGTCGTTTGCGGGCGCCCCAGCTTGCCCAAGAGGCGCACCAGCAGAAACGCCGCGAAGATGAAGATGAGCACCAGCTCGTTGGTCCGCAGAATGGGAACAATCACGCCGCGCGGCATACCGGAGAGGAGCGGCACGAAGAAGAGCAACAGAGCGGGCGCCAGGCGCGGATTACGCAAGAGCGGCACGGTGAGGATCACGAGGGAAATCGGCAGCAGGGCGAGCAGCGCCGAGCGCGTGAGGAGGAGGGTTGTCAGGAGCGCGTAGAGGACCACGAAGAGCAGCGCTCCCCGCGTGAGCGGGCGCGGCTGCGAAGCGGCATCTGCGGGCAGTGTCGTCATCTGACGCACCCCCCCCGCGGAGTGCGTCGCATTGCGGCGCGGTAGCCGCGGAACAGGCCCACGGCGGTGCGCCACCGAAGGTACCGCGTCACTCGATCGCCTCGCATCAGCACGCTGCCCAGGTACGAGGTTCCCGCGAGCGTCATCTTACCGAGCAGCCTCACGGGGGTCTCGATCCGAGAGCGGAACCACGGCGCGTGCGCAGTCGCGCGCAGGTATCCCCGATAGTACCCGTTGCCCTCGCTTCGCGCAGCGATGTGCGCGAGCGCGCACTTCTCCCGCGGAACCCAATGATGTACGCACGCATCGGGAATGTAAAACGGCGTGAGTCCCGCGTCGCGAAGACGTCGCTGGAGGTCGGTCTCCTCGCCAGAGATGGTCACTGCCGCGTCACCCGATATGCCCAGCCGTGTGTTGAATCCACCCACCTGGCGCAGCGCTTCGGACGGACAGGCCCAGTTCGCGCTGAGGAAGTACTCCTGGGTCGTGCCCCTGGGTTGATCGAGATCATAGCCGACGACGGATGCCGGAGCGTGACTCGCCACCTCCGGGGGTGGGGGATCTCCCTCGTACCTGCTGACAATGGGACCCCCGAACAGGTGGGTGCCCGGACGGTTCTCCCGGTAGGCCGCCCAATAGAGTGCCAGCCAATCCGCGCAGGGCTCGATGTCGTCATCGGCAAAGACGATCAGCTCGCCCCGCGCCGTGACCAAACCCCTGTTGCGGGCATGGCTCAATCCTTGAATCGGTTCCTCGACATAGATCCATGGAAGCTGGCGCGTGAAGCCATAGGCGACCTCGGCTGTGCGATCGGAGCAGTTGTTGGCCACGACAACCAGCTCCCATGTAAAACCATCGGCCGCCGGGCACTTGGCGAATGCCTCCAGGGTGCTCCGCAGGCGTTCGCAGTTGTTCCAGGTGCAAACGACAACTGAGATGTCCACAGCACACCCCATCCCTAGCGCGCCCCCCTCATCTTGAGGACAACGTTCACGGCATGGCGGGAATTCTGGATGCGGCTGAACAGGGGAATCCTGGTGAGGAGCGGCCCCGGTGCGCGACACTCGCGGGGCAGCTCATCCAGCCACAGGACTCCCCGTCCCTCAAGGGAGAATTCCCATATCGATCGATTCTTGTGATACGAGTTGGGAAGCATCGATACAGGCAAGCCAAGGATGTTGCCGACGATGGCCGAATGCGTACGGTTGGTGATGATGCTTCGGGCGGCACGATGGATCTCGATCCAGTGCCCGAAGTGCGAGCAATGGGGCACGGGATCGACCCACACGGAAAAGGGCTTCCGAACATAGGCGCCGCGCTGCTCCTTGTCACGTCGAATCGCGTAGTACGTATAGCCACCACGGAACCTCCGATGGCGACGAAAGCTCTCGGTCGGTTGGTCCACCAGGTCTTCCCGGGTGATGTTGAAGGCGGTGTCATGATCCAGTCGCACGTCGACGTCCGCCGGGAAGACCGCCTGCATGAAGGCGTGGGTCGTTCGCTCACGGGCGAACGTGATGACGCGCTCGCATATTCTGCGGTTCATCGGCTCTTCGGTGGCCCCGCGGAGGAAACCCTCATCGAAAGCGGTGGTCGGCCCAAGGATGACGGTCCCGGCGTGATGGGTGAGCGCATGGCAGAAGGTCCGAATCGGGGTGCCGGACCACATCGGCACGAAGCCTCCACTCCCGTGGATGTAGATGACAAGATCTTCGTCGATGTCGGTGGAATCGAGGAAGCTCTGTGGAGGGACTTGCCGGAAGTCCACGCCGGCGTCACGCAGGAGCTTCCGGCCACCCAATCCGATGAGCTCGTCGCCGTAGTTGCCCGTGGAGTCCATCACGAGAAAGGGCCGGTGCCGCAGAGATCGGAAGACCTCGAACAGCTCGCACGACACGACATGGTCGGGGACTGCGCCTTTCATGATTCCGTCCTCGTTGCCGCCAGCTTCGGCAACAACGCCGCGAGGATTCGTGTGCGCTCGCCCGCCGTGAGATTCAGCATCCCCACGAGCGGGAAGTAAGCTGCCGCGGACAGGACACCCGTCAGCAGGAGCGATGCATAGGTCGGCCGAATTAACCAATACGTCAGAGCGGCGGGGATGAGCAAGGCCAGGATTGCGTTCAGCACGGCCCTCGAAAGCACCCAGACGTAGCGTGGGATGGGGATCTGCATGACGCGGCAGGTGATCCATGGCTGAAAGGTCAGCTTGACCACCACCATCGGCAGAGCCGTACCGAGGGCCACTCCGAGGATACCCCACATTCTCACGAAGATGAGGCTGCAGATCAGGTTGGCAACTGACTCCGCGGCGATGAGGAGGGACAGACCCTGGTGCTGCGCACGGCCGCATACGGCGCTGTAGGATGGGCTTTGCCAGAAAGCCAGGGTCAATGCGCTGCACAGAACGACAAGGCAGGGATAGGCATCCAAGTACGCTGGGCCCATCCAGCGCTCGATGAACGGGGCGCCCCAGGCAATCAGCCCAAACGCTATGAAGCACGCGAGGGAGACGGCCACCCGCATCCCGAGAAGCACGGTGCGCTGCATCGCGGCGAGGTCGTTCTGCCCATGCAGCTGGGCAAAGACCGGATTGAGGACGCCCATGATGGCCGCAACCGTTTTCTGGTAGAACCCGACCAGGATGGCGCCGATGGCATAGTGGGTAATGGCCGCCGCACCGAGAAAGCCTCCGATCACGAAGTTGTCGATGCGAAAGCGGACCATATCGCCTACTTGAGCGATGAACGTGAAAACGCCGAAGGAAAAAAGCACACCGGCGGCTGTCCGGGTGGCCATCCTGGGCGCGATTCGAATCTGGGGAATCACGCGCCGCACGGCGAGGAACCAGACGACCCCGCGCAGGATCCCCAGCGCAAGTCCCACGAGTGCCAACGTGATCAGGCCGTGGCCAGCGAGGAGCACCATGACGGTGATACCGGCACTCAGCACACGGAAGCCGATCTGGATCCCACTGATGACATCGAAGCGCAGCTTGGCCCCAACGGCTCCCGCAATCGCCCGAAGGGGGAAGCTGAGCGCGAACTCCGTACCCACGATGACGATCAGGACCGTGAGCAGGTCGACCTCTTCGGGAGTGTTGGCAAACGTGGACGCCCAGAAGGTGAGCACCCCGGCAGCACCCAGGACCGCTGCCCCCAGGCCGCAGTAGATGACCAGGGCCGTGTTCACATAGCGATTCATGCCGTCGTAGTCCGACCGGCTGACCGCTACGGCGGCGAAACGCCCCACGGCACTGCTGAGACCCAGATCGAGAACGTTGTAAGTCGCGCTGAACGACGCGACCAGCACCCAGAGGCCATAGAGCTGGTCACCGAGCCGGTGAATCATGAACGGGGTGAGGAAGAAGCCAATGGCCGCCGACGCGAGCAACGCCAGAACCCTCAGGCCGGCGCCTGTAAGCAGAAGTCGAATCATGCGTTTTCCGCCGCCTCCAGGCGCGCGAGATCTTCGCGCGTGTTGACGTTCTCGAACGCCAGCGGATGCACCCCGGCGAGCCGTTCGCGCTCCGCGGGCAGGATGAGGCGCGTCTTGACCGCGGCGAGGAGCAGGTCAAGCTTGCGGTCACCCCGCGCGAGCGCCGACTCCACCGCCGGCAGACAGCTCCGGCGGTAGAGTGCGTGGAGCGGCTCACAGTAGCAGTCCTCCACGGCCGCGCACCTGTCGCTCGTGCCGGCGCCCTGACGCGGGGATGCCGGCACCACCGCGTCCCACCCCGCGGCGACCGCCTGCATGTGCAAGAAGAGCGCGACGGAGGCGAAGGGCATGTCGCACGCGGCCACCGCGAGGAGATCGTGACGCGCCGCCTTCAGCGACGCGTGCAGTCCTCCCAATGGCCCGTTGCCCGGGTGGATGTCCTTGACGACCGGATGACCCAACCGCGCGGCAAGACTCTCGTCGTGGCTCGAGATCCACACGTCGTCGCTGATCCGCTCCAGGGCCGAAAGCGCCCAAGATGCCAGGGGCTGTCCGCGGAATTCGGCGAGCCCCTTGTCGGCGCCGAAGCGCGTTGCGCCGCCGCCATAGAAGAGCGCGGCGGACAGGCGTGAGATCTCCGCACTCATCGGCTCGGTTCCTCGCGGGAAGCGTGCAGCGCGACCAACTCGCGCGTTACATCGCGAAGGCGCGGGGCTCTCTCGAGGGACGCGAGCACGGCCTCCAGGTTGCCCAGGCCGGTGCCGACGTGCTCGAGAAACCCGGGCCGCCCCAGGCGCCCGCCCAGCTTGGCGAAGGCGCCCAGCGCCTGCATGAGACGGTTTGCCGCGTTGGCCAGAAAGCGCCGCCTCCAGCGGATGGCGCTCTCCCCGTATCGGTCGAGCATCGCCCAGCCCCACGGATCTTCCATCTCCTCGCCGTGGGCGGCGCCCGCTCGATCCGCCAGGACCGGGATTCCCGGCACGCCGGCGCCTCCCGCCTCCCGCAGGTAGCGCAGCAGCAGCTCTTGACGCAGCGTCCCCGGGAGTGCGCTGTACGGATCGAGAAGGAGGGCGGCGAGGTCGTACTCCGGCGGTCCCTGCCGAGCGCCCTGGAAATCGATGACCGCGAGTCCGCGCTCGCCCGGCAGCACCATCAGATTGCGCGACTGGTAGTCGCGGTGCAGACACCGGCCGGTCGCGCCGGGCACGGGGCGGGTCGCGTCCGCGGCCAGCTCCCGGCACTCGGCTTCGATCTCCGCGAACGGGACCGCGTGACCCATCCAGCTGGCCACGAACTCGGTGTGGAAGTAACGCGCCTCCTGCTGCAGCACGAACTCGGCGTCATAGGGCGGGTTCCCGACATCCGCCGGGAAGGGCGGGACGCCGGGCGCCTGCAGCGCGACGAGCATCGCGATCGCGTGCGCGTAGAGGGGCGCGATCTCCTCGCGCACGGCATTCGGCGGAGCGGTGCGAACGACGTCGTAGAGGCGCTTGTCCCCCAAGTCCTCGACGAGCAGGAAGCCGTGGTGCAGGTCGGCCGCATACAGCGCCGGCACCCGCACCCCGCGCTGCTGCAGGTAGTCGCGCACGCGGACGAAGGTCTCGTTCTCGTCCGGCCCGGCCGGCTCCGCGGCGAGCGGGTTCACCACCAGCACGGCCGTGGCGCCCGCATACCGCACGCGGTAGATGTCGCGGGCGGAGCCGTCGCCGGCGAGACGCGTGAGCGCGAACGACTCCGGCGGGTCACCGGCGAGCAGGGCCAGTGCGCGCTTCAGGAACGCGTCCCGCTCAGGGTTCGTGCTCACGCCGCGGTCCCTTCCTCTTCCGAGATGTCCACCGAACCGTCCGTCGTCACCATGAGATTGCGGCAGGCGCCGTCGATCGCAACGCCGGGACCTAGGATCGCGCGCTCGAGAACCGCGCGCGGGCCCAGGTGCGCGCCCGCCAACACGACGCTGTCGCGCACGCGTGCCCCCGCCGCGACGCGCGCGTTCCGATCGATGAAACCGAAGCCCGCGGCGCGCTCTTCGATTCGCGCCGGGTCGAGGCCCCAGTTCCGGGCGGTCTCGCCGCGACACAGCCGGTGCGCCTCCAGATAGCGTGCCGGCGTACCCACGTCGAGCAGCGGCGTACCCGCAGCGGCGACGTAGGCCCCCAAAGAACCTTCGGCGATCAGGCGCGCGTACGTATCGCGGATGTCGTGAAAGCCGCCGCGCGGAAGGCGCGCGATCAGCGCCTGCGAGAGGATGTGACAACCGGTGAACGTCAGCGCGCGGGGCAGCCGGCGGCCGATCGCGATCTCCGTCACGCGGTTCCCTTCCGCGCGCACGTTGGGCCACAGGCGAGAGCGCGCGAGCACCATCGTTGCCAAGCATCCGGTCTGCCGGTGAGACGCCACCACTTCGGGCAGATCGAGCGGAAACAGCGTGTCGGCATTGATCACGGCGACGACGTCGCTGCGGAGCGTCCCCCGCGCCTGGGCGATCGCCCCGCCGGTGCCGAGGATCTCCTCTTCGAACGAGAAGGTCAGATCCTCGTGTCGCGGGTGCTCCGTGATGTGTCGGCGCACGTGCTCCGCCAGGTGATGTCCGTTGACCACGACGCGCCGAACCGCGAGGCCGTGCGGGGCGGAGTCCAGCAGGCGGTCGATCTGGATGTCGAGCAGCGGCGTGCCGTAGATCGGCAAGAGCGCCTTGGGAATCTGACGCGTGAGCGGCTCGAGGCGCCGGCCGAACCCCGCCGCCAGAAGCAGAACATCCAGCTCCATTGCCGCGATCCCCACTAGGTGTAGATGCTCACATCGCGCGCACGTTGGTCGTACGCCGCGACCTCCGCTTCCCACTCGCGCGCGATCTCCTCGGGTGATGCGCCGCCCTCGAGGCGCAAGCGGATGCGATCGGTCCCGTAGAGCAAGTCGATCGGCTTGTGATCCGGCTCGTACTCATAGGGCGGCTCGCGCCACGCGAACGCCTCGCCGGCTGCGCGTCTCGCCGCCCACAGCAGCGCGGTCGTCGCGGCGACGGGACGATAGGCCTCGCGGTCGAGAACGTGGAGCTGGAACCCGCGCACCAGCTCGCCCGCGTACTTGTGGAACGTCGGCTCGAAGGCCACCTCCCGGAGCAGCACGCCGGCGAGAACCGATCCCGCGCGGCCCCGGCCGCCGCCGTCCTTCTGGAGACACCCGGCGGATGCGAGGGCCGCCAGGACAGCCGCGGGGTCGATGTACGGGGCCCCGAAGAGCTCGAACGGGCGCGTCGTTCCGCGCCCCTCGGACAGGTTGGTGCCCTCGAGAAGCACCTGCCCGGGGTACACGAGCGCCGTCTCCGGCGTGGGCATGTTGGGCGAGGGGCTAATCCAGGGAAGTCCGGTCTCGCCATGGTGGAGCGTTCGGCGCCAGCCTTCCAGGGCGATGACGCTGACGGGGCGTTCGGCGACCCCGCCGCCGGTCCGTCGCGCCTCCTCCGCGGCGCGGACCGCCTCTTCGCGGCTCATCACGTCCATCCGCCAGGCGCCGTAGAGGCAGTACTCGCCCGCGGTGAGGCCGTGCCGCAGCGGCACATCGACGAGGCCCACGAAGGAGCGGAACGCCTTCTCCAGACAGGGACCTTCGGCCGCGCCACCGATCGGGTTGGGGCGGTCGAGCACGACAACGGGCACGCCGCGGGCGGCGGCGGCGCGGATGAGCAGAAGCGCCGTGATGAGGAAGGTGTAGACCCGGGTGCCCACATCGACGAGGTCGACGATCACCGCATCCAGGCCGTCGAACGCCTCCGGCGGCGGTTCCCGGCGCTCGCCGTACAGGCTGACCATCGGGATGCCGAGACGCGGATGGACCCCGTCGCGGGAGGCGACCATGTTGTCCTGTTTCTCGGCGGCGAAGCCGTGCTGCGGCGAGAAGATGCGTACGAGCTGCAGGCCGCCGGCGGCGGGCAACGCCTCCGGGGTGGGCGTCCAGCTGGAGGTCGCAGAACTCGCGTTGCACAGCAGGCCGGCGCGCCCCTTTCCGGGCAGACGGATGCCGTCACGGACGACGCGATCGATTCCGGTGAGTATCGCCGCCATCGTGTTTCTCCTCGGCCGGATCCCTCGCGGACGCCCGCGCGCCCGGCGTGCGCCTCACGGTTCTCTGTGCTATGCTGCGTCTGTTTGCGGCAGGATGCTAGGCCCCGTCAGGTAGGGACCTTAGGACGCACACCCGCAGGGAGCAAAGGGTTTCGCCGACGTGACCGGTTTGCAGGACAAGGAGATGCGCGCGCCGCGCATGGCCATGGTGGCCTACACGCACTTCGCGACCGATCCGCGCTGCCGGCGCGAGGCGGCGCTCGCCGTGGCCGCCGGGTGGGACGTGCACTTCTACGCGCTCTCCGGCAATGGGTGCCGGGACCTCGCGCGCACCGAGGGCATCGCCCTGCACGAACTTCCCGTGGGGCGCTATCGCGGCGAGAGCGCGATCGCCTATCTGTGGAGCTACCTGTGCTTTCTCTTCCTCGCCTCGGTGAGGCTGCTCGCCGGACACCTGCGCCGGCGCTTCGCGATCGTCCACGTCAACACGATGCCCGATTTCATGGTCTTCTCCGCGCTGCTGCCGCGGCTGCTGGGCGCCCGCGTCATCCTGGACATCCACGACGTGATGCCCGAGCTCTTCATGGGCAAGTTCCACCTGCCCGCAACGCACTGGAAGATCCGCATCGTTCGCACGGCGGAAGTCCTCTCCGCGCGCGTGGCCCACGAGATCCTCACGGCGACCGATCCCGCGAAGCAACTGCTCGTCTCCCACGGCATACCCGCGGGCAAGATCCGGGTGCTGCTCAACCTGCCCGACGAGGAGATCTTCGGGGCTGAACACCTTCGCGAACGCGCACCCGCCGCCGGTCCCTGGGCGGACGGCGACGACTTTCGGCTGGTCTACCACGGCACGCTGGTCCGCCGTCTGGGACTGGACCACGCGGTGAACGCCGTGGCGCAGCTCTCCGGGCGCATGCCCGATCTCAAGATGGGCATCTTCGGCGAGGGCGACGAGCTGCCCGAGCTCCGCAGATTGATCGAGACGCTGGACCTCAACGGACACGTCTGGATCTCCGACCGGCTCCGCCCGATCGAGGAGATCCTGCCCTCCTTGCGCGCGGCGCACCTGGGCGTGATCCCCACGCGCCGTGACGTGAGCACCGAGTGCATGCTGCCCACGAAGCTTCTCGAGTACCTCGCGCTGGGGGTGCCGTTCATCGTCAGCCCGACGCGGGCCGTGCGGCACTACTTCGGAGAGGAGCAGCCGTTCTATCTGGGCGAGATCTCGCCGGAGGGTGTGGCAGCCAAGATCGTCTGGGCACGCGAGCACTACGAAGAACTGCGCGCGCTCACGGGCGAGGTGGCCCGGTCGTTCTTCTGCGAGTGCAATTGGGAGAACCACAAGAAGATCTACGTGGAGATGCTCGGGCGGCTGTCTCGGCAAGGAGGAAACACCTGATGCGCCGGTGGACGATTGCCTCCGTAGCCGTGCTGGCACTGCTCGGCGGGTTCGTGCCGCTCCTTGACGCACGGCCGGCTCTGGCGCAGCCGTCGCCGTCTGGCCCGCTCGAGCTGGGAGAGCTGCGCGTGCCCGCCCCGCGCGGTTACGTCAATGACTTCGCCGGCGTCCTCAGTCCCGCCGAGTGGTCGCGCCTTGAGTCGCTCTGCCGCGGGATCGATCGGGACACGGGCGCGCAGATCGCGCTCGTCATCTTCCGCGATCTGAAGGGCGAGACACCCGGCGACGTCAAGACGCGCCTCTTCGAAGCCTGGCGCGTGGGGCGCGAGCACGACGACCGCGGGCTGCTCATCCTGCACGCGCTCTCGGAACGTCGCATCGAGGTCGAGACCGGATACGGACTGGAGCCGGTCCTCACCGACGCGCGCATCGGCGCGATCCTCGACAGCGAGGTGATGCCCCATTTCCGAGAGGGGCGCTTCTTCGACGGCTATCTGGCCGGCATCGCCGCGTACGGCCGGCGAATCGCGGAGCGGGACCCGGATGCGCGGGCGGGATCGGACGCCTACCGGGGCAGCGCCTCGCGCGGAGAGCGCAGACGCGGCTTTCCTTGGGGGCTCATCATCCTCGGCCCGATCTTCCTCTACCTCTTCATCCGCCACCCGCGTCTCTTCCTGCTTCTCATGCTGAGCGGGGCGATGGGCGGCGGCGGACGGGGTGGCGGCATGCGCGGCTTCGGCGGCGGATTCGGCGGCTTTGGCGGGGGCATGAGCGGCGGCGGAGGCGCGGGGAGATCCTACTAGCGGCCCGTGGCAGAAGTCATCCGGGCCGCGAGGACAGTCAAGGAGGCGCGTTGTGGCCAAGGATCCGGAAGCGATCTCGAGGCAGTTCGTCGCGGATCTCGAGGCGAGCTGGGGCGAACATCTCGCCAGCGTGGTGCTCTATGGGAGCGCGGTGCGAGACGACTACGTCCCCGGCCGCTCGGATCTCAACTTCCTCGTTCTGGCCGAGCAGATGGGCCCCGGCGAGCTCGCGCTGCTGCGACCCTTCGCCAAGCGCTGGCGGCAGGCACGCATCGCCTGGCCCGTCTTCATGCGCCCCGCGATGGTCGCCACCGCGCTCGACTCCTATCCGCTCGAGTTCCTCACGATGAAGGCGTCCTACCGCGTGCTGGCGGGAAGCGACCCGTTGGCGGATCTCACCTTCCGCCGCGAGGACGTGCGCCTCGAGTGCGAGCGCGAGCTGCGCGGCAAGCTGCTGCTCCTGCGCGCCGGGAGCGTGGACTGCGAGGGCAAGGCGGATCGCATGGCGGCCCTCATCCGCGATTCGATCGGGGCGCTCACGGCCATCTTTCAGGGCTTGCTCTTCGTGGCCGAACGCCCGTATGCAGTGTGGGGAAACGATTTGCTGGAGGCGGGGCGCGATGCCTTCGGGCTCGACGCCGTGCTCTTCCACCGCTTGGGGCTAGTGCGCTTCGAGAAGCGCCTGCCAGGTAGGGTCGAGCTCGCCGAACTGCTGGGGGGCTACCTGCTCGAGGTCGAGCGGTTGGTCGATTGGGTCGATGCCGGTGGCCTGCGCGAGGCGCAGGCGCAGTCCTAGACGCGGGAGGGGTTCATGAAGAGGTCGACGCTGATCGTATTTGTCATCCTGGGGCTGATCCTGCTCATCGCTCTGGGCGCGCTCTCGTGGGTCGTCGGTACGCGCAACCGCATGGTGGGGCTGGATGAGGAGGTCAAGACACAGTGGGCCCAGGTGGAGAACCAGTTCCAGCGCCGCCTCGACCTGATCCCGAACTACGTGGAGACGGTCAAGGGCTTTGCGAAGCAGGAAAGGGACGTCTTCATCGGTGTGACCGAGGCCCGCGCGAAGGTGGGGGGCGCGGTCACCGTCCCGGATAAGATCAAGGCGAACAACGAACTCACCGGCGCGCTCAGCCGTCTGCTGCTCGTCGTGGAGCGCTATCCGGAGATCAAATCCAACGCGAACTTCATGGCCCTCCAGGACGAACTGGGCGGCACCGAGAACCGCATCGCGCAGGAGCGGCGCCGCTACAACGAACGGGTGCGCGACTACAACAAGGCCATCCGCATGTTTCCGGCCAACATGATCGCGGGCCTGTTCGGCTTCGAGCGGGCGGACCTGTTCGAGGCGCCCGAGGAGGCGGGCACCGTTCCACGGGTCGACTTCGGGACGCGCGGCGAATGACGCCGGCGCCCGTCGAAGCAAAGGAGCTCGCGGCCGTCTATGGACCGCACGAGGTCTTCGCGGGA
>JAUVTV010000063.1 GCA_030601305.1 Candidatus Eiseniibacteriota bacterium | reverse complement strand
CGTGGCCACGGATCAGCTCGCGATCTCGGAGAACGGGCAGGTCATCTATCGCGGGATGGAGCTGAACGCGAGCGAGATCGTCTTCGACACGCCGCGCGACCTGGTCCTGGCGCGGGGGCAGCCGGTGCTCAAGGATCAGGATTCCGAGGTCCACGGAACCGAGATGACCTTCCGCATCGACACGCGCAAGGGGCTCGTGTTCCAGGGGCGCAGCGAGTTGGAGGGCGGCTACTACCGGGGGGATCGGATCAAGCGCGTGGCGGATCGCACCTTCTTCGTCTCCGGCGGCGACTTCTCGTCCTGCGATCTCGAAGAGACCCACTTCCACATGCACGCCAGCAAGATGAAGATCGTCGCCGGGAAACGGGTCGTGGGCAAACCCGTGGTGCTCTACATCGGGAACATCCCCATCTTCATCATTCCCTTCGCGGCCTTTCCGATCGAGCGCGGTCGGCGCAGCGGGCTGCTCGTCCCGGACATCGAGATCGGCCTCGACACCAGTCGCGGCCGCTTCATCCGCAACCTCGGCTACTACCTGTCGCCCAATGACTACGTCGACGCCCTGCTCTGGTTCGACTACTACGAACGGGATCCGCGCATCACGTTCAACGGGCGCTTTCGTTACAACCTACGCTATGTGCTGAACGGCAACTTCGAGGGCTCCTATACGAAGCAGGACTACGCCGGTGTCCGCACCGATCGCTGGCTCGTCCGCGTCGCCCACGACCAGGTCCTCGGCAATCGCTTCAATCTCAAGGTCTCGGGGAATTTCCAGAGCGACAAGGACTACGGGGGCGACCGCAACTTCGACACGGGCGTCGACGATCGTCTCACGCGCACCCTGCGCTCGACGCTCAGCCTGAACAAGAGCTGGTCGATGGGCTCGCTCAGTCTGGCCATGGATCGCACCGAGAATCTGGACGAGGGGACCTCGATCCTGCGCATCGTGCAAGATGCCCCCGTGGTTCGCATGAGCATCAACTCCTTCCCCCTGGGCGTGAAGCCGGATGATCGCGGGCGCGGTGGCCGGTTGAGCTTTCTCGCGAGCACGTATCTACAGAGCGATGCGCGCTATGTGAACGTCTATCGCAAGGACTGGGAGGAAACGGTCGACGCCAACCAGGCGGTGGGTCTGAACACCTCGCTCTCCGACCGGCGTCGCATTCTCGGCGGGCTCAACATCACGCCCTCGCTGCGCTTCTCCGCGGCGTGGGCCCAAAGGGACGACGCCGGCCGCCGCGACCGGACCGGCGCGACCTGGAGCGCGGGGCTGTCGGGGAGCGGCACGGTCTACGGGACCTTCTTCCCGCGCATCGGCACCCTGGAGGGCTTGCGGCACGTCCTCGAGATGAGCGCCGGCTATTCCTACCGCCCCGAGATCCCCTCGCTCGAGGGGTTTCCCAACGTCGGCGGGATCTCGCTGGGCAGCTCGAAGGCGAGCGCCGTGTCGCTGCGCATGACCCAACGGCTGCACCTCAAGTGGCGCTCCGGCGAGAAGACCGTCAAGAAGGAGAACCTGCTCATCTGGACGACCTCGACCGGCTACGACTTCCTGGCCCGGGACAGGGATCGCGAGCCGTGGGCGGACATGTCGCACAACCTGCGTCTAGACCCGGGCAAGATGGTCCACAGCGACCTGACCCTCGCCCACGACCTGCAGGAGTGGCGTCGCCGGCGCCTCCAGGTGCGCACCACGATGTACCTCAAGGGCGGGGGAGGAGCTGCGATCCCCACCGACGCCAATGGGGTCTACGGCGGCTTCGGTGACCCCGGCGAGGGCGGCTATGCCAGCCCCGGCGCCCGCCAGGGGATCGGTTCGCTCACCGGTCCCTGGAGCCTCACCGCCACGCACGTCTTCGGGCTTGCCCGGGGCTGGGACAGTCACAGCAGCTCGATCAATCTGGCCACGGATCTGTCGCTCACCCGTTCCTGGCGCTTCAAGTACAGCCTCTACTACGACCTCGTCGAGGACCGGGTCAGCTCCCAAGGGTACACGCTCTACCGCGATCTGCACTGCTGGGAGGTGCGCCTGGAGCGTCGCAGCAGCGGGGGGCGCTCATCCTACTACCTCCGCATCAACGTCAAGGATCTTCCCGACCTGAAATACGAACGCTCTCAGGGCCGCTAGCCGCCCGGATGACGTCGGCTACCGGCGGCCAGGCCGGGAACTGCGGGGATTGCCAGCTGTGGCTTCAGGTGGTAGAAGCACAGATGCAGCGTGGATCCGCGTCGTGAATGGCGCAGGTGTAGGGAAAGGAAACACGATGGCCAGTGATGGGACCCTACGGCGGGGGGGATCGCGCCGCCGTCTCGTCGGCAGCCTCGCCGCGGGCGCCGTGTTCGCGGGCGCGCTGTTCGGTGGCTTCGGCAGTCCGCCGCACGCGGGCCAGGCTGGCCGCCCGGCCAACGCGGAAGTGATGTTGGTCACCCGCGGTGACCTCCGAGGTCAGCTGAAGCCCACCGGGTGAGGCAACAAACGCAAGGGCGGGCTGGCCCGGCGGGCCAGGATGTTGGATTCCCTGAGGGCGAAAGGCTCACCGCCGCTGGTCCTCGAGCTCGGCGACTTCATGGAGCGGGATCCGCACAAGGGCGCCGTGATCAATCCGTTCCTCCTCGATCAGATGGAGCGCGAGGGGGTCGCGGCGATGATCCCCGGTATCTTCGACTTGAGCCACTGGCCTGCCTTCCGGGAGCTGATGGCCGGCCGTGCGATTCGGATGCTGTCGTCGGATGTGCGCATCCAGGAAGGTGACTCGCTCGTACCGATCGCTGCGCGCAGCCTGGTCGTGACCCGCGCGGAGGTGCGCATCGGCCTCCTGGGTGTCATCGGCACCGAGGAGTTCGAGCAGGTCACGGCGGAGGACGGCATCGTCTTGGAACATCAGGATCCGGCCGTCGCAATTGCCGAGTTGACCCCTGATCTTCGCGAGTGCTGCGATCTGGTGGTTGTGCTGGCCTGCATGACCGACAAGGAGGCGGTCGAGTTTGCCGAGCAGCTGCAGGGCGTCGATGCCCTCCTCGGAGGCCACGCTTCGATCGCCAGCGACAGACCGCTCCGGGTCGGGGATGTCATCGTCAACCGCAGTGGCCAGCGCGGCCAGCACCTCTCGACCACACGCCTGATCCTCTCTCCGCACAACGAAATCGTCGACTGGGGCGGATTCAACTTCCGACTGACCAAGGATGTTCCCGGCGATCCCGAGCTGCTGCAAAGGGTCGAGGAGATCGACCGCGAGGCCGCCCAGGCGCGCTTGCGCGGCCTGCGTGGCGATGCCTCGCGCGAGCGGCAGAGGGAGCGCAGCCCACGCTTCCTGGGCGAATCCACCTGCCGCACATGTCACGCCGAACAGGCCCGGCAGTGGGACACCACGCGCCACGCCCACGCATTCGCCACCCTGCGGACGAAAGCCAAGAGCAACGATCCCGAGTGCCTTGGGTGTCATGTGACCGGAGCGGGCCAACCCAGCGGATTCCTGACGGAAGAGGCAACCCCCGATCGGGTCAATGTCCAGTGCGAGAGTTGCCACGGACCCGGGAGCGAGCACGCCCGGGGGGACGCCGCGGTCCAAGTGAAAGAGCAAACCTGCCTCGTCTGTCATACATCCGACTGGGCACCCCAGTGGGACGTCGCGGCAGCCTGGGCTGAAGTGCGACACTGAGTTCGGGGATCGTGTCATGCAGGGTAATCAGCCGTTCGATGAAGCCTACCACGACGATTTGAAGGCCCTCCTGGAGACGCGCAACAAGCCGCTCATCCGATCTCTTCTCGCCGAACTCCACCCGGCCGACTTGGCCGACATGATCGAGCACCTCGACCCCGAGGATCGCGCCTACGTCTTCGCCCTCATCCCGCAGGAGGACCGCCCCCAAGCACTCGCCGAGATGGAGGACGGCGCCCGCGAGATGTTGCTGCAGGAGATGCGCCCCACCGACATCGCCGACATGGTCGAGGAGCTGGTGTCGGACGACGCTGCCGATCTGGTCCGGGACTTGCCCGAAGAGCTCGCCGAGGAAGTGCTCACCGAGATCAGCCCCGCCGAGTCGCGCAAGGTCCGGCGGCTGCTCGAGCACCCCGAGGACACGGCCGGCGGCATCATGGCGGCCGAGTTCGTGGCGGTACCCGAATCCGAGACGATTGCCCAAGCCATCGACCGGATTCGCCGGGCCGGGGAGGAGCAGGAGGACATTCCCCACGTCTTCGTTGTCGATGACCTGGGGCGGCTGAGCGGAACGCTCTCCTTACGCGACATCCTGCTCAGTGACCCCGCCACGCGCGTGGCGGAGGTCGCCGATCGCGAGGTGCGGTCGGTGCCGGTGGGGATGGACCAGGAAGAGGTTGCCGTGCTGGCGCGCAAGTACGACCTGACCGTCGTCCCGGTGGTCGACGAGCACGAGCACCCGGTCGGCCAGATCACGATCGACGACATCCTCGACGTCTACGAGGAGGAGGCCTCCGAGGACATCGCGCGCCTGTCCGGTAGCCTTCAGGAGGAGTCCCCGGCCGACTCCGTGGTGGCCATTGCCCGCAATCGCCTGCCTTGGCTCTTGCTCGGTCTCGGCGGCGGCGTGCTGGCGGCGTGGGTGATCAGCCACTACACCGGCAGTCTCGAGCGCGCCCTTCATATTTCCTTCTTTATCCCCGTCATTGCGGCGATGGGCGGGAATGTCGGGATGCAGTCCTCGGCGGTCGTCGTCCGCGGGCTGGCGACCGGGGAGATCGATGACGCCAACGCGCGGTCCCGCCTCGTCAAGGAGATCGTGGTCGGGGCGGTCAACGCCGTCCTGATGGCCGCCATCCTCTGGGTGGTGGTGGTCCTCTGGCTGCGTGAGATCAGGTTGGGGATCGTCGTCGGCGTCTCACTGGCGTCGGCGATGTTCTTCGCGGCCTTTGTCGGCTCGGTGATCCCGGTGCTGCTCCGGCGCGTTGGCATTGACCCCGCCCTGGCGACCGGCCCGTTCGTGACCACGACCAACGACGTCCTGGGACTCGCGATCTATCTTGGTCTTGTAACGGCCTTATTGGGTTGGATTTAGTGTAGGAAACCTCTCGTGCTGCCGGCGGCCTGAAGACCGTGGAACGAAAGACTTGGGACTACAAGATGGCGGGGCGGTGTGGAGCCGGCATGACCGAGGCGCGCTCGCCGGCGCCGCGGCGTTTGTGCCCCCAATTGCCCTCAGGTGAGGAGCATGCCGCGGGAGCCTCAGCACGCGTCGTTCCCCAACCCAGAACTTTCTATCGCCGGGAATGTAGAGGACTATGGCCGCGGACGAGAAGGGTGTTGCCCTGGAAATGTGGAACATTGCATACTGGCGTACGCGAGGAGTCTGTCCCATGATGCAACTCGTTTGCCTCGTGGGCTTGCCGCCTGCCGTGGGTAATCTCGTCTCGAGCCAGTGGGGTTCCTTCCGTGGATCCATTCGAAGACTGCGTGGCCAAAGGCCGACTCAAGCAGGTCGAGCCAGACGCGGAGCGTGTGGCGACCGAGCTTTCCACGGCCAAGGCGGAATTGGAGCGCGGGCGAGCGTGCTACATGGGGGGAAACTGGGACGAGGCCGCCACACAGGCGTATTTCGCGATGTACCGCTGTGCCCGAGCGGCCGTCAACGCCCGCGGGTACCGCGATACCAACCTCTACTGTCTCTGCGCGGCGCTCCAGAAGCTGCTTGTCGAGAAGGGCGATCTGCCCAAGGACACGGTCAAGCAGCTGCGCGAAGCCAAGGACGTCAAGGACGTGGTCTACAACGGGCACCGGGCCACCGCCCAGAACGCCGCCGATCTGCTGACGTGGGCCCAGGTGATCGCCAAGGCCGTCTTCACACTTGTCTCCCTTCCGGGGTTCGATGCTGATACCATTACCACAGTGCTCCCCGAGCCCCCGGAGCCCGGTCGCACCCGCACGAAGCGACCGGCCTCAGAGCGATTCGGCCGAAGGGAATGGCCCGGTTCGCGCCGATAAAGGGCGTAGGGTCATCGGGCCCGGACTGGCGGCAGGCACAGGGGGCCGGCGCGGCCGTGCTGCCTCGGTTCGGTTCCCCTCTCGGACAAACCCACATCCGCACAGCGGGGCAAGAGGCGTGAAAGGCGTACGAGTCATTCCGTCGTCCGTCCAGACGTGCGCGGCGTGCTGTCTGGTCGTGCTTGCGATGCTGTCCCCGCTATCCCCCGCGGCCGCCGACCTGCCTCACGTGGGCGATGTCCTCCTGATCGACCAGGAGGAAACGTCCGGGGCGATCATCTATGCCCTATCGATGGAGAGCGGTGCGTTGCAGGTGGTCGCCACGCGCCCTGAGCTCGGTGTGCCCGAGGCCATCGCCTGGGGTCCGCGCAAGCGGCTCTACATCGCGGATGCCGCGCGCGTCTACGTGGTCAATCCCTACGCTCCGACCGCCCCGGCCGAATTCTACGAAAGCCGCCATCTCAGGCAGCTGACCGACATCATCAGCGACGGTGGCGATGGCTTCTACCTGCTGGACCGCACCGCGGACCCGCTCGGTGAGGGATACCGCGGCGCCGTCTTCCATCTCGACCCGGCCAGCGGCGAAATCGTGCTGGTGGCCGCGGGCCCCGGCCTGGGCAGCCCCGCGAAGATGGCGCTCGAGGAGGACGGCAAGCTGCTCGTCCTGGACCCCGCGGGTCAGGTGAGTGAGGAGGGCGATCCGCTGGGTGCCCTCTTCCGCGTGGATCCCGAGGCCCGCAGCATCGCGGCCGTCACGGGACTCGAGTTCACGGTTCAGCCGCGGTCGCTGGCGCTACTCGACGCGAGCCGGCTGCTGATCGTGGATGCCGATTTCAGCGTCCAGGGCATGCCCGTCGCGCGCGGCGCGGTGTTGGTCCTCTCGCGCGACACGTTCGCGGTCATCGATACGCTGGCCGCCCCGGATTTTCTCGGGCCCGCGGATGTCGCCGTCGATTTCGATGGCAACATCCTCGTGCTCGATCCTGAGGCGAACCCGAACAGCTACCCGTGGGGCCGCGGCGCGATGTTTCTCATCGATCCCGAGACCGGCGATTCCGAGTATGTCCAGAATCCCCATCTCACGGCGCTGAAAGCGCTCGACGTCCTGGGGGGGCCGGACATCGACACGAGCAGCTTCTCCCTGATCGATGTCAACCGGACCCCGGCGCGCATTGGCGATCTCTTCGAGTTCCAGGCCGGGGTGATCAACACGGGGGTCGCGACGACGGAGGCGTTCACGCTGACCGTCGCGCTGCACGGACTGGTTCCCCTTCCGGATTCCGATTTCGGTGCCGATGGAGGACCCGAGATCGACCCGCAGCTGAACCAGGTCATCTGGACGGGGGAACTCGACCCGCAGGAAGCGCTCACGTTCACGCTCTCATCCCGTGTGCCCGACACGATCGAGGCGGGGAGTGTCGTGGGTGTCGTGATCAACGCCGACGGCAAGTGGGTCCAGCTCGACCAAGAGATTTCACACCGGACCCGCGCGCCCTACGTCGAAGGCGAGCCGATCTTCGCCGATCCAGGTACCGGCGAACCGGCTCCCCGCCTCTTCGTCCTCGGAGAGAACGAGCTCTTCGACACGGAGACCTTCGAGTCGGATCCCCTGCTGATGCCGGCGCCCGTCGATCTCACCTTCGGCACCGGCGGCGAGATCTACATCGTGGATGGCGAGATCGGCAACGGCAAGATCGTGAGGATCGATCCGAGCTTCATCCATCATCCCGAGCTGCTCTACGAGGGGCCGCCGTTGAAGCGGGTCACCGCCGTCTGCCTGGGCCACGACGGCAATCTGCTCATTGCCGATCAGAAGAACCCGAAGTTCGGTCCGATCAACGAGCCCGGCGTGATCTATCACTTCGACCTGAGCACAGCGCAGCTTACCGAGTTCGCCCGGGACGCGGGCATGCTCGATCCCATGGACATCTGTGTCGACGGCGCCGGCGGATATGTGGTCGTCGACTATGCCGCCGAGTTCGGTGGCTCCGACTCGGGTGCGATGTTCGAGCTCGATGGTGACGGGCACATCTTCCGCCGCCGCTCGTTCTCGCTGTTCAAGGATCCGGTGAGCGCTGTGGTGGCGTCGGACGGGACGCTTTTCGTCGGGGACGCCCGCTGGGCCCCCGAGTACGAGCGCGGGCGGATCTACAGGATCGTCCGCGAGACACTCGGTGACAGCACCGGTGGCGTATACCTCGGCTCGGCGACCTTCGATAGCGACTCGCTGCTGGAGGTGCCTTACGGATTGGAGCTGGCCGCCGACGACACGCTGATCGTGTGCGACCCCGAGAGCGATCCCGGCTCCCACGGCGGAGACCGCGGGAGTATCACGCGCCTGTCGCGTGCGGGTCTGTTGTACGATCTCAGCGTGCTCAACCTGAGCCCCGACCTGCGCGATCCCAGACGCGCATCGATCTTCCGTCTGCCGGCCCTGGAGATCAGCCAGCTGAGGCTCGAGGATCGCTCGGGAGGCCTTCTGGGACGCGGCGACACTCTCGACGTGCGCGCGGTGATCCGGAACCAGGCGGCGATGCCCGCCCTCGGCGTCACCGCCCTCATGGAGTATTCCGGCTCGCTGCAGCTGCTCTCCGCCGCGGCCGAGCGCGGCAGTCTGTACGACAACATGATCTACCACACGCTGCACTGGAGCGGTGATCTGACCTACATCCGGTCACTGGAGATCACGGCGAGCTTCCTCGTCGACTCGACGGCGACCAACGCGGAGATCGTCGAGATCGCCATGCGCCTCGAGGGTGCCGGAACACCACCGGCGCGGGCCGTGAGGGATACGGTGTTCGCCCCCGTTGATCCTCTCGCGGGCGGCGAGCTGCTGATTCTCGATCTCAGCGCCGATCCGTACGGAACCGGCGCCGGGCGCGGTTGCTTCTACATCCTGGATGAATCCACCGGGGAGATGGTGCCGTACTTCGTCGATCCGGCGTTGGAGCGGGCCAGCGATATGCTCGCCGAGACGACCGAAGACTTCCTCGTTCTCGAAAGCCGGGCGGTGATGGGGGGGGGCGTTGGCGGTGTCCTGCAGCTCAACGTGATCGACGAAACGCTTGGGCAGCTGATCACGGATCCCAATTTCGCGGGCCCCGGGCGCTTCGTGCGTGCGCCGGACGGGGCGCTCCTGATCCTGGACCCGCGCACGGACCTGCTCTCGGGCGACGCGCGCGGGGCCATCTTCCGGTATCACCCGGATGAGGGCATCGTCGGGCTCTTCTCGATGTCGCACGCCTATCGCGCACTGACGGACATCGCCTTCGGTGACAACGGCCGGCTGTGGGTGAGCGACATGGCGGCCGACCCGCTCGGTCTGGGGGGCAACCAGAGCGCGATCTTCGAGCTCGATCCGGAATCGGGCGACGTGATCGACACGTTGCAGGTGGACGCGATGCTCGATCCGCGATCCCTGCTCTGGATTCCGGACCACGGGCTGCTCTTCACCGACCCGACCTGGGAGGACGCTTACGGCAACACGGGAGTGCGCGTGGTGGATCCCGACACGGGCGAGATCCTACTCCGTGCCGCCTCGCCCTACATGCTCGCGCCGTCACGCATGTACTGGACGGGCGGATCGCGGGTGCTGATCATTGACTCGGGAGCCGACGTTCCCCTGGAAGACGCTGGCCGGGGTGCGATCTTCGTGCTCGACCTGGAGGACAATCCGGCGATCCCCGTGCCCTTCGGCGTGCATTCCACAACGTCGGAGCTCTACTCCTTCGCGCGCGTACCGATGTCCGCTCCGCAGATCGTCTCCTTCGGCGCGGACGAGGATGCGACCGGGCGCTGGGCGTGGCGCGGCGAGCCGCTGCACTGTGAGCTCAGGATGACCAACACCGCGCGCGTTCCGGAGAAGGGCGCCGGCCTCACGATCGAACTCAGCGAGCATCTCTTCTTGAACCCGCTCTCGCTCAGCGCGTCCGCCGGGCAAGTGAGCGCGGAGGCGCAGGAGATTTTCTGGCAGGGGGATCTGACGTACGGCGACACGGTCGCCATTCGCTACGAGGCCACGATCCGCACGACGCCCGGGCTGTCCTCCTGGGCCGACCAGCATGCCGAGATCGACACGCGGCGGGGAGATCAGACCACCGGGCAGCTCACCTACTACATCTCCAGCCGGATCGCGCCCGACGATATGCTGCTCGTCGACCAGCGGGCCAATCCGCGCGGGTTCGAGGGGCACACCGGCGCGGTGTTCCATCTGGCGCGCAACGAATGGTTCGCCTGGGAGGCGGTTCCGATCCTGGCCGATACGCTGCTGACCTCGCCGACGGACATCGCCCGCGTGCCACAGAGCGACTCTCTGATCCTCATCGCCGACGCCGATGCGAATCTCTCGGGCGCCGGAACGGGGGGCGGCGTGCTTCTGGGGAACACGGTGACCGGGGAGGTGACGCCGTTCTTCCACGACTCGACGCTGGTCGAACCGTGGGCGCTCGCCGTGCAGGACAGCGTGACCTGCTATCTCCTTGACGAGTCCGCCGACCCGTACTCGCTGCGACCGTCGGGACTGGCGCCCGGCGCGATCTACAAGCTCGACCTGCTCACCGGGGAAGGGGAGGTGGTCTTCTCCGACACGCTCATCGGGCGACCTCAGGACCTGATCGTGAGCCCGACCACCGGACTCCTCTATCTGGCGGCGCGGCGCGTGGGTGTTCAGACGGGTGACCACTTTGGCGGGATCGTGGAGATCGATCCGGCGAGCGGCGAGCACCGTATCGTCCGCGCCGGCGCTCCGTTCCGGTCGCCGCGCACCTTGGTCTTCGACCGCGACGGGAATCTCCTGGTGGTCGATGGAGGACTGCCGCCCGACCATCCGCCAACGACCTACGTGCTCGAGCCGGGCGGCGTCGCGATCGACGTGCTCGCCAAATGTCCGTTGCTCTCGGATCCGACGGACATCCTCATCGGCGAGAACGATGCTCCCCTCATCGTGGACCGTTACGCGAATCCGGAGGACAAGCCGGAACCGACCGGCACCGTTTTCCGATTGAGCCGCTCGGGGACGTGCACGGCGTACTTGACGGGTCCGCCGCTGGTGAATCCGCGCGGCCTCGACTTCCGCCCCGACGCGACGCCGGTCTTGCTCGTCTCGTTCGAGCTTCGCGAAGTCGACGGCGGGGTCGAGGTGTGCTGGATGGCGCCCGGGGCGCTCGTCGAGGCGGAGTACTACCTCTTCCGGCGCGAGGCCGGAGAGGTGGGCGACTACCTGCCGCTCAACCCGCTGGCCCCGATACGCGGCACGGGGGAGTTGGTCTTCCTCGATCCCTGGGTGGTGGGGGGAGCGGTGTATGATTACGTGTTGCTGGTCATGCTTCCGGACGGCACGCAACTCGAGTACGGTCCGCTCTCGATCTCGGTCGCGGCAGTGCGCGACGTGTTCCGCCTCGAGCGGGTGATGCCCAACCCGCTCTGGCTGGCCGCATCCGTGCCCTATGTGACCCTGCGTTTCCACATCCCGCAGAGCACGACAGACACCCGCCTGGGTGTCTTCGACATCACCGGCCGATTGGTGCGCCGCCTGCACGACGGACCGATCAAACCCGGATCGCATGCCCTTTTCTGGGACGCGCGCGACGAGGCCGGGGCGCCGGTCGCGAGCGGCGTGTACTTCGTGCGCCTGGAGGCGGGAGCGCGTCGCGAGATGCGCCGCGTCGTCCTTGTCCGCTGACCGCCGCCCGCTCCATCCCCCCGCGGTTGCCCTTCACGTTCCGAGAGGCGAGACTTGTCCGAGTCCGGACTTCTCGCCACGGCTCGTCGCGAGCCAGCGCCGGCAGATACGCCGCCGCAGTAGGGGCGTGGTGAGAAGTCCGGGCTAGCAGCCCGTGGGAGAAGTCATCCGGGCCGGATCGGACGAACGGTCCCCGCGGTCAGGTCGCGGAACGCAGAGGAGAGCAGATGAAGGACATCCCGAGAGGGCCACATCCGGAACCCTTCGATCGGACTGCATGGGTGCGGCTCGAGTCGGATGGAATACCGATCTACGTTTGCAACGCGTGCCCGGACTGGTTCGTGCCCAATCGAGCCGGCGACGAGATCCTCATCCGTCGCGCCGAGGGTGAACCGCCGGCGGGACGGCT
>JAUVTV010000190.1 GCA_030601305.1 Candidatus Eiseniibacteriota bacterium | reverse complement strand
GGCCACGTTCTCTAGTCTGGCATCAAGATCCATCCGTCTCTCCCTTCCCTTTGATCATGACCGTCGTGTTCTCCACTGTCATTCACTTCGATGCTCGCGGCGCACCGCTGTCGCGCCGTCAGCGCGCGCCACCCTCCTGGTCGTCCTTCGCCACCTCAACAGGCGCGTGTTCAGTAGGCTCTGAGGGGTCGAAGCAGTGGCGGCACCGCGCCTCGTAGACCTCAGCGGCGCCCACCACCACCCGCTCCGTGGAGGTCGTGATTCGCTGCGTCCTGTTCGCGGGCTTCCCGCACTGCATGCACACGGCGAGCGTCTTGGTTATGTACTCGGCGACCGCCAGAAGCGCGGGCATGGGCTCGAACGGGCGTCCCATGAAGTCCTGATCCAGCCCGGCACAGATCACCCGCACGCCGCGATTCGCGAGCTCCTCGCACACCTCGGGCAGCTTCGGGCCGAGAAACTGGCCTTCGTCGATACCCACGACCTGGACGTCCGACCCGACGTAGCCCAGGATCTCAGATGCGTTCTCGATGCGAATCGACTCGATTCGCCTGTCGTCGTGCGAGACGATGTCATCGTCGTCGTAGCGGTCGTCGATCCTCGGCTTGAACGCGACGACCTTCTGCTTGGCGATCTTCGCCCGTCTCAGACGGCGAATGAGCTCCTCGCTCTTGCCCGAGAACATGCTGCCGCAGATGACCTCGAGCCAGCCCGTGTCGTCGCACCTTCCGTGAGTCATCGTCGGTTCCTCGTTTCTACACCTGTCTCAGCGTGATGTCCCCGAACCAGATCTCGCGTGTGGCGCCCGCTTCGTCCTGGATGACGAGCGCGCCCGACTCAGCGAGGTCTGTTACGGTCCCGGTGGCACTCTGGTCGAGTCGTTCGCCGGTGGCGCCTTGCTCCGGCGGCCTGCTCGCTGCGCTCGGCGCGACGGTCACTTCCCGTCCGAGCGTACTCGAGAGCTCGCGCCAACGCTCCCGGAATCCCGCGATCCCCTCACGTTCGTACCGCTCGAAGCACTCCTCCAGCGCGAGCAGTGTCGCTCTCAGCACATCGAGCCGCGCGACGGGTCGGCCCAGCGCCAGTTGCAGCGACGTCGCGGCGCCGGCCAGCTCGGCGGGGAAATCGTCCTCGGTGAGGCTGACGTTCAGGCCGATACCCAGCACCGCGCTCACAACCTTCTCCCCCGCGGTCTGCATCGACTCGACGAGGAGTCCTCCCAGCTTCCGGTCGCCAACGAGCAGATCGTTCGGCCACTTGACCCGCACGTCGAGGCCGGTGAGTTCCCGCAGCGCGTCCGCGACCGAGACCGCCGCCGCTACGCTGAGCGGAGCGAGTCTCTCCGCCGGCGCACCGCTTTCGAGCAGGACGGACATCCACACGCCCATACGATCCGGCGAGAACCACGTGCGCCCGGATCGACCTCTGCCCCCGGTCTGTTCGTCGGCCAGCACCACCGTGCCGACCGCGGCGCCTTCCCGCGCCAGCGCCTTGAGTTCGGTACTGGTCGAGCTCACCGACCGCAGGTAGTGAACCACTCCCCCGACGCAGGTCGTCGCGAGACCGAGGTCGCGCGGGCCGTCGAGCACGGTCCCGGGCTCGACGCCGAGGCCGCCGGGATCTCCGCCGGCTCGCTCCGCCGCATCGCCGCCGCGGGGCACACCCTCGCCACCTTCTACAGGCGGCGCCGTCATCTGCTTCGGACCTGTCCCGACAGGCCACCCACGTTGCGGATCCGTTCCTCCGCGAGGACGTTCGCCGCCTCGGCGGTGCTGATCCCGCGATCGTGCGCGACCCGGAATACTTTCTTGAGCATCAGGTAGATGCTCTCGGCGCGCCGCATTGCACGCTCCATCGAGAACCCGGCGATCTCCTCGGTGACCGCGATCAGGGCGCCCGAATTGAACACGAAGTCCGGGGCGTAGAGTATGTCCCTGTCTGCGAGAAGCGCCACGTGCTCGGGCTCGGCGAGCTGGTTGTTCGCCAGACCCGCCACGACGCGGCAGGACAACCTCGGAATCGTCTCAGGATTGAGCACCTCGCCTACGGCGCAGGGGCTCCAGATGTCGCACGAGACGTCATAGATGTCGCCTGGGTCGACAATGGTGATTCCCAACTCGTCGTGAGAGCGCTGAGCGGCTCTGGAATCGATGTCGCAGGCAATGACCTTCGCCCCGGAGGCAACGAGCGCCTTCGCGAGCCCCGAGCCCGCCCTGCCAAGACCCTGCACCGCCACCGTGAGTCCGGATATCCCCGGCTTCGCACCCACTTCCTCGAGACACGCCATGAGGCCCGCGATGGCGCCGTGGGCGGTGACCGGCGATGGGTCCCCGCATCCGCCGTAGGCGGTGTGCAGGCCGACTACATGTTCCGTCTCGACGCGGATGCGCTGCATATCCTCGACGTTGGTACCTAGGCCCTGCGACGTGATGTAGCGGCCGTTCAGGCTCGCTATGTGTCTCCCGAGCGCCCGGAACAGCAGCTCGGTCTTGTCTTTCTCCGGGTCGCCCATGATGACGGCGGAGCCACCACCGAAGTTGAGACCCGCGGCGGCGGCCTTGTAGGTCATCGAGAAGGACAGACGGAGCGCGTCCTCGAGCGCGTCCTCTTCGTCCTCGTAGACACGCATGGTCGTCCCGCCGATGGCCGGGCCTAGAACCGTGCTGTGTATGGCGACGATTGCGCGAAGACCCGCGCCCTCGTCGAACGCGAAGCTCACCTGCTCATGCTCGGCCTGCTCCAGAGCCTTGAAGACCTCCATCTGGAACCTCCGCCCGCGGGCGTCCGGATCGTCCCGCGCGGCACCTACCGCTACTCCGGCTGCTTCTTGATCCAGTTCGCGGGACGCTTCTCGAAGAACGCGGTGATACCTTCTTCCGCCTCACCGCTGGCGAAGCAGAGCCCGAACGCGTCGGACTCGTGCGTGCCCCCGGCGTCCACGTCGGTGCTGGTGCCCTTGTTGACGCACGCTTTCACCAGTCCGACTGCCGCCGGACCGTTCCTCGCGATTCTCACCGCCAGCTCCTTCGCGGCGTCCAGGAGCGCGTCGGGCTCTACTACCTTGTTGACGAGACCCCACGAAAGCGCGGCCCCAGCGCCGATGGGGCTGCCGGTCAGGAGCACCAGCTTGGCCCGACCGAACCCCACCAGCCTCGGAAGCCGCTGGGTGCCGGCGAACCC
>JAUVTV010000073.1 GCA_030601305.1 Candidatus Eiseniibacteriota bacterium | reverse complement strand
CGATCGATCGGATCTGCTGGAGGCTGATGTGCACGGTGATCTCCGAGGCGGACTTGCGCTTGACCTGGCGCATGACCAGCAGGAAGACCACTCCCAAGACCACCAGCAGCAGCAGAATCAGTAGGAAGGTCGTGAGGACGTCGGTCACGGCACGCTCCTTTCTGTCCGGCCCACCTGATCGGAGCCGCATCCCCCAACCAGCCTGCCAGGTGCGCCGCCGGCTGCCAAGAGGCAATGGGCCCGCGGGACATGTTATAATGAGGGCAGGAATCTCCAAAGGGGTCTGCACATGCACGCTACATACCCGATGAGACGGCACGGGATCCGTCTTCTGCGGCTCCAGGCCGTCTTTGGGCTGCTCGCGCTCATCGCACCGGCCGTGGCCGGCACGGCTCTCGATGGCCGCCAGGCGCTCAGTCTCCTCTATCGTCCGGCAGCTGCCGAGCTGGTGGATCTCGATGGCGACGACGCCCTCGACCTCGTGGCGGTGAGCACGGGCGAGTTCGCGAACGACCAGTGGAATGGTTGCCGCGTGCACGTCTTCCTGAACCTCGGGGACGGCACCTTCGCACCCCGCGACGACTACGCCGTCCCGAGCGCGCCGTACGATCTCGCCGTGGCCGACTTGAACGGCGACGACCGGCCCGATCTCGTGACCCCCAATGCCGCCCCCGACAACCTGCAGGTACTGATCAATGACGGCAGCGGCGCGTTCTCGCTCGGCCAGGTGATCTCCGTGGGCGCCGATCCCGTGGCCGTCGTCGCGGCCGACTTCGACGGCGACCAGATCCCGGACCTTGCCTCCGCCGACCAGTTCGGCTTCGGGGTGTCGGTCGTCCTCGGCAACGGCGACGGCACGTTTGGCCCGCGGGACTCTTACAGCCTGGGGGATCTCGTGAACGGACTCCAGGCCGGTCTCGTCGATGGCGACGAACATGCCGACCTGATCGTGTTCAAGAACTCAGGACTCGTCCTGCTGTCCAATCAGGGCGACGGCACGTTCGGCGCGCCGCAATCATTGCCGATCGGGCCCGTGGATTCGCGCGCACGGCTGTGCAGGTTCGATGCGGACGAGCACCTCGACCTTGTGAGCGGATCGTCCGTCTGGCTGGGCAACGGCGACGGCAGCTTTGTCCATCCCCCCATCGCGACGAATCTTGCGGACGACTACGTGCGTTGCATGGACTTCGACGGCGACGGATTCCGCGACGTCGTGACCGGCGCTGCGGTTGCGATCGCCGACGGCATGGGTGGGTTCGATGCGCCGATCGACTTCGATCCCCCGCCCGACAGCGGACCGATCGCGTGCGGCGATTTCACGGCCGACGACGTCGCCGATCTCGTCCGCTTGCAGGGGGGCGTCGCGGGTCCCATCGGCTTCGCCGTGCTGCTGCCGGGAAACGGTGACGGTTCGGTGCCGGTCTTCGCGCGCCAATATGCCGGTGACAGCGTGTGGCAGATCGCGACGGCTGACGTCGATGGCGATGAGAACGCGGATGTGCTCGTCGCAAACATCGGCACGCCGTTCGGGCAGTTCCTCGACGGCTCCGTGAACGTCTTTCGCGGTGGCGGCGATGGAACGGTCACGTCCGCGGGGTCGTACCCGGCGGGCGATTACGTGCGCAGGGTAGAGGCGGGCGACCTCACGGGCGATGACCGGCCCGAGTTGGTGGCGACGAACTTCGGGGACGCCACCGCTTCGCTGTTCGTCAACGCCGGCGACGGCACCTTCGGCGCGCGGACGCCGGTTGTGGTGGGCGCCAACCCGGAAGCGGTGGCCATGGCGGACTTTGACGATGACGAGTTCCTGGACATCGCCGTCACCAACTACGGGCTGGGAGCGACGCCGGCAGCGGTGACGATCCTCTTCGGCGACGGGATGGGGGGTGTTGCCTCAACCGCAACGATTCCGCTGACCGGTCACGCAGCGGTCGACATCGTGGCCGCGGACCTGAATGGTGACGAGATCCCGGACCTTGCGGTGGTCTGCAGCGGCCGGTACTACGGGGGCTCCTGGACGCACTACGGCCTGTACGTTCTCCTGGGCAACGGCGACGGCAGCTTCGGCGCGGAAGTTCACTACGCGACGACGTACCTGCCGCGCACGGTGAGCGTCTTCGACCACGGCCTGCCCGTGCCTCCCAACCTGCTGGTGACGACGCACGGTCCCACGGCACACGTGCTCTACGTGGGCGAGGTCCTCGTTTTCCTCAACGATGGGATGGGAGCCTTCTCGATCACCGCCCCGACCCCGCTCACGAACGACCACTTCTCGGTCAGCTGCGCCGACTACAACGACGACGGCTGGATGGATGTCGCGGTGCCCTACATGAGTTCCGCCGTCGTCACGTTTCTGTACGGCGACGGCGCGGGGGCGTTTCCCGAGGCCGAGCACTACGCGACGGGCGCGGAGCCGCGCGCGGTGATCGCCGCCAACTTCGACAACCAGGGAGCTCCGGATCTCGCCATCGCGCACGGTGAAACGGGCGGGCTGGGGATCCTTCTCGCCGCCGCTTCGGCAGAAGGCGTTCCAGAGCAACGGGCAGATGCCCCGTCTCGCCTGCACCTGATCTGCGCGCCGAACCCATTTGCCGAAACCGTGCGCATCGGCTTCGAGGCCCCCGGCGCCGTCGCGGGAGATCTCAGCCTGGGTGTGTTCGATGCGACTGGCCGCCGCATCGCACATCTGTGGAGCGGAGCCCCCGCCGCCGGACCCGTCAGCGTGACCTGGAACGGACGCGATGCGGACGGGCACCGCGCGCCGGCCGGGGTCTACCTCTGCCGTCTGGAAACGGCTCGTCGCTGCTACTCCACAGCCGTGATCCTCCTGAAATGATCCGTACGGGAAGGGAAGGAACGATGCAGCGTCTCTTGTCGACCTTGATCCTCGGCGTGACGCTCGCGCTGTGCAGCACACCCGCCGCGAGCGCGCAGGTCTACGACTTCGAGGCCGTCCCCGACTCCAGCGACACCTACACGGTCGCCTGGTTCAGCATCTACGTGCCCGAGACCACGCCGACGGTCCGGGGCATCTACTTCTTCGTCAACCCGTACAGCAACGACTCGCGCTACATCGTCTACGAGGAGCCGTTCCGGGCGCTCGTCGAAGGGTGCGACTTCGCGCTGATGGGGGGCCGTCTGGATGCGGTGGACATGGGATCGGGAATTGGGGATGCGGTTCTCGAGGCGCTTTTCTCCTTCGCCGTACAGAGCGGTCACGAGGAGGTTGAACACACGACGCTTTTCTTCGACGGCTGGTCCTGGGGCGGGCAGTTCTCCTATCACTTCACGAAGTGGCTCCCGGAGCGCACACTGGGTTTCGTGACGATCAAGGGCGGCTATCACAACACCGATCCGGCGGGCGACGCGATCTACGTCCCGGGCTACATGTTCATCGGTGAGAACGATCTGCCCTACCGCATCGAGAACCTGACCGGCATCTTCGAGGAGCATCGGCCGCTCGGCGCCCGCTGGATCCTCGCGATGGAACCGAGCGCGGGGCACGAGCGCGTCACGGACCGCGAGATCCTGGACGACTACTTCCTGACGGTGATCGAGCGGCGGCTCCCGGCGACGATTCCCGAGGGCGAGCCGCCCGCCCTGCGCGTGATCCCGGAGCCCAGCAGCTGGCTGGGGAATCGCGAGGGTTACGAGATCGGCTACTTCGCCTGCTATGATGCCGACCCCGGCGAGGCGTGCTGGTTCGCCTCGCGCGACGTGGGTAGCGCCTGGCAGGACTTCGTCTCGGACGGTACCGTGACCGACACGGTTGCCTGCGACCCTGCGACGGCACAAGATGCACGGCCGCCCGCCGACCACCTCACGCTGAGCGGCGCCCCCAGCCTGTTCCACGGGCAGACCACGTTCCGCTACACGCTCGATCACCCCGGCTGGGTGGATCTCGCCATCTACACCGCCGGCGGGGAGTGCATCCGGACCCTCATCGGCGGGTACCAGGAGGCCGGACCGCAGGCGGTGTCCTGGGATGGGCGCGATGCCCGGGGTCGCAGCGTCGCCGGCGGCATCTTCTTCGGGCGCCTGGCGCATGCCGGCCGCAGCACCGCCCGCCGCGTGATCCGTCTCCGCTAGCCGCCAGGATGACGCCTGCCATCGGCTGCTTGACCAAGCGGTGGCCGCAACCCAGGTCCCTTCCTCCCGTAGTGTACTTCTGAAGACAACCCCCATCGCGAGGGACGCGCGCCGGGGCGGTCATGGAGGGGAACCGCGATCATGGACGAGGAGAACGGGACATCGGGGGCTGTGCAAGCGCCCGCCGAAGGGCTGATCAGCCACGCACTGCGGGAGGGCTGGGCAGCCTTCAAGCGCGACCCGGTCGTCCTCGTGGGTTTTTTCGTCCTCAAGGCGCTCTTCGTCGGCCTCTCGACCTGGGTTCTCTCGGGCGGCCTGTTCTTCTACTCGATGCAGCATCACGGATTCGAGTATCTCGAGGACTTGCGTTCCATGGTCGTCGGTTCGCTGACGGGGATGATCGATGGCCTGCTCGAGGTGGGGTTGCTCTACGCGGCGCTCCTGATCGTACGGCGGCAGCCCGCTCCTTTTGGTACGTTCTTCAGCGGGTTCAGGAAGTTCGTGCCCGTCGTGATCGCCGGGATCGTGATCAAGCTGATGGTCGGCTTCGGCATCCTGATCTTCATCATCCCGGGGATCTTCCTCGCGATCGCCTTCTCACAGTGGGCTTTCTTGATCATGGACCGCAACGCCGGAGCGCTGTCGGCCTTCGAGTGGAGCTGGCAGATCATGCGCGGTCACAAGATCGACTTCTTCCTGATGTGGCTCGTGCTGATCCCGATCAACATCATCGGACTGATTCCGCTGGGACTGGGTCTCTTCATCACGGTGCCTTACACCTATGCGGTGCAGGCCGCATTCTACAATCGGATCGCCCAGCTACACCCGGAAGTGGGGACCGTGAACTCGTTCGCTACCTCGGGACCTTGATCTCTCCATGTCGGCACGCTGATCGCTCTACCTCGGGACCCTGATCTCTCTATGTCGGCACCCTGATCTCGCCGCGCAGGTACTCCACGGCCCTTCCGCTGATCTTCACGCGATCGCCCCGCATCTCACAGAATAGCTCGCCGCGGCGCTTCGAGAGCTGCAGCGCGTGAAGCTTCCGCTTGCCGAGGCGCGCGGCCCAGAAGGGAATGAGGGTGCAATGCGCCGAGCCGGTGACGGGATCCTCGTTGATACCCGTGCGCGGCGCGAAGAAACGCGAGACGAAGTCGACGGTGCGCCCGGGCGCGGTGACGATGACGGCGAAGGCGTCCAGGGCGGCGAGGCGGGAGAAGTCGGGATCGAGCGCCGCCACCTCGTCCTCGGTGTCGAAAAGCACCAGCAGATCGCGCGTACGGTGAACCTCGCGCGGCTCGGCACGCAGCGCTTCGTTCAGCCCCGGCGGTGACGCGATGGGGCTCGGGGGGCGTGCCGGAAAGTCCAAACTGAGGAGATCCCCCTCGCGCTCGACGGCCAACGTGCCGCTCTGGCTTTCGAAGGTGACGCGGTCACCGGTCACGATCCCCTCATTAAAGAGAACGAATGCCGTCGCGAGGGTCGCGTGACCGCAGAGATCGACCTCGAGGAGCGGCGTGAACCAACGCAGGCCAAAACCTCTCCCCTTGGGGACGGTGAAAGCCGTCTCCGACAGATTGTTCTCGGCGGCGATCGCCTGGAGGATCTCGTCGGGGAGCCACTTCTCGAGAGGGACGACCGCGGCGGGATTGCCGCCGAACAGGTTGTCGGTGAAGGCATCGATCTGGAACATCTCAAGGTTCATCTTGCTCCTCCATCGGTGCGTGAATCGCGGGCGCCCTGGCGCCGCGCGGGCCCAGCTGTGACAGAAGCATACCGGTCAACATGAGCCCGCAGCCGGCGAGTCCGCGGGCAGAAAGCGTCTCGCTGAGAACCACCCAACCGCCCAGGACCGCAAAGACGGTCTCGAGACTGAGGATGATCGCCGCATGCGCTGGCGGCACGCGGCGTTGCGCGACGACCTGCAGCGTGTAGGCCACGCCGACCGAGAGGAACCCGCTGTAGAGAATCGGGGCGGCGGCCCGCACGATGTCGGCGAGGATGATCTCCTCCACGAGCAGGGCGGCGGCGAAGCTGAGAACCGAGCAGACCACGAACTGCAGGAGCGCGAGAACCAGGGGATCGAGCCGCTTCGTGAGCCAGCCGATGATCAACACGTGGGCCGCCCAGAAGAAAGCGCCGGCGAGGACGAGAGAGTCGCCGCGGCCGAGGGCGAGAGACTCGCCGCGGCCGAGGATGTCGCTGGCGCACAGGAAATAGAGCCCGACCACCGATACGGTCGCGCCCACCCACGTTCCGGCGCCAGGTCGCTGTTTCCAGAAGAGGCCCAGGAGGGGGACGATCACCACGTAGAGCCCGGTGATGAAGCCCGCTTTGCCGGCGGTCGTGTGGACGAGGCCCGACTGTTGGAGCGACGCGCCCAGGAACAGCACGCCACCGGCCACCCCGGCGCCGATCAGCTTCCAGCGCCGGTCGTCGGGCGCGCGCGCGACTCGCCCCCCCCGCCGCCGCCGGATCGCGAGAACGAGCGCCAGCGCACCGCTGCCCAGCGCGAAGCGGACGGCGTTGAAGGTGAACGGTCCGGTGTGCTCCATCCCGACGCGCTGGGCGACGAAGGCCAATCCCCAGATGGCGGCGGCGAGAAGGAGCAACCCCTCCGCCTTGAGCGTGCCCGGCTTGGATGGCGGCCGGCCTACCAGGGCGGCGTCTCCATACCGTGCTCCGCCCACTCTTCCTTGGCCGGTCCGAAGACGCCGGGAACCTTGGCGCCGGCCTGGCGGAGGAGAACCGTCATCTGGCCCCGGTGATGGACCTCGTGGTTGATCAGGATGCCCAGCGTCAGCCCGCGGGGCCACTCCTCGCCGTACATGTTGTCGACCACGCCCAGCGTCTCGTCGGTCCAGTCCTTCTTGATCGCGGCGGACAGCTCCTCGTACACCTTGTCGTAGCCGGAGCGGATCTCGTCGGCCGAGCTCGGCGGCGGCGTCTTGGGATCGACCGCGGAGAGCGGCAGCTGCGTGCCGCTCATCATCTCGGGAATCGTGGTCACCATGTGCCAGGCGATCTGACCGGCGGTGCGGTGGCCCTCGGCGACGGCCTGGTTCAGGTTCTCATCGGTCAGCGTCCCGAGGATGCGCTTCGTCGCGCCGGTGTGCTGCTCGAGGGCTTTGTAGAAATCATCGAGTTTGTAGAACATTCCGTTCCTCTCAGTTCAGGGGTTGTGGGCCATCGAATCGATGGGATTCTAGCCGAAGTCACACCGATTCAGGAAGGCTTCCCATCAGAGCGACGCGAAGAGGGTCCGTCGCCATTAGACGACGATTGCGCTGTCGCGCGCGATCTCGGGCGCATCCTCCGACCAGGAGTAGTACGCCATCTCCTCGCCGAGGTCGCGATTGCTGAGGATGCAAGGGTTGCCGGCCGCATCGATGGCATGCAGGACGATCGCGCCGCGATATCCCCCACGAAGCGCCTGGAGATCGCGCAAGGCCATGCGGCACGCCTCGCCGAGCGGTGCCCCCTGCTGCACGTACAGGACGACGCAGCGGGCGGTGCACGCACGCATGCTGATCTCCCCGGCATGCGTGCAGGCACACGCGCCGAAGCGACCGTCGGCATACAATCCCGCGCCTAGAATCGGGGAATCGCCGACGCGCCCGGGGTACTTGTGCGGCCAACCGGAGCTGCTGACGCCCGCCGCCATCCGCCCTCGCGCGTCGATTCCCAGGAAGACCACGGTGCCGCCGGCCGGATCCTCGCGCGTCGCGACCCAGGCCTGCTCGGCGAGCCTCCCCGGCGGCCAGCTCGCCCGCACAGCCTCAGGCACGTGCTTCTCCAACCAGCGCGCATGCCGCTCCAGGCTTTCGTCCGTGACCAGCGAGTCCTCGGCGGCACCGATCTCCCGCGCGAACCGCTCCGCGCCCTCGCCGGCCAGAAGTACGTGGGGCAACCGTTGCATGACTTGGCGGGCCACCGAGATCGCGTGCAGGTGATTCTTGAGCGCCGCCACGGCCCCTGCCTCGAGCGTCACGCCGTCCATGATCCCTGCGTCGCACTCCACCTCTCCGAGGAGGTTGGGGATGGCGCCGCGGCCGACCGTGCGCACGCTCTCATCCGCCTCCACGGCGCGAATGCCGATCTCCACGGCATCCAGCGCGTCGCGTCCCTCGAGCAGGACCGCGCACGCCGGCTCCATGCCGACCCGGCCCTCGACGTTGGTGAGCAGCATCATGGAGTCGATCGTACCAACCGGGGGCGGGTACCGCAACTTCCTGTCACAATGTAACCTACCCGTTGTGGAACGAAGAATACCCACGGCGTCAGGATCCGGTTGGATTCTATAACCTCTTGCTTTTCAATTAGTTCGCAACTGCCCCGCTGTCACAATCTTGCCATCAAGGTCCCCCAACCCTCATCCGTGGAGCGCAAACCAAGGACTTACGGTTGCAGAGGCTTCCTTTGTGTGGCAATGTAGGGATAGGCGTCATGGCCATTTATCCTGATAGTGCCACGGGGGGCGTACCGATGTCTGTGGACGGATTACCAGGCTGGCTGATCACGCTTCTGCGGCGATGGAAGGTTTTGGACCTGCACAGATTGCAGGGTGCCTCTGGAGGACGTTCGCGACGCAGCCTCTTCCGAGATCTAGCGCGCGTTGGCTATGTCTCGAGCTACACGCACGCCGGTCGCTACTACACGCTCAAGGAGATTCCCGTATTCGATGCACACGGGCTGTGGTTCTACCAGGGCATCGGCTTTTCGCGCTCGGGTACTCTGAAGGCCACCGTCACCTTTCTGGTCAATGGCGCCGAGGCCGGACATACACACGGCGAGCTCGAAGACCTTCTGCGGGTACGCGTCCACAACACGCTACTGCTGGCTGTGCGCGAGGGGCTTATTGGCAGGGAGCGCATCGCGAGGGTGTACTTGTACGTGAGCACCGACGAGGTGCGTGCATCACAGCAGGTCGAGAAGCGGCGGGAGATCGTGCAACGAGTACAGGAATCCCGGCCCCTGGTCCCTGTGCTCGTCATCGAGGTACTGGTCGAAGTGGTGCAGGCTTCAGAAAATGTCATTGAGCCGAGCGACGTAGCGGCGCGTCTCGTTGCGCGGGGTCTGAGCGTGAGCGTGGAGCAGGTTGAGGGTGTGTACCGTGAGCACGGGCTGAAGCCCGGAAAAAAAAGGAACTCGGAACCCTCGCAGCCATAAGGCGCCTGTCGCGGGACGTGGGAGAGAGATGCCGGAGGATGGTGCGGGGCACGGCGGGCGTGCAGGTGAAGGCCCGCGAGGAGCCGGCGGCCTGTCCCGTGTGTGCGGGCAGATCGTGGAAGGTGCAAAAGAGCGCTCAGCGCTGCGGCAAGACCATAGCTCACGGGCAATTCGAGGCGCGCGAGACCGTGTTTGAGTGTGCCGCGGCGTGTCACCATCCATCCGGGGCACGCGTTGTCCACCGGTCACTCGGAAAGCACTTGGTACCGGGCCGCGGGGTCGGATACGACCTCATGGTCTTTGTGGGCCTCCAGCGATTCATTCACCATTGCCAGAGAGAGGAGATCCGCACGGCGCTCGAGGGCGAGCACGGCATCGTAGTATCGAGTGGTTCGGTAAGCGAGCTGGCCAGGCTCTTTCTGGAGTACGTTGCGAGGCTCCACCGTGACCGCGCCGACCGCATCCGGGCCGTGCTACAGAGCGACGGCGGGTGGCCGTTGCATGTCGATGCCACCGGTGAGGATGGTCGGGGAACGCTGTTCGTGGCGATGGCTGGGTGGAGAGGGTGGGTGCTCGGGTCATGGAAGCTGGCTACGGAAAGAGCCGAGCTCATCCTGCCCTGCGTGCGCGAGACGGTTGTGCGCTTCGGGGTCCCGTGTGCGGTGATGCGGGACCTGGGCCGGGCCGTGACGCTGGCGGTCAACGATATCGTCGCGGAGTTCGAGCAGGACATCCCCGTGCTGGCCTGTCACCAGCACTTGCTTGCTGACGTCGGCAAAGATCTACTGGAACCGGTACATGGAGAACTGCGCGGTCTCTTCCGGTGGGCGAAAGTACGCCCAAGGCTACGCAGTCTGGTCCGGGACATCGGCCGCAAGATCGGTGAGGACATCGGGCGGATACGTGGAGAGGTCCAAGCATGGCAGGAGACAACCGGCCACATCATCGAGCCAGGTATAACGGGCATGGCAACGGTGCGGGCCCTGGCACAGTGGGTTCTCGATTACAAGGCGGAGGCCACGGGGCTCGACTTTCCCTTCGACAGACCCTACCTCGATCTCTACAACCGGTGCCTGACTGCCCGGCGGGCCACCGATGCCTACCTGCGGTGCGCTCCCAATGACCGGAAGGTCACCCGAGCGATCGAGCGATTCCACGGCATCCTCGATCCCGTCGCCAGCGAGGTCCCCTTCAGCCGCATGGCACGCAGGCTGCACAGACGGGCCGCGCTCCTTGATGAACTGAGAGACACGCTGCGCCTGGCGGGTAGATCCTCTCACCCCGAGACGGAACAGGAGCTCAGCGACATGCATGAGCAACTCGATCAACTGGTCCTATCCCTCAAGCAACGCCGTCCCGATCGCGGACCCGCACCAGAGACCCGCGATGCCATTGACCTGATCCTGGACCACATCGCGAAGCATGGAAGATATCTCTGGGGTCACGAGATCACCTTGCCACCTGAAGCAGGTGGCGGCACCCGCTTGGTTGCGAGGACGAACACCCTTGTCGAGAACTTCTTCAAGGCCATCAAGCACGGCGAACGCCGACGCAGTGGACGCAAGATCCTCACCCAGGACTTCGAACACCTCCCGGCCGAGGCGGCTCTGGCCTGCAACCTGACGTGCCCAGACTATGTGAGCATCACCTGCGGTTCACTCGACCGTCTCCCCGAAGTTCTCGCAGATCTTGATCGGGCAGACCACCAAAGAGCCCTGAGAGGGCAACTGCCATATCATGAAGGAGTTGACGCCATTCTACGGGTTGCCAGTGCCTCTCTGTCTACGGCAGACAGGCGCGTAGT
>JAUVTV010000004.1 GCA_030601305.1 Candidatus Eiseniibacteriota bacterium | reverse complement strand
ATGAGCTTCCGGCCGACGAGCGCAGCATGCTCCAGGGCGGGCTGATGCTCGGGCAGGCGGTACGCGAAGCCAAGGAGAGATTCGGGCGCGGCGGCTTCCTGGTGCTGCCGGTACTCGACGTGAATCAGTCGGCAAACGCGATCACGCTACCCGGTGAGGTCGACGAAGGCCAGACCATCTGCTTCCATGTGTGGGATGACAATCTCGTGGACGACATGCAGATGCTCCTCCTGCCGCAGGGGCTGGACACGCGCGCGCACGGGGGAATCCTCTTCGGCAGCTGGGCTCAGAAGGGGCGTGATCCGAATCGGTCGCTGGTGCCCGTGCGCCAGGTCGAGCGCGCGCTGGGCTATCGCGTGCCGATGGCCGGTTTCTTGAGCTTCGGCGAGATGGGACCCATCCGCGGCGTCAACTACCTGCACACGCGGGCGGCCGCCCTGGCGCTCCTGCGTCCCGCAGACGACGAGGAGAGCCGGCCGGCGTCACTGGACGACGAGAAGTTCCTGAACTAGCCCAGTTATCTCTTCCGGATCGGCTTGTAGTAGCCCATTGCCTCCGGCATCTTCTCGCGCATGCTGGCGATGCGCGTCTCGTCCGAGGGATGCGTACTGAGGAACTCCGGCGGTCCCGCACCGCCTTTCTCCGCAGCCATCCGCTCCCAGAAGGGAATCGCCTCGTTCGGATCGTAGCCCGCGATGGCCATGAAGATCAGACCCAAGTAGTCGGCCTCCGACTCGTGCAGGCGGCTGTAGGGCAAGAGCACGCCGACCTGCGACCCCAGACCGTAGGCGGTCATGAAGAGCGCCCGGGTCTCCGCGGGTTTGTCCTTCATGGCGGCTTCCAGCGCCATCCCGCCGAACTCTGTCAGCAGCCCCTGGCTCATTCTCTCGTTGCCGTGCCCGGCGACCGCGTGGGCGATCTCGTGTCCCATGACGACGGCGAGGCCGGGTTCGGTCTGTGTGACGGGCAGGAGGCCGGTGTAGACGACCACCTTGCCGCCCGGCATGCACCAGGCGTTGACCTGCGGGTCCTCGACCAGGTTGAACTCCCACGCATAGCCCTCGAGGACGTGGGACTCACCGCGCTCCTTGAAAAACGCCTCGATGGCGCGCTGGATCCGGGTCCCCACCCGCGTGACCATCTCGGTGTCCTCTTTGCTCTGGCTGACCTCGTGGGTGGCGAGGAAGTTGGTGTACTGCGTCCGGGCCATGGAGTTGAGGTGATGGTCCGGGATCAGGTTGAGCTGGCTTCTCCCGGTCAGCGGGGCTTTCGCGCACGACAGCAGGAAGAGAGAGAGGACGATGCCTGCCCAGGTGAACTTGCGGGCCGCTTTCATGGAATCCCCCGTGTTCGAGTCAATCCTTTCCAAGGCTCACCCGATGTTGCATCCTCAGGGGCGAAACTGCAAGCCTCTGGGTACCGCTTGTGGGTACCGCTCATAGGGAGGATCGGCTCATGATCGCGCGTCTTCATCCTCTGATCGTCCTGACCGTCACCGTGGTTCTGGCAGCATCCGGCACCGCCGTCTGCCTCGCCGACCAGGTCGGCCTCGGGGGGGGCGCCCCGGACGCGCCGGACGAGTTCGGATTGGTCATACGCACCATTCCGCTGCCCACCGCCACGCCGGGTGACCTCGCGTGGGACGGCACGTCGCTCTGGGTGGCCGATTGGGAGGCGGGCGAGCTGCTCAAGGTGAACCCCGCGAAGGGAGGCTGCCTGGTCCGCCGGAAGGCGCCCTGCTACCGCCCGCGGGGGCTCGCCTGGGGTGACGGGAAACTGTACGTCGCCGACGACTTCAGCGGGGAGGTCTTCGTCTACGATCCCGAGAGCGAGGTGACCGCCGCCGTCTACCGCGCCCCCACCGAAACGGGGATGGGACTCGCCTGGGACGGCGAGGCGCTGTGGCTCGCCGAGGACCGCGACCACACGCTGCAGCGGCTGATCCCGCACGACGGAACCGCGCTCACCTACTTCGCCTCGCCGCAGCGCGGGCCCAGCGGCATGGCCTTCGACGGCACCTACCTGTGGGTTGCGCAAAGACGCCACGACCGCATCTACATGGTGCTCCCCAAGGACGGCACCGTCGTGACCAGCTTCCGCGCACCGGGACCCTACCCGTGCGGCATCGCGCCCGCGCCGAACGGCCGCCTGTGGGTGGCCGACTTCGAGACGGGCCTCGCGTACCTGTGCGCCCCACGCGAGGCGCAGAGCTACCAGACGCGCGAGTGGCGCGAGGCCGAAGTGCGCATGGTCTACCGCATCGCGAACGACGGGCCGGGCGACGTCGTGGACGTCGTTGTGAACTTCGCGATGCCCCGGAATCTGGAGAACCAGGAGCTACTCGGCGAGCTCGTCTTCGAGCCCGGACCGCCCGTCTTCGGCACGGACAGCTGGGGGCAGAAACTCGCAACCTTCCGGCGCTCAGTGATCAAGCCCGGCGAACGCTTCCAGGTGGGCTACACCGCGCGTGTGCGCATGGGCGAACTGAACTACATCCTCATCCCCGAGAAGGTCGGATCGTTGGACGAGATTCCAGCGGACATACGCTCCGCCTACACGGTAGACGGTAAGCGGCTGCAGGTGGGGTCCGAGCTTGTACAGGAGACGAGCCGGAAAATCGTCGGCGACGAGACGAACCCCTACTGGATCGCGCGCAAGATTTTCAACTGGGTGATCGAAGCGCTGGAGTACGAGCGCATCGGGGGCTGGGACGTGCCCGAGACGCTGATCAAGCGCGGCACCGGTTCCTGCTCCGAGTACGCCTTCCTGTTCATCGCGCTGTGTCGCGCGGCGGGGCTGCCGGCGCGCTACGAGGCGGGCGCCATGGTCCGCGGCGACGACGCCAGCGTGGACGATGTGCACCACAGGTGGGTAGAGGTCTATCTGCCCGGGTACGGCTGGATCCCCATCGATCCCAGCGGCGGCGATCAGGCGACACCCGGCGGCCAGGCGGACTACATCGGCCGGCTCTCCAATCGCGCCTTCGTCACCACGCACAACGGGGGTGGGTCGAAGGAGCTCTCCTGGACCTACAACTACCACGCCACGCATGGTCGCCGCGGACGCTGCTCGGTCACCGAGGACGAGTGGGTGTTGCTGCGGCGGGAGAAGGAAGAGGGCGCGGGTGTGACGCCGAGTGCGGCGGGGTGCAAACCGTAGGGAGAGGTGGTCGCAGATCGCGAGTGCTTCGCTGGTGGGAGTGCTCGGCTAGTCCCGGTACATCGCCTTGATCGAGCCCCAGGTCGTCTCCCTGGTCCCAACAGGGCAGGGATTGCATGGCTCGCAGTAGATGCCCTCAAACCAGGCGTCGCCACCCAGCTCCCAGCACTCCTCCTCGGTCGTGTCGTAGCAGTCCCACTCCATTCCCTCACCGACGCAACAAGCGCCCACCGGCGGCGGACAGGGATTGGGGTCGCAGCCGGGCTCTTCTGGATGCCAGGTGCCGCCCAGCGTCTCGCAGTCGTCCTCGAATAGCAGCTGGCAGGAACCGTTGTCGAAACAGCACACTTGCTCCGTTGGAGGTTGCGGGCAGGGATTCGGATAGCACGTGGTGACGAAATGCCACGTGCCGCCCGTGTACTGGCACATGAACTCGGTCAAGACCTCGCAGGCGCCGTCTTCGTAACAGCAGGCATACATCTCCACCGGCGGCGGACAGCAGTAGGCGCCGTCCTCGTTCAAGCCAAGTGCGCCAAAGCAGCCCGCGGCGAACTCCCACGGGGGGATCTCGCAGTTATACCAGCCGCCGAAGTCTGTCGAAGGATCCACACCCAGCGCGATCTGCCCGGATCCGCTCATCGTCGGCGTCACACCCGATGTACCGTAGGCATAGCCGTTGAAGTACCACACCGGCACGAAGTTTCCGGACCACTCGCTTGCTTCGGGGCCGAAGATGACCCCGGACGGCCCCCCAGGAGGATCTCCGTGGGGGAAGTTGGCGGTGTAGATCTCTAGCCCTCCGATTCCGCCGGGATAACACGGACCGGAATCCTCGAAGACCCAGAGATCAGCCGGATAGCCGGTGATGCCGAATTCCGTCGTACGCCACATCTTGTCCTCGTGCCAGGCGCACACGACGAACCACATCGCATAGATTCCCATGACATCGATGCGGTTGTTCTGATCCTCACAGCCGTGAATTGCGTCCGCGGAGTTCTGAAGCGCTTCGCCCCAACCTCCCTCGGGAGGAACATCGGTGTACTCCAGGCTAGGCGCGTGGTGGGCAATGAACACGCCGTCGCAGAGATCCCAACTGGTGGCACCGGGCATCGCGACGACGACGGCATGCATCAGGAGAAGTGCAAGCAAAGGCTTCATGCGACTCTCCTCCCCGTGTCACGGTCCGCTCTTCAGCAAATGGGAATCGGGGTAGCCTCGGATCTGGCAGCCCGTGGCAGAAGTCATCCAGGCTGCTAGCTGCATCGAAAGAATAGCACAATTCCGGATATGGCGCAACGATCCTACTTCGCGCGAAAGCAGATCACCTTGAACGGCTCGTCATCCTCGGCCGCTGCCATGGGATCCTCCAGCAGCACGAACCGCGACGGCGAGAACATGATCAGGCGGTGGTGTTGGAGAGGGAAATCGGCCGCGTAACGTACACGCTCCACGTACCGTCCCTGTGTGTCGAAGACGTCGTAGACAACCGTACTCGGATCATCTCCCTCGCCGGCGGCGCGCCACGGACGAACCCAGAGTTGCCCGTCCGCGTCCGCGAACAGCGCTCTGATGCAGGGGTCGTGATCCTCGATCCGGCAGTCGATCTTCACCTTCACCCCGTTGAGGATCATGGTGCGGCCGTCGGCGACTTGTTGCTTCTCGTCCTTCGAGCGGGCGTGCGGCTCGAAACGACGCGTGATGACGAGGCGGGGCGTGCCCGTGGCATCGAAGACGTCGATGCGGTACCGGTTGCGATCCAGGACGGCGCAGAGCCGTCCATCGGGTGCGAGGGTCCAGTATCCCTGGTGATAGAAGTACTCGTTTCGCTCGACGTACCGGCGCTTGCTGAAATCCCAGCCGCGGGTCACCGTCAGCAGTCGCTTGAAGGGCACACCGTTCACATCCACAAGCGCCAGGAAAGCCTGGTTCCGTCGTTCACCGTCCACGACCGCAGATTCCAGCGCACCAATCGCCAGGGTACCGGTCCGCCACTCGGCCTTCAGGATGTGGTGGGAGCGGAGCACCAGGCCGTCCGCCTGCTTCAGCAGCAACGGATCGCGGGGCGTGCCGTCCCGGGCGAGCCACGTGATCTCGCCGGGCTTGGCGTCCGCCACGCCCAAGGTGCTGTCCGGCAGCCACAGGAGATCGCGGGGACGATTCAGTTCGCCGGGACCTTCGCCCTGTCGCGAGAGGACGCGATTCACCCTGCCGCCAGGTTCAATGACCGCGATCTGGCCCAGCTGTTCGTCGAGAACGTAGACGGTGCCGGCAGCGTCCATGACGGCGTCAACGAGCACGCCCAACACCGGCTCGTCGTCGTAGCCCAGACGCCAGCGTTCGACTAGGCGAGCCTCGCGCGAACCTCGGGTCGGCACGTCGTCATTCTCGACTTGGGCAGGCTCAGCCGCGGCGGGGGATGCAAGGAGTGCCATCCAGAGAAGCAGGAAAGGCATCCCTCGAACCGAAACACGGCGTAGGTGCATCTTTGTCTCCTCCTCTGCCGCCGGGGGGGAGGCCAGTCTACCACCGGCCAGGCGGCGTGGCGTGCGATCTGGACCCTACCGGATGGCGCTCATGGGGTAGAATAGTAGGTGGTGGGTAGGTACGTGTGGAGGATCGCGGGATGACACGAGGGACACGTGGCCGCTGGGCCGGAACCCTGGTCGTCGCCCTAATTGCCTGTAGCGCAATCTGTTGGAGCGCACGTTCCACGGAGATCCGCCACAGCTACACCTTCCCGGCTCCCACATGGACCGCATCGCCCGACTGGAGCGGCTACGAGATCCCCGCCCTTGCGGGCGCGCGCACCATCGGACACCCCGGCGAGCCGCTCCTGCCGGTCTTCACGGCGCGCATCCTTCTGCCGCCCGGCGAGGATGTCGTCTCCGTGCGCGTCGTCCCGCAAGCGGCCTCCGTTCCCTCGGCGCATCTCCCCGCTCCCGCCGACGCCGAGCACCCCTATTGCTTCGCGGGACCCTTCCCGCAGGCACAACCCAGGCGAGAGATCTACTCCTCCGCCAGCGCGTTCCCGCAAAGCGCCGCCCGTCTCGCCACCGTCCAGACCTACCGCGGCCATCGCATTGCGTACATCAACCTCTTTCCCCTGCGCGCGCATCCCGCAGCAGGGCAGGTTGCATTCACACCTGCGCTCGAGCTGCAGGTCACGACCGCGCCGCGCGAAGGCCTCCTCGTCGAGACGTCCAAGACCTATCGCGATTCGCCGTCGACAAGAGCATGGCTGGCGCGGGGCAGCGACAACCCCGAGATGGCGGACCGCTACGCCGGCAGCGTGCAACGGGGAGCTACCCCGGCACGGAGTCTCGTCGATCCCGCCGAGACGAAGTTGTACGTCATTCTCACGAGTACGTCTCTCGAACCGGTCTACGAACCGCTGGCCGAAGACCGCACGCGGAAGGGCCTCCCCGCGGCCGTCGTCACACGCGACGCGATCCTCTCGACCTACGACGGTCGCGACAATCAGGAGCGCATCCGCAATTTTCTCCTCGACGCGTTCCAGAACTGGGAAACCGAGTACGTCCTCATCGCCGGTGACGTCAACGTCATCCCCGATCGCGACTGCTACTGCTTCATCTACGATGAGGGCGAGCCTCTCGAGACGAACGACCTCTGCTGCGAGCTCTACTACGGCGGGCTCGACGGCACCTGGAACGACGACCACGACAACCGCTGGGGCGAAGTGGGCGAAGCCGACCTCATCCCCGACATCCACGTCGCGCGCGTCTGCACGGACAACAGCACCGAGGCGCAGGCGTTCATCGACAAACTCCTGCGCTACGAGCGCGAGCCGGTCGCCGACGAGATCGAGACGGCCGCCTTTTTCGGCGAGTTCCTCTGGCAGGACACGTGGGGCGGCGAGTACATGGAGGAGGTCCGCCTGGGATCGGACAACTGGGACTACGAGACCGCCGGCGTCTCGCCGCCGTGGAAGACGGTCACCCACTACGAGATGGACGGCGGCTGGACCGGATGGACGTTCATCAACCGGATGAACGCCGGCATGCATATGGCCCACCACCTGGGCCACACGTCCTTCGACTTCGCCATCAAGGTGTCCGTCACCCAGGTTTCCTCCTTCACCGCCGACGGCATCACCCACACGTACGGCATCGGTTACACGCAGGGGTGCCACGCGGGCCAGTTCGACTCCGCCGACTGCATCAACGAGGAGTGGGTGAACTCGCCGACCGGATTCGTCGCCTTTGTCGGCAACACGCGACTAGGGTTCGCCGTGCACGGATCGACCCACGGATCTTCGCAGTACTACCATCGCCAGTTCGTCGACGCTTTCATGAGCGAGGGGATCAACGAGCTCGCGGGGGCGAACGACGACTCGCGCGTCGACAACGTTGGCTACATCGAGTACGAGGCGAACCGCTGGGTGCACTACGAGATCACCGCCTTCGGCGATCCGGCCATGCCCATCTGGACGACCACACCCCGGACCCCGGAACTGGAGCACGCGGGCATCTTTCTCCTCGGCATGGGCGCGTACCCGATCACCGTGCGCTTCGCGGGGCTTCCCGTGGAGGGCGCGCGCGTCTGTCTGTGGGACGATGCCGGCACGGGCTACGATTTCGGCGTGACCGATGCGGGCGGCGAGGTCGCGTTGGATCCCGCGCCAACGGTTCCGGGGACGATGCATCTGGTTGTGAGTGACGCCAACCTGCTCGTCACCGAGGAGACCTTCGAGATCCTCCCCGCCGGACCCTACATCCTCGTCGAGGGCCACGCGCTCGACGACACCGGGGGCGGCAACGGCGACGGCGACTGCGATGCCGGCGAGACCATCGAGCTCACCGTGGAGCTGCACAACGTCTGGTCGGGGACGATCACGGGTGTGAATGCCACGCTCTCGGGTCAGAGCGCGTATGTGGAAGTGACCGATGCGCAAGCCTTCTACGGCGACTTCGCCGGCGATGAGGTCAAGGCCGGTTCATTCCAGTTCCGCGTGACCGGCGACTGCCCGGACCAGGAGCCGCTCGTTTTCGATCTGGCGATCGAAGACGATTCCGACGGCGAGTGGACGGGGGCTTTCACCTACGTCGCCTCGGCGCCCGTGCTGAGCATCTCCTCGCTGCACATCGACGACTCCGCCGGCGGAGACGGTGACGGCAGCTTGGGGCCCGGCGAAAGCGCCGCGGTCACCGTACGCCTGGTCAACGAGGGCCACAGCGCGGCGACAGAGGTGAATGCCACGCTGCTGACGCACAACCCGTGGCTCACGATCACGCAGCCGGATGCCGCGTGCGCCGAGGTGTTGCCCGGCGGCGTGGCCAATCTGCTTCCGGTGTTCGAGGTGACCGTGGACGCCGAGGCGTTCTCGCCGACGATCATCCTGTGCACGTTGGATCTGAACGGCGACTGGGATCTGGAGGCCGAGCTCCCCGTGACGCTCGGCATCGGCGCGTTCGATGACGACATGGAAGACGGCGAGGGAGCGTGGACCCACGCGGTCGCGGGCGGCGGGTTCCTCGACCAGTGGCATCGCTCGAGCGCGCGCAATCACACGCCGGGCGGCGGGTGGAGCTGGAAGTTCGGGGACGACGCGGGCGGCGACTACGCGAACCTGGCCGACGGCGTGCTCACCATGCCGGCGATGGCGATCGCCCAGACGGTGCAGCTCTCCTTCTGGCACTGGATCGACGCCGAGGCAACTCAGACCTATCCCGGTGAGTGCTACGACGGCGCCCTGGTCGAGATCTCCGTCGACGCCGGGGCATGGAATCAGATCACACCCGAGAGCGGCTACCCTTACACGATCCGCGAAGGATCCATACCCGGGCCGTTCCCTGCGGGAACCCCGGTCTTCTCGGGAACGCGCGACTGGCAGCGCGAGGTCTTCGTGCTCGAGGTCGCGGGCGATTCCGTGCAAGTTCGCTTCCGCTTCGGGAGCGACGGCGCCGAGACGCGCGAAGGCTGGTACATCGACGACGCCGAGCTGCTGTCGTGGCCGCCGCCCTCGGATGCCGATGAAGCGGCGGGGTTCGTGCAGCTGCCGCTACTCGGCCCCAACCGGCCCAATCCGTTCGCGCCCGAGACGCGCGTCGCACTGCGTCTGCCGGATGCGCGCAACCTGCATCTCACCGTCCACGATGCCGAGGGACGCCTGGTGAGAACCTTGGTCCACGGGCAATTGGACGCCGGCCTCCACTGGATCGTGTGGGATGGCCGCGACAGCGACGGACGGGCGGCCGGCGCCGGCATCTACTACTGCCGATTGAAGGCCGGGTCCGAAACCTGGGTCCGCAAGATGACCTTGCTCAGATAGCCGTGCTGTGAGAGGACCGAGACCATGAAGAGCAACGAACAGCGCCGGCGGCGAGTGGGCTGGTTCCTGGTACTCCTCGCCGTCACCCCGATTGCGGGATCCCTCACGCCGCATCCGGTGCGGGAGCATGCCTGCCGTTTCTGGGGCGCGATCGGGACCGCCTGGGAAGACCCGATCCTCACCGACCAACTCGTCACGGGACTCTACTCGCTGAAGGCACTCGGGAACTCGAATCCGGACGGCTGGAGCGTGGTCTACTACTCCCCGGCGCTCGAAGCCGCCGGCCTTACCCACCCGGTTGTCGTGCGAGCGGGTCCCGAAGCCGACCACGAATTCGATGTGCGTTACGACGACGCCGTCTTCGAGATGCTCGCCCTGGATCCGGTGTGCGGCCTGGTTCACGTGCGCAACGCGACCAGCGGCCACGAGGACATTCCCAACCCGCATCCCTTCCGTCGCGATGACATCGTCTTCGCACACAACGGTACCCTGGCCAAGCTGACGCTGACCGACTTGATTCTGCGGGACGACCCGCAGTACCTGGAAAAGCACCCCCCCGACTACGAAAACCCCTATCTCGACAGCGAGCTGTTCTTCCTGTACGTGCTCCAGCACCGCGAGCGCGGTGTGGAACGCAGAGACGGCACCCGCAGCCACGCCACGGGAGACGCGATCGCCGCGGCGGCACTCGGCCTCCACGAGGCGGGGGCCATTCAGACGGCCGCCAATTGTCTGTTCAGCGACGGCGACTCGCTCTTCGCGCTACGCTTCGATCCGAACAATCAGGAGCGCTACAAGATCCGTTACAAGAAGCTCGCGGCGTGCTTCGTGATCGCGTCGGAGCCGGTGGGCAGCGACACCAGCGGATGGTTCGTGCTGCCGCCCAAGAGCTTGGGCATCTTCACGGCCACGGGAGCACCTGAGATCGTCACCGTCTACCCGCCACCCGGCTGCTGGCTGTCATTCATGGCGGCGTACGTGGATGACGACACGCTCGGGGCGAGTCAGGGCAATGACGATGACGAGATGGACGCCGGCGAGACCGGCGAGATCCGGACCTCCCTGCGGAATGTCGGCGGCAGCAGCGCAACGCAGATCTCGGCCGTGCTGCGCACGAGCGACAGCCTGTGCGTGGTTCTCGACAGCGTCGCCACCTTCCCCGACCTCGGCCCCGGCGACGAGGGCAAGCCGCTCTTGCCCTTCGTCATTCACATGGACCCCGAGGTGCCGGCGTATCACGCGACGTCGTTCACACTGGAGGTAAGCGCGGAACTGAATCGCGAAACGCAGTTTTGGCACCACACCTTCACCCTCTTCTCGGGCGCGCCGAGCATCGGTTTCAGCGGCTACGCGGTGGATGATGGCGACGACGGGCTTCTCGACCCGGGCGAGATCGCATCGCTCCTGGTGTGGCTGAGGAACGGGGGCAGCGAGGGCGCCACCGGACTGACCGGTCGCCTGCGCACGTTCTCGCCGCACGTCGAGATCCTGCAGGACATCGCGAACCTCGATTCCCTGCAGCGTGGTGAAAGCGATTCCCTCTTTCCCCCGTTCGAAATCCTCGTCTCGCCCGACTGTCCGGATCCCGAGATCTTACCGTTCACCGTGAACGTGAGCGCCGACTTGGGAATCTCACGGGAGGTGGCCTTCGAGCTTCCGGTGGGCGGGTTCGCCGACAACGTCGAGGGCGGCACTGGGGAGTGGGAGCATCTCTCCGGCCTGCCGGGGTACGGCGACGCGTGGCATCGCAGCATGTTGCGCAATCACACGCCCGGCGGTTCGTGGTCCTGGAAGTGCGGCGCGGTCGACTCGGGCGGCGTCTACGCCGACATGCTCGATGCCATCCTGGTCACACCCGAGGTCACGCTGGCGACGCACACCGAGCTGCGCTTCTGGCACTACATCCGCGCCGAGATGGCCCCCGGTCATTTCACGTATGTGCTGGACGGCGGGATCGTGGAGGCCTCCATCAATGGCGGCAGCTGGCAGCAGGTCTATCCGGCCACCGGCTACGAGTTCCTCATCGCGGCGAGCGAGCCGCCCGGACCGTTCCCGCCGGAGACCCCCGTCTTCTCGGGCTTCTGCGGCTGGCAGGAGGAGGTCTTCGAGCTCACCGGCTACGAAGGCACCATCCGCTTCCGATTCCGCTTCGGCAGCAACGGCAGCGAGGGGCAGGAAGGCTGGTACGTGGACGACGTGATGGTCTTGGGCTCCAGCAGCCTGCCGGCGGATGCGATCGTCGCCGAGGAGCTGCCATTGCGCCCCGGGCTTCAGGTCGCCGGACCGTGTCCCTTCAAGGACCGCACGGCGATCCTCTACGACGTAGTCCGTCCCGGTGACGTAGAGCTGAGCATCCTGGACCTCGAGGGACGCGTGATCCGCCACCTGGTGCGCGGCAGCGTGCAACCCGGCCGCCATCGGATCACCTGGAACGGATGCGACCAGGCGGGTCGCCCGGTTCCCGCGGGACTCTACTTCTACCGCCTGCGCAGCCGGGGCGAGCGCTCCGAAGAGGTGCGGCGGATCATTCGCCTCCGCTGACCTCCTCGCCAAGGAGATGGCGCTCGACTACGCCTTCGTCCTCTGGCAGATGGGAATCGCGAGGTAAGGAGCATCTACCTCGCGATCAACACCTGCCGTGTCCGGCTGAATGCGCCGGCATCCAACCGGTAGAAGTACATTCCCGAAGGAACGGGTTCTCCGTTCTCGCCTGAGCCGCGCCATGCGACGGCGTGACTGCCGGCCGCGCGCACGCCCTCGTACAGCGTGATCACCCGGCGCCCCGTCACGTCGTAGACCGCAAGGCTCACCTCGCACTCCCGCGGCAGGTCGAAGGCGATCTCGGTGCCCGGCCGACCGGGGTTGGGACTGCACGGATGGAGAGCGAAGGGATTCGCGACAGGGTCCTCGGAGACGTCCGCCGCGCCGCCCACCAGTTCGGTGAGAGCGATCTTGGCGCCCTGCCAGACCTCTTTCGTGCTGTCCGGCTGGAGATAATCGTGCTGCACGAAGCAGACGAACTCGCACTCGGTCTCGTCCCAGGACGAGTCGAGGATGAACTGGTGCGCGATGTACTCGGTCTCCCCCGGGGCGATCGTCACGGGCGTTCCGGTCTCGGTGGGAATCATGTCGCGCATCACGTGATGGTGCCAGTCAAGGCCGTTAGGCGCATGGTAGTACAAGCCGGACTCCGTGAGAACACACTGCAGGTCGCCCGAGAGCGTCTCGGTTCCCACGTTGTGAATGGAGATGCCGAGCCAACCCATGCGCGCACCGCTGTCGTAGCCGCCCTCGAGATCCATGACAAGCTCGGACTCCACGGGAAGCTGTGCCTGGAGATAGCCCTCCCATGTACCGTACTGCCACCCGGGATGCTTGTTGCCGTCCATCCACAGCCACGGCCACGCGTAGTACCAAGTACTCAAGTACCAGTAGGGGGGCGGATAGAAGTTCCAGCGATCAGAGCCTTCCTGCGTGTAGAAGGGGTCTGAGCCACCCGTGTAGTAGGCAATGGCAGCGACCCGGTCGGCGTAGTCGGCGGCGAGTTCGTCCAGCTCACGGCTGGCTCCGGCGCAGCCGCCTCACGTGGTGCTGGTGAAATACTCGAGGATGACCATCCGCTCCGCTGCGAGCGCCTCGCCCGCAGTAAAGGTGAAGGCCAGGAGAAGGGTGAGTCCTGCGACCGAGCCAACTCTGGACATATGGGCACCTCCTTCGCTCTCACCATTGTACATCACGAAGCGGGAGGAGGGAAGGCGGACGGCCTTCGCTGCGGACTGACCTTTGCTCGGGAAGCCGGCTTCGAGCGAAGGTCAGTCGGGCATGCCCTCGAGAGCAATGGCCAGTGAATCGAAGATCGCCGGCTTGGCCCCCAGGGCGTGCGCGCGCCTCGCAGCCGCGGCCAGGCACGGATGGCTCAGGTTGCCCCGGACGGCCCAACGGGCAATCCCCGCGTTCAAGGTGGAGGCCTCGGGGTTGGCGTCCGCGACGGCGCAAACCATTTCGATCCACAGCGTCAGTGTTCGCTTCTGCCGGTGGTACTCGTAGGTCGCCTTGAGCGCGCCGTTGACGGCTCTCGACTGGGCGTAGTCGTGGAGCGCGATCCGCCAGTACTTCTGGCTCTTCTCGCTGTCATGCTTGAAGTAGTCGTAGTAGCGGGCTGTCAGCCCCAGAGCCTTGGTGGCGTAGGTGGAGATCCGTCTCGAATCCAGCTCGAGAAGACGCGTGAGGAGAGATTCGGCTTCGGCTTCGCGCTGGCGGTAGAGGTACTGCTCGAGGATCTCGAGGGTGAGCTTCTGTGACGTGGGCTGGGCCTCGAGTTCGGCCTCCATCTCGGGAAGCGGATCGAAGCCCGCCTTGAGGGCTCGCGCCTGCTCGAAGAACGGCTCCGGCGTTCGATAGCCCACGATGCGCCCGCTCTCGGTGCCGTCCGCCTCGAGCAGAATCACCAGCGGCAAACCGAGAACCGGGTAGTTGTCTTGCAGCGCGCGGCCCTCCGGCTTGTCGGAAGGGATGCGCAGCATGATGAGCCCTTCGGCCAGTTCGACACCCTCGGACGTCTCCCACACCTCACGATCCATGTCCTTGCACTGCATGCAGTGACTGGCATAGACATCGATCATCACCAGCGTGGCGAGATCGTCGGCCTTGGCCAGCGCCTGGGCGAGCGTGAGATCGCTCCAGGTTACACCCTCGGCCCCGGCAGCGCTTCCGCAGAGCATCGCACCCGCGCACGCCGCCATGAGTTCGCGCACTCCCCTCTTCACCTCAATCCTCCTCCGGCAAGATCATGATCGGTCGCCGTACGCCCACGCGCAGCTCGGTGGTTCCGTCCAGGAGTACAACCCGACCCACGTTGCGTTCCAGCTCCTGTTTCAGACCCGGATCCATCGCGCGCCGGTCAAACCCCTCGGTGACCACGATGGTGTAGCCCGGATCGATCTCCAGCACGTCCGCGAGGTGAAGGCCCGCCGTGATGAGACCGCGGCCTCCCCGATCTGCGACTGTTTCCAATGTTTCGCGGTCGGCGAAGTCGGTGACCAGCACGGACCCGGACTCCGGGGCACCGAGCGCCAATCGACCGGAGATCTCTCCCCCCAGACCCCACACGCCTTCCATGCGGATGCCGCGACCGGATACCGTGCATCCCCGATCGGTGAGCGCTTCCACCGTCCCCGGCATCCACGCGCGCACCTCCAGCTCTTCGCGGAGCGGTTCGATGTTGATGAGCCCGTAGTCGTAGTTGATCTCCTTGACCTTGCCGCGCAGCGGCGCGCAGCTCCGGCGCACCGTCCCGGGCCGCAGGAACGAGGCGACGACCTGTCCGCGTTCCACGCTCTGTCCAACCTCGACCTTCACGTACGGGCGAATCTGATCGGGATGGACGGCGAGATCCTGTGCAACCTGGATGACCGCCCGTGCCGCGGCGCTCTCCGGCTTCTCGCGAATCACCAGCGTGCCCGACGGAAGGAGACGCTCCACCACGCCGGCCACGGGCGAGCGATACTCCTTGGTCTTGATGAGACTCACCTTGTGCCGCGCCACGAGATCCTCGCGTTCCACGGTGTCCCCCGTCTTCTTCAGAACACACGCGGGAACCTCTTCGGGCGGGATCCCCAGCACACGCGCGATCTCGAGGAAGAAGGGCCGCCGGAAAAGGCGCGTGCTGCGCGCGATGAGTGTGTCGGCCTTGACGCTCGCGCCATTGCGTACGAACAGATCACCGGGGACGGCCAGCTCCCGCCGCAAGCGGATCACGCCCCGCTCGATGCGCTCTCTCGCGGCGGCCCGCCGCTCCCTGGCCGGAGGCACGGCGGACCGCGCGTCGATCGAGGCGCGCTCGGTCCTCACCTCCGCAACGGTTCCGAGCCGCACCAGACCCAGCTCCTGGAAGAGCTGCAGCGCGAGCTCGGGGTTCAGCACGGAGAGCACACCCAGGTGCGGAAACACGAACGCGCTGTCCACGGCAAGGGTGACGGACTCGCGCGGCCGGAGAGCATCGATCATCATCGTCACCGCCGCCTCGCGCGGCGAGTGCGAGAGGATGCCCCCGCTACCGATCACCAGGTCGTACTCGTCCAGCTTGAAGACTTCTCCGGTTTCGTGTTGCTTGCCGCCGCCGCGATCGAGCAGGCCCCGGATGGTCAGCTCCTCCTTGCCGCGACTCAGCGAGATCCCGGCGCGCACACGCTGGTGATCGCGCACCGCCTCGCGTATGGCGACCGCCGCCGTGGCCCACTCGACGCGCACGCCGGTCTCATCCGTGGGCAGACACGTGGGCTGCAGGTACTTGTCACCGATGCGGTCCCACAGCTCGCGATCGCTCATGCCGTTCTGGAGAAGCTCGCGGATCGCCGAGATGCCAGCCGTGCGCGCGACGTTCAGCACGCTATAGCTCATGCCCAGATTGGCGCTCACGGTCCTGAACACGGTGCCGTTCTCGGCGGTGAAGACGTCCGTCGTGGCGCCGCCGATATCGATCGCGAGGATCTTCCTGCGCAGCTCGCGCGAGGCGATCTCGAGAATCCGGGCGAAGGCCGCCGGTGTCGGCAGGATGGGCGCGCTCACCCAGGAGACGAGCCGTTCGTATCCCGGCGCCTGGGACATCACGTGATCCATGAAGAGGTCGTGGATCGCCGTGCGCGCGGGATCGAGATCTTCGATCTCGCTCGACGGGCGAATGTTGGCCACGGGGTGAAACATGAAACGGTCACCCAGCGTGTCGGCGACGAGATGGCGCGCGTGCTTGTTGCCGGCGAAGACCACGGGAAGATGTGCCTCGCGGCTGAGCTTGGGACGCAGCCCCGCCTCGCAGATGAGTTCGGCGAGGAAGACCGGGCCGCTCAGGGCGTCGCCGTCGAAGCCACCCGCGAGCAACACCATGTCGGGCCGCAGCCGCATGAGCGCCTGGACCTTCTCGTAGGGCGTGCGGCCGTCGTCCATGGCGATCACGTCGAGCACGATGGCACCCGCGCCGAGGGCCACCCGCTCCGCGCTGTAGCTGGTGACGCTGCGCATGAGACCGGTCACCACCATCGCGAGCCCTCCGCCCGCCGACGACGTGGAGAGGTACGGAATCGCGGGGACGCCGTCCTTGATCAGCTGACTGCCCGACTCCTCCGCGAGCGCCCGAAGCGCTTCAGTCACGCCGATGGTGACGTCCTCGTCGGGTTTCTCGACCGTGGTCGCCGCCTCGCGATGGAAGATGCGCCATGTGTCGCGCTTCTGAAAGAGAAACGCCTTCGTCGTCGTGCTGCCGACGTCCGTGATACAGAACTCGCTTGGATTGTTCGGGAATGCCACCGGCACGGGTACCTAGCCTTTCAAAACTTGAACGTGCACCTTGCGCGTCCGCGGCCCATCGAATTCGCAGAAGTAGATCCCCTGCCAGGTCCCCAGAACGAGCCGCCCGTTTTCGATCGGGATCCACTGATCGCAGCCGACCAAGCTGGATTTCGTGTGTCCCGCGCTGTTGCCCTCGCCGTGCTGGTAGTAACGTTCTTTCCAGGGCACCAGGCGGTCGAGATCGGCCAGCACGTCATGCACGACCGCGGGATCTGCATTCTCATTGACCGTCACCCCCGCCGTCGTGTGCGGGACGTAGACGAGCGCGGCGCCCGAGCTCACGCCCGCGTCACGCACGATGGCCTGCACGCGATCGGTGACGTCGACGAGGTCGGCGTGCTCCTGGGTTTGAACGCTGAAGGTCTCCACGATCAGTCTCCTTTCACCCGGTCAATCGGCAGCGAACACGCCGGCGATTTCCTGCCCGCAGGCCCGGCAACAACCGTTCTCGAGCCCCACGGTTCGTGCGCTGTGCCCGCTGCGTACGATGACGATCGCCTCGCACGCCGGGCACAGCGTGCTCTGACCTTCGGAATCGGCCACGTTGCCGGTGTAGACGTAGCGCAGCCCCTTGCTCCGCGCGGTATCCCGGGCGCGTTGCAGGATCTCGGGCGGTGTGCGCGGACGATCGAGCATCTGGTAGGCGGGATGAAAGGCGGTGAGGTGAAGCGGTACATCCACGCCCAGATGTCCGATGATCCAGTCGCACTCCTCGGTCAGCATCTTCTCGGAATCGTTGAGGCCGGGGATCAGCAGCGTGGTGATCTCGAGCCAGATATCGGGCCGCTTGCCGATCCACTCGAGCGTGTCTAGAACCGGTGCGAGATGCGCCCGCGTCTCGCGCGTGTAGAATCGCTCGCTGAAGCCCTTCAGATCCACGTTGATGCCGTCGATCTGGGCCAAGACCTCATCGCGGGCCTGCGGTGAGATGTAGCCGTTCGACACCATCACGTTGCGGATGCCGTTCTCCCGGGCGAGGCGGGCGACATCCACGACGTACTCCGCGAAGACGGTCGGCTCGTTATACGTGTACGCGACCGACGGTACTTCATCGCGACGCAACAGCTCCAAGATCTCCTCCGGGGCCACGCGGCGCGATCCGGCGCGCCCATCCGACTGGCTCATGCTCCAGTTTTGACAGAAGCGACACGCCAGCGTGCAACCCACGGTTCCGAAGCTCAGCACGGGCGATCCCGGAAGGAAGTGAAACAGCGGTTTCTTTTCGATGGGATCGATCCCGAGGCCCACGGGGTGGCCATAGGTCAAGGTCGTCAGCCGCCCCGCGGTGTTGCGGCGCGCATTGCAGAAGCCGGTCTGACCGTCGCGCAAGCGGCACGCGCGCGGGCAGAGATCGCAGACGACGGACTCGCCATCGGTGTGCCACCACCGGGCTTCGATTCCTTCCTGCGACATCGCGCTCACCTCGCTTACGCCACTACGGAACGCGTGGCAGCTCCCGGTACCAGTCGTTCGGATCGGATGCTGCCAGCGCCTTGTACAGCTTCTTCCCCGCATCGGTCTTCAGGACCGGAGCCGTGTTGATGAACCAAGGCCGGCACGGCTCGTGACCCTCGTTGACATACTCCAGCGCCTGAAAGGCGCACTCGAGACGGTCGGCATCGCGCGCGATGCGCGCCTCCAGCGTCTCGCCGGCCTCATACTCCTCCCGCAGTCGGCGCAGCTCATCCGCCGACGGCAGACCGTCTACCTGATCGTCGAACACCTTCGGCTCCACCGCCTTCACATCGAGGTATGCCTGCCCCACCTTGTGAAGGTCGTTGATGCGGGCTTCCTGGATGTCGTGCGCCAGACACATGAGGAGCACGTGGGCGGGATCGGCGCCTTCGTCCAGCGCGAGGAAGTAGCCCACCCACAGGCAGCGGAAGGTGTGCTCGGCCACGGATTCCGGCTGGCGGACACCCGCGACCCACCACCCCGACCGGGCGACCCGTTTCAGATGCCCTATCTCGTACAGGAACCGTGCGATCCGCTCCATGTCTCTCCCCCGTCTGCGCTCCGCGGCGCCGGTCGATCCCCTCTACAGATCCCGGCCGGATGAACGATCTTACAGGGTGAGGGTGCCGGCGGGGAGGCTCGGTTCTAACCGCCAGCCCTGGTTGCAATTCGAGAAGCGGATGTGGGCATGCGAAACGGACGGACGAGACGAGCGTTGATCCTGGCCACCTGCGGGATGCTCCTGCTCATGGCGCGGGGCTGCACTCGCGACCCGGAGGTCGAAGGCTACGACAAGTGCACCATGGCACGCCAAGTGGTCCAGCAGTATCTCGCGTGCCTGGACCGAGGCGCGTACGCGCAGGCCGCAAGCCTCTTCGCCGGGCCGCGCGAGATGCTCAAGTTGGCCGCCGCGCCTGAAGACGCAGGCGGCCTGCAACCCGCATCCGATGTCGCCGCGCTCCTCGAAGCCTACATGCGCAGTCATCCGGACTGTTGCCGCGCGTTTGCCATCCGCGAGGTGCGTCTCGTCGAGCCGTACTGCTTCCTCGTCACGGTCACGTTCAAGCGGCGGGGGAGCGATGACGTGACGGCCGAGTTCCGCGTCGACTACGACGGCCAGCGGTATCGCGTGCTCGGGCTGCCCCCGGCGAAGTAGTCCCCGATCTCGCTCACCAACCCGGATCCACCCACCTACACTACCATCAGAAGTCTCAACGGATGCCAGGTCTCCTCTGGCACCCCCTCCAGTGATTGCAGATTCGAGTAAACGATTCGTTCTGCTCGTGCGACTGCATCTGTGAAACAGGGGGTGCGGCATGGAGGTGATCGATCCACATGCGAGCGCGGCTGTTGGGGAGGCCGTCCACTGCCCGCAGGACCTGGCGCTGGCAAGAAGGGCTGCGGACCGGTGCGAGAAGGCTTGGCGCGAAATCTACGACCGAACCCGCGACCGGCTCTTCGCCTTGCTCGTCTACCATACGGGGCAGCGAGAAGAGGCCCTCGAGCTTCTTCAAGAGACCTACCTCTCTGCCCTGAAAAGCATCCACCGTTACCACGGTACAGGGCCCCTCGAAGCCTACCTCGCGATCATCGCCATACGCCGCGCACGCGACTGGAAGCGTGAGCTATCGCGCCGGCGCCGGGTCTTGCAACAGCTTGCCGCGCACGTGCGCAAGGTCAGCTGTGCGCCGGACGACTTGGACGCACGCCGTCGTCTGCACCAGGCCCTCGCCCGCCTCGGGAGTCGTCAGCGCGCCATCTTCCTCCTTCGCGAGTTGGAAGGCCTGAGCTTTCGGCAAGTCGCCGAGGCCGCCCGGTGCAGCGAGTCGACAGCCCGCGTCCACCATTTCCGCGCCCGCCAGAAGATGCGGGACTTCTTGCGCCCGCGCAGGAACGCCGGGACATCGTCGGCGCGGCTCCGCGGCGCCGAGACAGAGGAGGTATCGTCATGAAACGGGAGCTCGAACACTGGCGAGCCCAGCTGAACCGAGACGAAGAATACCGCGTCTGGACGGGGCTTCGCAGGGCGCTGGATCGCCGGCGCAACACCGCAGCGCGCTGGTCACGCGCCCAGCAGATGGGCGTCCTGCCCCTGCGGGTGATGGTCGGTGCCGGGGTGATCCTTCTCGTCGTCGCCGCCTGGTGGCTGGCGTCTACGTCCCGGCTGGAGACCGGCGTCGGGATGCCGCGGGTGGATGCGGTGGCGGCGTTCCCGGACAGTGAGGAGGTGCACGCGGTTGTGGCACCGCCGGACAGCGGGGCGCTGAATGCTGCGGTTGTCGCGACGCTCGCCGAGGTCCAGATCACTGGGAAGAAGAAGGAGAAGATCTACAAGGGCCCTACGGGAACCGCACACGCCATTTCCGCCGAAAATTTCTCTGACCTGCCGGCGGACAACATCGAGGAGGTCATCCGCCTCCAGGCGGGGGTCATCGCCAAGGGGGGCGAGCTGCAGTTCCGCGGTGGCCGCGCCGGCGAGGTGCAGTACCAAGTGGACGGCGTGCCTGTCGGAGAGAAGATCGGGGACGTTCAATTCCGACCCTTCACGCCGCCCTCGCCGAGCCCGGGCAACCCGATGGTGCACGTCAAGAGGCCCGACCAGGTAGCCCGGCGGTCTCCGCCACCGATGCCCCCGGTCAACGTCCCGCGCCGTCCCCCGTATCCCTCGGGCACGGGTGGCGGGCGGCCGGTCAACGCCGAGCTGGCCGACGACATGTTCTTCGAGCACGCCGGCACGAACCCGTTCGTGATCGCCGCGGAGGATTCGCAATCGACCTTCGCGCTGGATGTCGACACCGGCTCCTACACGATCAGCCGGCGCTACATCCACGAGGGGCACCTCCCGCCCGCGGCCGCGGTGCGCGTCGAGGAATTCGTGAACTACTTCCGCAAGGACTATGCGCCGCCTGAGTCGGGAGACTTCAGCATCCACATCGACGGCATGCCGTCACCGTTCGCCCACGTGGACGACGGCAGCTACCGCTTGCTGCGTGTCGGCGTCCGCGGGCGTGTAGTCACAGAGGAGCAGCGGCTGCCGGCTCAGCTGGCACTGGTCATCGACACCTCGGGATCAATGAAGGGCGGAGACCGCCTCGAGGTCGTCAAGGCCGCCCTCGATGTGCTCTTCGAAGAGCTGCGGCCCGACGACCGTGTCGGAATCATCACCTTCGGGCCGCGCGCGAAGGTGATCCACCCCCTCGGTGACGTGGGGGATGCCTCGGCTCTGCGGGAGAAGGTGTGGCGCCTGCGTCCCCACGGCGGAACCAATGCCGGACACGGGCTCCACCTGGGCTACGGGATGCTGCGCGGACGGCACCGGCCGGGCTGGATCAACCGGATCTTCTTCTTCTCCGACGGCGTCGCCAATCTCGAAGTCACCGGCTGGGAGAACATCCTGCGATCGGTGCGGGGCGACGCCGATCAGATCACGCTCTCCACGATCGGCGTGGGGCTGGGCAACTACAACGATGTGCTCATGGAGCAACTGGCGGACGCCGGCGACGGCAACTACGCCTACGTGGACGACATGGACGAGGCGGTGCGCGTGCTGCGCGAGAACCTCGTCGGAACGCTTCAGATCATCGCGCGCAATACGAAGGCTCAGGTGACGTTCGATCCCCAGCACGTTCATCAGTATCGCCTCATCGGGTACGAGAACCGCGACGTGCGCGACGCCGACTTCCGCAACAATCGCGTGGACGCCGCCGAGATCGGGGCCGGTCACGAGGTCACGGCGTTGTACGAGATCAAGCTCAACCGCGACGTTCCCTCCGGACGTCTGGCCACCGTCCGGCTCCGCTACGAGCAGCCTTGGGAGCAGGTGTTCGTGGAGCTGGAGCAGGTGGCGGAGGTCGGACACTTGTACGCATCCGTGCAGAGCGCCGTGCCCGACCTGGTGCTGGACGCCTGCGTCGCCGAGTTCGCCGAGATCCTGCGTTGGAGCTACTGGGCGCGCGAAGGGTCCTTCTCAGCCATCCTGGATCTGCTCCGCACACTGCCGGAGGAATTCCGCGCCAAGCCCGAGGTCGTGAGATTCGAAGAGGTCGTCGAGCGGGCCGGCGCTCTGAAGCGCTAGTAGGATCCCTCCGGCGGTGATCATCGGGTGGCGGAGGGATCTTCCTATCGAACGAGTCATTCTCCCGCCGGGCTCCAGACGCTTCCTGATCTCAGCCCGGATGGGTCCCTGGAACATATTGAACTCCAAGGAGCTAACCGATTACTCACGATCGCGAGTAGAAGTACTCTGGATCCTGAGCAAATCTACGGGCATGAGCGGTTGGCGCCCGATGAGCGATCCGAGCCTAGCAACCCGTGGCAGAAGTCATCCTGGCTGCTAGCGCACGGTCCCGACCTCGGCCGCGCGCCTTCTCCCGGCCCAGGCCAGGAAACCGATGGCGGCGAAGACGATCAGCAGCGCCCCCCACTGATAGTCCCGAACCGCCTTGCCCTGGAAGAGGAAGTGGAACAACAACGTGGCCACCGTTCCGGCCAGCAGCGAGGTCAATCGGTTCACCGTAGTATTGAAGGTTGCCGTGCCGCCTCTGTATAGGAAGATGAATACGGAGAAAAACGCGATGATCCCGTAGGGTACGCCGATCAGGATGGCCGTAGATGACGGATGGAAGAACGCGTGCACCACGCCCGCCATCTGTGGCGGCTGCCATCCCGCCTGGAATGCCAAGATGCCGGCGAACAAAACCACCAGGACCGTCAAAGCTGCGAATATCTGCTCAATGCCGAAGATCGCCCTATGATCTACCTTCACCTTGAACCGATTCAAGATGTAGATGCGCAGTGCGTAAGGGACGATGTACAACGCCATGGTGATCATGGCCGCGGGTGACTCGAAGAACTGGAAATCTTTCGGCCCGGCGGCGAACACGACGACACTCACGGCCGCGACGGCAGCGACAACCGCGGCGTTTTCCTGCCAGTAGACCTCCTTGTCCAGATGGCCTTGTCGGATCAGGATGGCGTCGACGACCCGGCTGACGATGATCAGGGACGCGCGCATGAGCACCATGGCCACCATCACCGAGTAGCCGTAGGTGTACATCAAGGTTGTGGTCGGGATGACGAAGCCGGTGCAGATCCCGGAGGGGATGAGCCAAGCGTATTCGCCCGGCAGACGGCCGCCGAAGATGGGGGAGAGCGTGCTTTTCAGTCGGCCGGGCCACCAGAACACCAGAACGACCAGGAGGCAGATCGACATGCCCCCGACGGTGGTATTGAAGAGGGTCTCCATCCCGGGCATCCCGGGGAAGCCCGGTCGTGTGTCCAGCAGCCACTTCAGGGCGACCCCAAAGAGCGCGTAGCCCACGAAGTAGCCCGCGCATAGCAAGAGCAATCGCCCATAGCCACCGGTGCGATCTGCCAACGCAACACCTCCTCAAGCGAGGGCCAGGGGAATGACGCGCCGCGGCGCGCGTCCCGCCTACAGCTTCTCCTGAATGAGCCGCCGGCGCAGCTTGACGATCGCGGCGGTCGGATTGAGCGACTTCGGACACGCCTCCACGCAGTTGAAGATCGTGTGACAGCGCCACACGCCGATCTTGCTGTCGAGGATGCCGACGCGTTCGTCGAGACCCTCGTCGCGCGTGTCGCCCACGTAGCGGAAAGCTTTCAGCAGCGCTGCCGGCCCGAGAAAGCCCTGGTTGTCCCAGAACGCGGGACACGATGAGGTACACGCCCCGCAGAGAATGCACTCCCAGGTTCCGTCGATGATCTTGCGGTCTTCAGGGCTCTGCAGGCGTTCCTTGTCGGTCGGGGGCGCCTTGTGGTTGATCAACCACGGCTTGACCAGGCGCAGTTTCTCGAAGAAGTCCTCCTGGTCGACCATCAGGTCCTTGATCACGGGGAACGATTTGAGCGGCTCGACGGTGATCGTGCCCTTCAGCGCGGAGAGCGGCTTCTCACAGGTGGCCTCGTTCTTGCCGTTGACCATCATGGCACACGAGCCGCAGATCCCGTGACGACAGGAGCGCCGGTAGGACAGGGATCCGTCGTGATGCCACTTGATCTCGTTGAGCGCGTCCAAGACCGTCCACGAATCTTCGACCTCGATGGTGAAGGTGTCGTAGTGTGGCTCCTGGCCGGTCTCGGGATTGAATCTGAAGACCCGCAGCGTCCGCTCCATCGCATCTCCCCTTACCTGACAGCCCTAGTACTTCCGCTCCTCCGGCTGGAACCGGGTGATCACGACGGGCTTGTACTCGAGGCGGACATGATCGCCTTCCAGCCAGGCCATCGTGTGCTTGAGCCACTCCTTGTCGTTGCGGCCCGGGTGATCCGTCCGCCAATGCGCCCCGCGGCACTCGGTCCGCTCGAGGGCACAGCGCGCGATGACGTAGGAGTAGTCGAGCATGTGTCCCAGCTCGACCGCTTCGATCAGATCCGTGTTGGCACAGAGACCCCCGTCGTCGATCGCCACTTGACGACACTGCTCGCGCAGCTCCTGACAGATCTTCACCTGCTTCTCGAGATCCCCCTGGTTGCGGTAGACGGCCATGTTCTCGGACATCGTCTCCTGCAAGCGGGTGCGCAAGTCCGCCGACCGCACGCCGCTCTTCGTACCGGCGGTCGAGAGCAGGTGTTCGATCTCCTCGCGGGCCATCTCGGCCGCGTCTGCGGGCAGGTCCTCGTGCCCCGAGTGCTGGCGCACATAGTCGAGCATCTTGAGGCCGCCCAGGCGACCGAACACGGCGCACTCAAGCGTCGAGTTCGTCCCCAGCCGGTTGGCGCCGTGCACCGAGACGCAGGCGCATTCGCCCGAGGCGTACAATCCCGGGACGGTTCCCTTCTGGCTGTCGCCCAGCACCAGCGTGTCCAGGTTCACCGGGATGCCGCCCATCGAGTAGTGCGCCGTGGGCTGGATGGGAACCGGGTCGGTGATCATGTCGCGCCCGAGAAACTTCAAGGCCAACTCGCGCACCTGCGGCAGGCGCGTCAAGATCTTCTCCTTGCCGAGGTGGCGCAGATCGATGTGGACGCAGTCCTGCCCGCCGATGCCCCGTCCTTCGTTGATCTCGGTCTGCACGGCGCGGGAAACGACGTCGCGCGGGGCAAGCTCCATCTTCTCCTTGGCGTACTCCTTCATGAAGCGCTCGCCCTTGTCGTTGGTCAGATAGCCGCCCTCGCCGCGGGCCGCCTCGGAGACGAGCATGCCGTGCTTCCAGACACCGGTCGGGTGGAACTGGACAAACTCCATGTCCTCCAGCGGCAATCCCTGGCGCATGACGAGCGCCAGCCCGTCGCCGGTATTGGCCATCGCGTTCGAGGTGATCTTCCAGCAGCGCGCGTAGCCGCCGGTCGCCAGATGCACCGCCTTGGCGTGGAAGACGTGCAGGCCGCCCCGGATGATGTCCCAGGCAACCAGGCCCAGGCAGGTTCCGCCCTTCATGATCAGCAAGAGCGAGTAGAATTCGTTGTAGAAGCGCACCTCGTTCTTCACGCACTGCTCGTAGAGCGCGTGGAGCTGGGCGTGTCCGGTGCGGTCGGCGGCATAGCAGGAACGCTTCATCGGCGACTTGCCGAAGTTGCCGAAGTGCCCGCCGAAGGGGCGTTGGGCGATTCTGCCCTCCTCGGTGCGGTCGAACGGTACGCCGAGGTGCTCCATCTCGTACATCACCTGTACGGCATCGCGCACGAGCAGCGCCTGGGCATCCTGGTCACCCAGGTAGTCGGAGCCGCGCACGGTGTCGTACATGTGCCACTCCCAGTGGTCCTCCATCATATTGCCCAGCGAGGCGGCACATCCGCCCTGCGCGGCCCCCGAGTGCGAGCGCGTGGGGTAGACCTTGCTGATGACCGCCGTGTCGACCTCGCCGCTCGTCTTGAGCGCCGCGTAGAGACCGGCGATCCCCGCGCCGACAACCACCACGTCGTGCTTGTGATAGGTCACGTCGAGCTTCATGGCCCCTTCCTCGAGTTCCATCCCGCGCGAGGAGCGCCCCGGCGCGTTGCCGAGGCGTCTTCGGTCGCTAGGCGGGAGCCTTGATCGAAAGCACGGTGACGATACCGAACACCAAAAGCACCAGCCCGGCGAGGATCACCAGGCTGAAGATCGCAAGACGCACCCAGGCGACTTTCACGTAGTCCTGGATGATCGCGTAGATCCCGTTCAGTCCGTGGTACAGCGCCAGGACGAGAAACGAGATCTCGAGCACCTTCCAGTACGGGTTGCTCATCAGGCGCGTGACCTGATCCCAGGCCAGCCCGTGTTCGTGGTAGCGATGCATGGTGAGCAAGTGCACGAGCAGGATCGGCACGAGCACGATCCCCGTCAATCGCTGCAGGAACCAGGCAAGTGCGCCACCCGATCCGATTCCTCTCTCTTTCATGCCTCCTCCCCTTGTCGCTCGCGGGTTGCGGGCCTCCGGTGTGCGTTCGGAGATCGCATGGCGCCGCTAGTGGGTTGCCGCCACCGCGTGGCTCAGGCCGAGCAACGCTCCGGCGAGCTCCCAGATGCAGAGCACGAAGAGCACCACGCCGATGGCCATGACCACCCAGAAGAGGGTCTTGTGCGTCCAGGCGCCGTTGCCGAAGTCGACGAGCACGATCCGGATCCCGTTCATCATGTGGTAGAGCACCACGCCGATGATGCAGATCTCGAAGAACACGAAGATCGGGCTTCCGAGGAAGTCCATGACCATGCGGTACTTCTCCGGTCCATGGGCGAGGTGGTGGATGACCCAGATGTGCATGACGAGGTAGAAGGTAATGAGGATGCCGGTGATCCGGTTCAGCAGCCAGGCCACATAGCCGGCGTGCCAACGGTACATCATATGTGCCTCCTCGGAGCGCCGGCCGCAGCGTGCCCGGGGGGATGCCGTCACCCGGATGCCCGCGCGTCAGAGAGTTCACCTGCTTGGGCTGCGGACAGAAATGCGCGACCGGACCCTGAACTACCGGGTAGAACGGGGCCGATCCTAGCACGCCCCTCACGGTCGTGCCACAGCGGGCTTCTTATCTTGGATACAAGATCGGGTGAAGGCTCACCGGCCTACCGCAGGACCGGCAGGCTCCGGGTCGCGACCCCCTGATCCGTTTCGACGAGCAGATGGTACAGCCCCGAGGGCACCGCCCGCGCTTGGCCGTCGCGGCCGTCCCAGACGAGACGGGTCCACCCCGCCGGTGCGCTCCCCGCGTGCAGCACGCGCAGCAGGCGCCCGCCGTTGTCGAGGAGCTGGACGCGCGCGGTGCCGCTCTGCGGCAGGTAGAAGGCGACCTCGGCGCGCGAGTGGGTCGGCACGGGCGCGGCACAGAGCATCACGCGCTCGCGAACCTGCCCGGGCGTGCGATCCGCGAGATCTGAGGTCCCGGAGCGGACGCCGCGCAGCTCGAGGTCATCCACGAGCGCCTCGACCAGCGAGCCGCCGTCCTCGTCGGAGGCCACGAAGCGCAGCTGCACCTCGGGGCCCATGTCGACGAAGTCCTTCAAGATGTGGACCTGGTAGCTCCAGTTCTCGCGACACGTGCTGGTGTACTCGATGGGCACCCAACCGGAGGCACCGGAACGGACGCTCACCTCCCAGATGTCCTCGTAGGGGTCCGATCCGCGGCGGTTCGTGTACCAGCGGCGGTAGTCGACGACCACCAGCTCGTACTCGCTCAGGTCGTAGACCGGCGAGAGGAGCGTCGTGCGGCCGCCGTCGACGTCGTAGGATCCGGCGCCCGACCCGGCCGCGGCACCGGTGACGAAACAGTAGCGGCCCGGCGCGGGCGTGTGGTCGTCCTCGGGCTGCACGGTGCGCCCGTTGCTGTCGGTGTGCTCGGGATCACCCCACTCCCAGATCCCGGCTGTCGCGTCGTCACCCTCGTAGCCCACCGTCCAACCGGACTCGGTCTCGAAGTCCTCGAAGACGATCTGCTCGAAGGTGCCGACGACGAACGGGTAGGTGTCGTCCGGGGCCCACATCGGCACGGTCTTCTCGTTTCCGACCGTGTCCTCGGCGTGCAGGTAGTAGTCGATCTTCGTGCCCGCCGACTGGGCGGGAATCAGGGCGACGTACTCGTCACCCGAGACGTGGCTGAGGGGCACCTGCACCCATGAGCCCATGTCGATGCGATAGTCGAGGTAGCTTGCACCGAGGTCGACGCTGCCGCCGGTCGCGATGATCTCCGCGATCATCTCGTACGGGTCGCTCGTGTTCTCGGTGTCGGCGAGCGGCACATGGTTGATGCCCAGCAGATTGGCGATTGCCACGTATTCGACCCACGTCGCGTACTCACCGAGGCAGGCAGTGCCGTACTTCATGTGGGCGTAGCCGTCGATGCCCCAGTCGGTGCCCCAGCTGTTCTGCATGAGCCAGGCACCCTGCCCATCGCAGTAGTCGTCGTCCCATCCGACGAGCGCGATCGCATGGTTCAGCTCCCAGCTGCAGCTGTGCTCGTAGCATCCGCCGCGATAGGCGACCAGGTCGTCGTAGACCATCACCGTGGTCGACACCGCACCGTGGTCGTAGATCGCTTGCTTGATCTGGCTCACCGAGTTGCCCAGGCTGTGCACCGATGCGATGCGCGCGATGGCGGGATACGTGTCGCCCGGACAGGCGATGCCGTCGTTGGCCTCGTAGGGAAAGTCCTCCTCGGCGTAGGCGCCGTAACCGTCCCAGACGTCGTAGGCGTCGTCCATCCAGCCCCCACCGCAGCCACTGCCGCCGGTGTTGCACGAGAGGCCCTGTTGCTCGCTGATGTCGACCTCGAACCCCTCGGTCCGCAGAATCGCCATTTCGAACGCCGCCGCGGCGGAGAAGCACCAACAGCTCCCGCAAGCACCCTGGTGGCGGATGCCGGGCACCGGCCCGTGTTCGCGCCAGTCCCAGCGCGCAGGCAGGTCGCGGTCACCCGCGCCGTGATCGTCGACGATCGGACGTGGTTGCCATCCCTCGGGAAGCTCGAGGCCGAGGTAGCGCTCCTTGAACACCTCCCAGGGAACGCTGGTGAGCGAGGTCGGTCCCACCTCGAAGTCGTACCCCAGGGCTTCGATGCGCGCGCGAATGCGTTCGATGCGTGCGGCTTCCTCTTCCGGAGTCAGCCGCTGTATGCCGTCCGCCCACGCCGGCTGGGTCAGGCCCAGCAAGAGGCAGAAGCTCAGCAAAAGGAAGCGCCCCGCCGCGGGCGAGACGCGCCTGCAAGGCGCATGGTCCCCAGATGTCATCTCATCCTCCTCTCGGTCTCCCCTCAATGCACCAGTATGAGGTGCACCCCTCCTGCCCCGCGTGCCTCGCGGGACCTGATCCAGTAGCTGCCGGCCGGCAGCTGCCGCCCGGCTGAGTCGCGCCCGTCCCAGTCCGCCGTCCACAGACCGGGCGCCGCGCGTCGAGCCCGAAGGCTGCGCAGCGTGCGTCCGCCCGTATCCAGGAGTTCGATCCCGAGTTCATTCCCGAGCCCATTCCCGAGCCCATTCGCACCGTCCGACACTGCCGACAGGTTGAACGCAAGCCTCCCGCCGGAGAACTTCGCACTGAACGGGTTCGGCCAGGCGGAGAGCAGGTGGTGCGTGCGGTCGGGCCCGCCGACGCCGGATCCGGTCGCGCCTAGCGGGAGCCGCGCGGACTGGTAGACCTCTGGTGGGCAGCCCATGGTCTGCAGGAACGCGATGCACTCGATCTCGCTCAAATCCCATTCCGGGTCGACGTCGAACGTGTACGTGACGTAGGCCTGGTCGCCCGGTTCCGTCAGGTCGACCGGGACCTCGTAAGCCGCGCGGGTGCCGTGGTCGTACGTTTCCCACTCGAACCAGAGATCGTTCTCCATGACGAGCAGGAACCCTTGCGCATCGACGATGTCGGCCGGATCCTCGAGCCGGAACGTGGCGGTCAGCCAAATCTGGTTCTCGTAGTACCAGTGGACGCCCTCGATGGAGACCGGACTCACGCCCCCGGTGTCATCCAGGCGCTGGTTGATCCACCCGCGGTAGGCGTCCGCGGCGGCCAGGCAGGATTGTGCTCCCCACTCGTAGTACACACCGTCGAACCAGACGATGGGGATCGGTCCCACGCCGTAGAAATCGCCCCGCGCGTCTGCCCAGGCGTTCCGGTACTCACCCGAGATGTGGTGCTCGGCGACGATGAGCTGATCGCCGAACTCCTCTTCCATGATCCCGAGCCCGCACCGAGCCCGATGGCACGTCGTTCACCAAGTGGCGCCGAAGTCCTCGGCCAAGACCACCTTGGTGACGGATGCGTCGGCGAGCGGTGCGGCCAGGACCACGATCCAGCACGCGACAAACGGCGCGAGCCGGAGCAACCCCGTCCGCTCCATGGGAACCTCCAGGCGCAATTATATCACATTTGGTTCCAAAGGAAACGGGCGGGTCACAGACCGGCTCGGCCTGCTCCCGCCCGCGTGCTTGCCGTGGGCACTTCTGCCGCTATCTAACGAACCACTACGAAACGGGTGCTCTCGTCCGTCCCGGCGCCCACCATGCGGAGCCAGTAGGCCCCGGCGCCGAGCGGGCGTCCCTGCTCGTCGCGACCGTCGAGGGAGACGGTCCACGTCTCGCCCGTCCGGTTGGGCGAGAGCGTCCGCACCAGGCGGCCGCTGGGATCGATCATCTCGAGCCGAACGTCACGGCTGCCGGCCTCCGGCATGGCCATGCGCACGACCGCCTCACCCGCCTGCAGCGGCATGAACGGGTTGGGCGCCACATCGATGAAACGCGGAAGGCTCAGAACGGGATCATCCACGAACACGTCGGCGGTGCCGAACTCGAGGTAGTTCGCCTGATATACCTCTTTGTTCTGGGTCGTCTTCTGGACGAAGGCGATGCACTCGACGTTGTCCAGGTTCCAGGCCGGGTTGATGGCGAATTCGTGCGACAGCGTGACATACTCACCCTGGGTCACGAGCGTCACGTACTCGTCGTAAGCCGCGCGAACGACATCGTTCACCGTGTAGGGCGGAACCGAGAGACCTGACTCGAGGATCGCGATCGTGGCCCTCGGGCTCTCCAGAGGATTCACGTCTTCGAGCGTGAACGTGGCCTCCAGCGTCATCGTGTCGCGGTTGATCACGTAGTGACCCTCGATCGTGACCGGGCTGCCGTCCGTGTGATCGAACCGATAGTCGACCCGATACGCGTACTGGCTGTAGGTGGCCGTACAGCTCCCGTAGCTGCCGCTCACGAAGTAGAGACCGTCGAACCGGGCGTGGGGGACTGCGGAGATGCCATACCAGCTGGTACGACTCTGTCCCCAGGGAATCGCGTAGCCTCCCGAAGTCTGGACTTCCATCACGACTACCCTGACATTGTCGCCGTCGGTGTAGTTCTCCTTGACCATATCTAGCGCGCACCACGCATGAGGGCAGTACGCTCAGCCAGGCCTTCCGTATCCCTCGCACAGCACGACTCGATCGGGCAATGCCTGCGCCACGACGGGCGCGAGCATGCTCAGCAAGACAATGCCCAAAAGGGCATACAGGGTCCTCCTGTCGCGCATCCTGGTTCCTCCTTCTTTGCGTCCCCTCACTCCCTCGGAGATGCGACCCTGCCGTGGGCTGGCCACACTCTCTCCCCTTGTGGGTGTTCATATCTGAGTATACTCGATCGGCGCTGCGTTCCAAACAGGATCAACGTCCCCCGCCCCGGAATTGCCTGTGCGTACACCAGATGGGGTGTGAAAGAGGCCCAGGCGCAACTTATTTGCTGAGCTGTTGAGGGGAGGGCGATCATGCGCGCTTCAGTGGCTGAAATGCGCCCCGGGGACTACGACGAGGTTCACGCCGTCTGGGAGGCTTCATCACGCATCCTGTCGTAGCCTCATTCCGGCGCGACCGGAGGCTCCTTCTTGAAGTCGGAGAACTGCTTCTCGAGTTCTTCCATCTGCTGCTTCTTCTTGTTGTCCGTCCCGCCCGCGCGAAGCATCTCCTCTATTTCCTTGTGGCGCAACTCGCTCCGTTTCTTGAAGTCGTCCACCTCGTCCTGGAGGGCTTCCCGGTCGGCCTCGAGGGGCAGCTCTTCCACCTTCAGGTGATCCAACAATTCGTAGCGCACCTCGAAGGGGTTCTCGTTCGCGCGGAGGATCCCGGCCTCCACGAGACCGTACAGCACAACGTGCGTTTCCTCATCGCCCCAATCCAGAAGCTCCCCGATCTCGGCGGGCGTGGGCGGACGGACGTGCTTGTGCAGCAGCACCCGTACGGCGGCAACGGCCAGCTGTGCGTTCTCCCTGGAAGGTCGCGTCTCTGCCAATCCCGTATCCTCCTGTCCCTCAAGCCGCCACGCGGGGCCAGAGGGTGAGGTCCCCGCCCCGGAAAACCCTACCATCTCGCCCGCGCGAGGTAAAGTTCCGTTGCCGTACCTGCCTTCGACGAAGTAAGATAGAGGTAGGAGGTGCGCCATGAACATCGCCAGACCGACTGCTCTCCTCGCCGTCCTGATACTCGCCACGCCTCTTCTTCCCGGAGGAAGTCCGCGGCCCCTCACCTACGTCGACTCATCCCCGAGTGGCCCGTCGTTCCCCGAATGGGACGGCGGCGACACCGAGCTCGAATTCGGCGACATCAACGCCGACGGCAACGTCGACTTCGTGAGCATCGGCGATCACGGCTCGCCCTACATCGGCACCGACCAGCACGGGATCATGGTCTACTTCGGCGACGGCCACGGCGGCTGGTCGATCCACATGGAGGGCAACTTCGGGTACGGCGGCATCGCCGTCGGCGACGTCAACAACGACGGGCTGTGGGATGTCGGCTACGGGATGCACCACGATTACTCGGGTTCGGACCTCGGCAATCAGCTCATCGAGGCCGCGCTGGGTGACGGCACGGGCACAGCCTGGATCCCGTGGGACGACGGCCTCGCGTCCGGCGGCGAGTCCTACGGCATGTTCGCCACCGACTTCGCCGACTTCGACGTCGACGGCGACCTCGATCTCGCCGCGAACTCCTTCGGGTCGGGCAACGGCGTGCACGTCTACCGCAACAACGGCGACGGCACCTGGACCCAGACGTTTGCGCGAACCGGGGGCAACGCGCGGGCGCACCTCTGCTGCGGCGACGTCAACGGCGACGGCTTCCCCGACATCGCCGCCAGCTACCAATACGGGACGATCTTCCTGGGCGACGGCGAGGGCGGTTTCACGTCGGGCGACCAGGGCCTGCCCGATGCCGGCTCGGTGACCTTCAGCAGCGTCTCCCTCGGCGATGTGAACGGCGACGGGTGCGCGGATCTCGCGTATACGAAGGCCGGCGGCGTACATGTCTACGTGTGGGCGGGTGACCAGTGGGCGCCGGCCTCGCACGGGCTCCCGGCCACCGGCATCTATGGCATCGCCCGTCTGTGTGACATGGACGGCGACGGTCTCCTGGACGTCGCCGCCCTCGGCGACGGCGTCTTCACCGTGTGGGGGGGCGACGGCGCGGGGAACTGGACGGAGATCGGCAGCTACGACGGCGGGCCCGCGGTCGACAGCGCGGCGCTCTGCGTGGGCGGCGACGTGGATCACAACGGCTACCCCGACGCCGCCCTGGTTCAGGAAGAGGGCTCGTGGCCGAGCTATCAGAACCACCTCTACGTCTACCGCGAAGTTACGCTGCCATTGACGCGCACGGCGCGCCTGGAGTTCCCGCGCGGGAACGAGACGTTCTTCATGGGCTCGGTGCAGACCATCCGCTGGATCACCGCTCACGTGGGAGACGAGGCCGTGGACATTCGCCTCGATCTGTCGGTGAGCGGCCCCGACGGCCCGTGGAGCGCGATCGCCGTGGAGCTGTGCGACAGCGGCCACTACCAATGGACGGTCCCCGGTCCTCTCACGGAGAGCGCGCATGTTCGCCTCACGATGACGCAGGAGTGGGAGGCGGTCTGGGCGACGAGCCCGGCCTTCCGCATCGCCTCCACCGATCCGGCGGACGCTCCCGAGGCGTTCCCGCGGGCGGCCGCGCTGCAGCTACACCTCACCCCGAATCCGGTGGTGGGTCGCGCGAGCTTCACCGTCGCGCTTCCCGGTGGCCCCGCGTCGACGTGGACGCTCTCGATTCACGATGCGGCGGGGCGCACGGTGCGACGCCTCCCCTATCGCGGCAACCCCATCGGGTGGGACGGGACGGACGGGCGCGGCACGCGGCTCCCGAGCGGGGCCTATCTCGCGCGGCTGGTATCGAGCACACCCGATGCGCATTCGGCGCAGGTGCGTTTCCTTCTGGTGAGATAGGCGGTTCTTCATGGCGAAGCAACGCGTCGAGATCCACACCGCGGACATCGCGCTCGACGGGCTCCTCAAGTTCGCATCTCTCGTCGGCTCCGGCGGGGAGGCGAAGCACCTGATCCGCGCCGAGTTGGTGCGCGTCAATGGCAGCGTGGAGACCCGTCGCGGCCGCCGGGTGGGACCCGGAGACCGGGTCGAGCTCCTGGACGAGGACGAACAGGTCCTCGAAACGCTCGAAATCGCCGGCCCAGCATCTTGACCGCCTCGCGGCGGCTTTCTATGCTCCGGGGGTCGTGATCGTCTCCGATCAACACCTCGCGCGGCCGCCAGGGGAGCGGCACACACCACCGCGGGCAGAGCCGCAGTCGGGAGGATGGCCCACGAGCCTCGACCTGGTCAAAAAGCTGTATGCGCGAGGCCCCCACGCGGCCCTCTACACGCCCTTCTGCAAGGTCAAGCACGTCCTCGCGGGATGTCAGTACCTCATCTCGACGGACGGGCGGCACCTGAGTGCGGTGGTCGCCCACTCGCGCGAGGCCATCGAGTTCACCTGGTCGCTCACGGGGCGCGCCGAGACGTTGCGCAACCTCATCGCCCAGGTTCAGCACCGCCTCGGCGACCTCACCTTCGTGCCGGTGCTCGAGACCGGGCGTCGCAGCTGGAGCCAGATGTTGGGGCTTCCCGTGTGCGGCCGCTACTTCCGCGTCACCCTGCAGAATCCCGAGCCGCAGCCCGTGAACATCCCACTCGGATTCCAGATCGTTCCCTTTCACCCCGAACGCGACACGCAGGCCGCCGCCAAGCTGATGAACGAGGCCTACCCCAGTCTGCCGCAGCTCACGTGCCCCGAGAAGCTCCAGGAAATGACCCGCACGGACTACTTCTTCGGCGACGGTTGGTTCTTCCTGCGGGACCGGCGCGAGGCCAAGCGTGTGGGACTCGCCATCTGTGGCTACTGCGAGGAACTCGAAGAGGGGTTCATCGACTGGCTCGAGGTGTTGCCGCGCTATCGCCATCGAGGTCTGGGCGCATCCCTCGTGCGCGAAGCGATCCGTCGCCTGTGCGACCGCGCCCGTTTCGTGACCGCTTCGGGAAGCCTGGAGGCGCCCTTCGTCGTCGGCGACCTGTACACGGAGTGCGGGTTCCAGCAAGCCCGGCAATGGACAATCCTGGGGCACCGCAGCGGACGCACCTCCGCGACCGCAGGAGGGGAGGACTATGCCCCCATCGGCGGCCCCCAGCGCTAACGGGAAGATCATGCAGCTTGCCACCAGCTACTTCGGTTGTCGCATCCCGCGACACGTCAAGCGCGATGTCAAGCGCCTGCGCGAACTCGGGTTCACGCGCGTCATCCACGCGTTCTCCGAGAACGACTTCCGTTTCTACGCGGACACGATGCGCGAGATCGTCGCCATCACGCAGGAAGCCGGCCTCGAGGTGCTTCTCGACCCCTGGGGCGTGGGGCGCGTCTTCGGCGGCGAGGCCTTCTCAAACTGGATCACGGAAGATCCGGACCTCATGCAGCGGGACGCCTCGGGCCGGCCCCTCGGCGCGGCGTGCCTCAACCACCCAGGCCTGCGGAACCGGATGCACGCCTGGACCGATGCCGCCGCCGCAACCGGTGCCCGCTGGGTCTTTTGGGACGAGCCACACTGGTCGCCCAAGGGACCGAGCAACCCGGCCGGGGAGCGGTGCGCGTGCGAGCACTGCCGCGTCCGCGCGCGCGACGCGGGTGAGGCGCCCGACTGGGACGGGCTGCGCGCTCGGTGGGTCGTGGACTTTTTGGGCGACATGGCCGGCTACGCATCGGATCGCGGGCTCCAGTCCTCGATCTGCGTGCTGCCGCGCGGCACGCTGGGCCAGCCGCCCCTCGACTGGGCGGAGGTCGCCGCGCTGCCCGGAGTGGAAGAGTTCGGGACCGATCCCTACTGGCAGGCCTTCGGGATCGAGGAACGGAAGGCGCGCGATGCGTTCATCGACACGAACGCGGTCGCCGCACGCGAGGCCGCCGAGCGAGCCGGCGTGCCGGTCATGCTCTGGCTCCAAGCGTTCCGCATTGAAGCCGCGAAGGAGCAGGACCTGCAGGACGGTGTGCGTCGTCTTCTCCAACACGCCCCTCAGACGGTCGCCATCTGGGGTTTCGAGGCGTGTGCGCACATGAGCTCGCTGGCGTGCGATCATCCGCGGCGCGTCTGGCGCAGCCTCATTCGCCTGTGCCGGGAACGGTAGCCGTCGTGTCCGCGAACGAACAGGACGGGAACGTGATCGCGTTCGGCGACTGGCAGATCCATGCGACGTCCATTCTGCAGAAGCATCGCAAGCGGCGCGCGCAGCTCCTGCTCCTCTTTCCCCCGCCCGGGTTCACCGGCAAGGTGCGGCTGGGCGTCATCAGCGCCGAGCGGCGCGACGAGTTCACCGCCGAGTGGAAGGACGGACAGAGCGCGGCCGCCCACCCCGACTTGGCTGCGTGCCTCGCGCGCCTTTTCGCCGGCGAGGCGCAAGGGTGGCCGCTCGTCTTCTCCGCGAATCTCGGGCGGGAGAAGTTCGGCCCGACCGCGCAGGCGAATCTGCTGCTCGAGATCGTCTCCGGCACGGCCCCGAATGCGGCGCCACACGAGCCTTCGAGTGGCCCCATCACCTTCCGCACGGCGGCTGCCGAAGCAACCCTCTACCTCGCCCCGATGCTTCCTCTGCAGCCCAAGGAGACCCCCACCGAGGCGCGCGCGTTGCTGAATGCGGCACTGCACGCGGCCGAGCACGATCGCGCGCTGCGCCTGGCGCTGCCCGAGACCTGGGCACAGCCGGCGGACGCGGATCGCCTGCAGCACCTGGCGGCCGATGGGCGCCTCGAAGTGCTCGCGACGGCTGAAGGCCATGCCGAAACGACCGGGCGCCTCGACCTGCCCTTCCCCGTCCGAGCGGGCATCTGCTCGCGCGGAGCCCCGCCTGCTCGCGAGCGCGCCATGGGCCTGCGCGGCCTGATCGTGCTTCCCGACAGTCCGGACGACTCGATTGCCCTGCCGGGAAACCCGTTCCCGGGCGCCCCGGGACGCATCACCCTCGAGGACACCCAGCTCCTGCTCTACGTCTTGACCGCGCAGCCGCCGCCGTGTCCCTTGGGTGAGAAGCCGCTGCCTTACACGATCGCGCTCATCGACCGGGTGGCAGCCAGCGCGCGTGCGCAGGCAGCGCGTGAAATGCCCGGCGCGAAGAAACCCGTTGCCGTCCCGGTGGCGTTCGCCCCGCGCATGAGCCCGCAGATGCAGGAACCCCAGGTGCGGGGCTTCCTGCCGCTCTTCCTCAGCCAGCCCGAGGATTGGAAGCAGCTCGGCGGCTGGCTGCGTCACTGGAACCGCACCTACGCTTCCCCGCAGCTCGTCTGCGCAACCCCGAGCGATTACTTTGCGCTTGTCGAGGAAATGCACGCCAGCGGCTACGCCCACCTGCCGCGGATGTGAACGACAGCCGTCGCCCGGATGGCTTCTGCCACGGGCGGCTGGATCGAATGTGCGCCACACCGATCACCGTGATCTTGCCCGCCAGACGGCTTTGTGCTATTCTAGTCGATAGGCAGCAACAGGGAATGTGTCAGTCCAACGTGCACGGCTGTCGGGGAGACGGAGTCTGTTCGACCGTCCGCCTCCTGGCAGCATCGACCAGGGAGGGGGATGCCCATGAAAGCTCGCGTGTCCCACGAATTGGTGAGTTGTCGCCCTAACCATAAGGGGGGGGCGGAAGTTAGACGCGTCGCCTTCTGCTGGTGCTGCTGTACTCGTGCTGATGCTATCCACCCTGCTTCTGCTCGCGGGGGATAGCGCCGTGGCGGAGGGCCCCACAGGTGTCGTTGCGGAGCACACATTCGGGTACTCCGCCCAAGAAGTCGATGTTCGCGCTATTGGGGACTACGACCTCCTCAGCTACCGAGGCGCTGAGCCCGATCAAGCCCGCTCCCGGATCGGCCACCCACGCCTTCCAGTCTTCACCCACCACTTCATCCTGCCACCGGGGACCAAGGTCGACGATCTGGTCGTCAGGGTGAGGACCACATCGCAGCTTGAGGGATCGTACTGGCCCCTACCCATCCAGTCCGAGGAGGATGAGTTCGTCCCACCCGATGACGAGATCTATGGCTCCTACGAGCCGTATCCGGCAGAGCCGGCCCTGCTCACCGTGGACGGGTACATGCAGGGCTATCACCTCGCGACCCTCCAGGTATGGCCGCTGCAGTTCGTGGGGGCGTTGGAGAAGATCTTGGTGGTGACCGAAGTGAAGGTGGGTGCCTCGGTGATTCCCCTGACCGCCGAGGAGAGCGCACGTGTCTTCACGCCCCGGAGGCAGGACTGGAGGCCGTGGGAGTACCGGCCCGAAGTGCGCTCGCTCATGAATCATGTCCTCAATCCCGAAGGCTTCGCCACGTTCTACCGCCCCGGGGGCTCGGGTGGGTTCGATACACCCCTTGCCATGTCCGCGGTCCAGGAGGAGAGACCCTTCGGTGGTTTCCGGCCGACGGAGTTCCCATCGCTGGAAGGGCCGCCGGTGAACATGCTGATCATCACGGATGACGTGCGGACCAGTGGCGCAGCAGTCTCCGGGATGACGGACGCCTTCGAGGACTGGGCGGATTGGAAGACGTCGAAAGGGATACCGACGGTA
>JAUVTV010000170.1 GCA_030601305.1 Candidatus Eiseniibacteriota bacterium | reverse complement strand
TGGATCTGCCGCAGACCTGGGTGGGGTACTACTGGCGAGAGGTGAAGACGAAGGTGTTCGGGGATCGGCAGGCGGTCCATGCGTGCACGTATGCGTTCTAACATTCAAGGGGACTGAGAGGGCTGACGCTCCTCGGCCGGGCGGGTGCCCAGGCGCGCTCCGCAGCGCGAGGGGCCAGCGCGACCGCCGTGGATGGGATCCATGGCAGTCCCCACCTCAGTATTCTTCGTTCCACAACGTAAGGTGATGTATCAGCGCGCCCCCTTTCCCGTCTGCAGGGTGGAGCCGCCGTCGGGATGTAAGGGCCGAGCGCGGTCCACACCAGACGGGACGGGTGGTGAGTGCCCTCAGTCAGATGTCGGAGGGGACGAGGAATGTGAACGCGGGAGTGATGTTCCATGAGCCAGAAGCATGCTTCATGGATTGAGATCCTGAATGAGATTCTGAATGCGCTCGAGTCCCCAGGGGCCACCGACTCTGATGTTGGGTCACATATTCAGACGTGCCCTAGGTGTGGGCGTCTCGCGGAGGAAGCCAGGTGGATCCTGGGGCTCTTCGCCGACGCGCGGCTCCAACCCCCACCGCAAGCCCTTGTGGAGAAATCACTTGAGGTAGTGCGCCAGGAATTCGCCAGGAAGGCCGCAGCAGCGGTGGGCCAGGGCCTCCGGCGGACGCTCCGCGACATGGCGGCGCGGGCCACCGAGGTCGCCGCCACGCTCGTTGCCGACTCGCGCCTCCCCAGTCCCGCCCTGCGCGGCGGATCCGTGGAGGCATCCCCCCGCATGCTCCTCTATGATACCGACACCTACGCCGTGACCCTGTCGGTGGTCTCGCGCGACAAGGAGAAGCGTTGCGACGTCATGGGTCAGGTGACACCGAAGACGGATGTGGCGCTTCCGGAGGGCGGTTGGGTCACGGCCGAGGCGGCGGGGGAATCCTTCGAAGCCCCGTTGGCCGCGTTCGGTGAATTCCGTCTGCGGGGACTGGATCCGCACCTCGATGAAGTGAGCATTCTGATCGGAGACCAGCACATTCGCCTGCCCCTTCCGCGAACGAAGGGCGCCTAGCGCAGCAGGCGGACAGACCGGTTCCCGGAGCCGTTTCGATGCGTCGCAAGAAGGCCCCCAGCCCGACGCCCACGTCCCCGGACCCATCCTGGAGTTCGGCGGATCCCCATGTGATCGAATCCCGGCTCCGCTCCGACGACCTCCTCCTCGACGTTCCCACCGCGCAGATTCTCCGCGACCGAGCCGCTTCTCTTCTGCTGAGCGATCCGTCCCGCGCCTACGCGCTGTCGGCCGCGCTGATGGTCGGTGCGCGCAAGCGCTGGTCGGCCCTGGAACCCGAGACGCGCGCGATCGTCTGGCGCTGCCGGGCCGAAGGGAACCTCTTCACCGGGCGTCTGCGATCCGCGCGCCGAGCGTACGAGCGGGCCTGCGCCGAGGCCGCGGCCGCGCGCGCCCATCATCTCTTGGGTCAGGTGCTCGTCGGGCGCGTGCATCTGCTCTCGCTCATGGGCGCCGCCGCGGAGGCGAATCGCCTGGCGTCCCGGGCCGAGCGCCTGCTGAAGAAGGCCGGTGATCTGGTCTACCTCGGCAAGCTCTACATGAACCGGGGCAACGCCTGCTATCAGCGCGAGGACCACGCCGACGCGCTCAAGGCCTACCGCAAGGCGGCGCAGGTCTTCGATCGCGCCGGCATTCGCGATGCGACTTGGGTGAGCCTGCTCATGAATCAGGCGATTGCGTGCACGAATCTCTCCCGGATCGAGGAGGCCCGCCGGCTCTTCCTGCGTACCGAGGCGGAGTGCGACGCGCTCGGCCTCGAATCGCTCCGCGCGCACGCGCACTACAACCGCGCGTTCCTGGAGGCCGCGCGGGGCGACTACCGCCAGGCGTTGCAGCTCCTCGAGCAGTCCGGCACGATCTTCGCGCAACAGGACGTGCGCGACATGATGGCGGCCACCCAGCGGGCCCGCGCCGAGATCTACCTGGAGCTCGGCATGGCCGAGGAAGCGCGCGATCTCGCCGGCGAGGCGGCCGCCGCATTCAGCGCGCTGGGGATGCCGCTGGATGCCGTTCTCACCCGAGTGCACGCGGCACGGGCACTGCTCCTTCTCAAGCAACCCGAGCGGGCCGTGACCATCCTGGAGGACACCGAGCGCTTCTACCGGAAGCGTCGCCTGCGCTCGCGCCGCGCGTCCGCGTTGCTCCATCAGGCGCGCGCGGCCATGCTGAGCGAGGATCCCCGGCGGGCGGCCTCGCTCGGCCGCAGAGCGCGGGGCATCTTCGAGCGCCTCGGGATGCAGCGCGCCGAATCGCAAGCGCGCCGCGTGATCGCCGAGACCTTGCTGGCGCAGAAGCGGCCGCGCCAGGCGGCCGAGCTCCTCGCGCCAGCCCTTTCGCGTGCCCGTTATCTGCCCACCGGCGAGCGCCGTGAGCTGTGGGCGCTGGCCGGTCGCATCTCTCGCGCAAGGGGTCGCCGCAGGGAAGCCGGCGTGCGGTTGCGCCGAGCGGTCGACTGCCTCGAGGCAGAGCGCCACCTCATTCCGGGGACGGAGCTGCGCGCACGGGCGTTCGAGGAGCGCGTGCAGGTCTACCACGAATCGCTCTCCCTCGCGCTCGAGGATCCCAACGTTCGCTTCCACACGCTCTACCGTCTCGTCGAGGCGGCGCGCGCGCGAGGCTTCCGCGACCGCGTGCTCGAAACTCGCGCGGCGGTCAGCGATGGCATCGAGGAGAAGCGCGCGCAGCTCGGATGGCTCGTGGGCCAACTGCAGGAAGCCGAGTACCCCGAGAGCGGACTGCCCGACCCAGCCGTTCTGCGTACGGTGCAGTCGCGCATCCAGCGCCTCGAGCGCGAGATCGGCGACGCGATTCGGCGCGGCCAGGGAACCCGGCCCGGCGGACCGAACTGGTTGGGCGGGAGCGATCCCGACACGATCGCCCCTCTCCTCCGAAAGCACGAGGCACTCGTCGAGTACTTCGTCTCCGGAGACGATCTGCTGGTTCTCGTGCTGCGGCGGAACGGCCGGACACACCGCCTGCTTCGCGCGCGCAGCGTTGCCGTGCGCGAGCAGGTCGAGCGGGTCCGCTTCCAGCTCGATGCCTTGACCCTCGCCGCGGGGCAGGCGCTGCCGAATCCGGAGTTTCAGAGGAGATCGGCGGAGGCCGCTCTTCGCGATCTCCACGCGTCGCTGCTCGAACCGATCGCGGATGTCTTGCCTGAGCGCGGGCGTGTCATGCTAGTGCCGCACCAGTTCCTGCACCGCGTGCCCTTCGAGTGTCTGTGGGATGGGCACAACTACATCGGTGACCGGTACGTCCTCTCCCGCCTGCCGACGGCGGACCTTCTCCTGCGACGCACCCAGAGCCGCCGCCGTCGCACGCGTGACGTGCTGATCTGCGGAACGGTGAAGTCGGGCCCTCCGGCAGTGGCCGCCGAGCTCGACGCGGTTGCCGCGTGCTTCCCCGGAGAGACCGCGCGCGTGATGCGCGATCCGAAGACCACGGAGATCCTGGACGCCATGACGCGCGCGCGCCTGCTGCATCTCAGCGCGCACGGCGTGTTCCGCGAGGACAACCCGCTCTTCTCCCGGCTGAGCACGGGCGATGGCGCACTCTTCCTGGTGGATCTGCTCGGGCGCCGCCTGGACGCGGAGCTGGTCGTGCTGAGCGCATGCAACTCGGGGGCCGCGTTCACCGGTCAGGGCGACGATCTCTCGGGCGTCGCCCACGGCTTCCTGGCGGCCGGGGCGCGCGAGCTGGTGGCCAGTCAGTGGCGCGTCCACGACGAGGCGACCCTCGCACTGATGCGCGCGTTTTACCGGCACTACACGGGCGGGCGCCGCCGAGACGCCGCGGCGGCGCTATCGGCGGCGTGCGCGGAGACGCGCGCGGAGTGGAATCATCCCTTCTACTGGGGGGCCTTCACGGTCCACGGTGTGTGATCACCGCGGGCTATTCTTCGTGATCATCGCGGGCTCTTCTTGTCGTCCAGCGCGAAACGGATGGGAATTCGTATCGTCGTCTCGACCTCTGCACCGTTTCGCTTCGCCGGCTTGAAGGTCCACTGGCTCACGGCCGCGACCGAGCTGTCCGCGAAGGACGGATACTCGGGGATGCCCGCCTCCACCCCGACCTCTCCCACCCTCCCGTCCTTGAGCACGAGCACGGAGAGCAGGACGTCACCCGAGATCTCGTTCTTGAGGCCGTCCGGAGGGTAGCCCGGGCGGACGATGTCGACGGGAA
>JAUVTV010000032.1 GCA_030601305.1 Candidatus Eiseniibacteriota bacterium | reverse complement strand
CGTACGCGACAGGCTACGGCGCTCAGGCGGGCATCGCTGCTGAGCAGTGCCAGGCTCATCTGCAGCCGCTCCGGGCGGGACACGTCGTCGGCATCCTGCCGGGCGAGGAACGTCCCTTGTGCCAGCGCGGCGGCTCGCCTGCGCGCCGCGATGCTGCCGCCGTGACGCCCGCGGCGCACGAGCCGCACACGCCCATCTCGCGCCGCGTGGCAGGCGGCAACCTCTGCCGGGGCAGCCTCGGACGCATCGTCGACCACGAGGCACTCCCAATCGGAGAAGGACTGCGCGGCGAGGCTGCGCAGCGCGGCGGAGAGCGTGCCGGCCGCGTTGCGGGCCGGGAGGAGAATGCTCACAAGCGGCGGTGCGTTCATGGCCCCCCCGAGGTGGGCGCAAACAAGAGGCGGGCGACCCGAAGGCCGCCCGCCGACGTTCGCCCTGTGGTTCGATCTCCGGCGATCAACGGGTCAGGACGAGCTGGCGCGAGCGCATGCCGTCCTTCGTCTCCAACCGCGCGAAGTAGACGCCGGCCGCGAGCGGCAGGCCTCTCGAGTCGCGGCCGTCCCAGCGAACGGAAGCGTAGCCGGCAGGGAACGACCGCTCGGCGAGTTGCCGCACGACGCGTCCGGTCGCGTCCGTGATCATCAGGCGAGCCGAGCCCTGCGACGCCATGCGGAACCGCACCGTCGTCGCGTCCGTGAACGGATTGGGGACGTTGGGTGCCAGGAAGGTGCCCGTCTGGATTTCCCCGTGATCCTCTTCCACGTCGGTCGGGTAGAGGAGGGTCATCAATTCGGGATCGCTCACACCGATCAGGTAGCCGAAATCTGGGTTGGAAGCGTCCTCAATCCAATCCGCGTCCTTCAACGACCAGCCGCGATGCGCGCGTTCGGCATTGATCGCGTCGCGACCCCAGTACTCGTTCGTCACCGGGTCGGTGCTGAAGAAGAGCGTGTTGGGCGTGCCGTCCGGGAAGGTCTCCCAGTACTGCGGCTGCTCGCCCGGGCCGCCGTTGAAGGTGCCGCGAATGCCATCCATCAGGACCAGGTTGGTCTTTGTCTTCACGTACGGGTCGGAGTTGAGCTCCAGCATGCCCGAGATGTTGCCGCACAGCGAGGCCGGACAGCAGGAACCGTAGTGATTCTTGAGGGCCAGCGTGATCGCGTTGGACGCGATGCTGTGGCTCTTCAAGGCCGGCAGGTTGATGATGTAGTCGCAGTCGATGAGATAGTTGGAGAGCTGGTGCCCTGCCGTGGGGTAGTAGCCTGAATAGCAATTGGCGTTGTGGTAGATCTGGGCGGTGTTTCCGCCAAAGGTGAAGCGCTCGGCGGTGTAGCCGTAGGAGCCGAGATTGTGTCTGTCGTAGATGATTACGTTGCTAACGTCATAGGTGCCGCCCAGCATCTGAGAGAGGCCCTCGACAACACCCGCCGCGACCTCCCAGTGCGAGTTCGTGGGGCCGATGCAGTTGACCTTGATCGCGATCGTCGAATCGGCGGCCACGCCGGGGAAGAGGGCCTCGAACGCCGGTCCGACGTCCGCGACGCCCGTGAGAATGCGGACACCGTGGGCGACCACCAGCTTGATGCGCTCCAGGTTGAACTCGTCGGCGACCCACATCTCCTCATCGCGGTAGATGCAGATGCGGCCAGGCCACTGATTGCCGTCCCCGTAGGGAGGTACATCCGCGGGATGCGCCATCGGCTTGGCGATGGCACCGGAGCCCAGGGCGGCCGTCGCCAGCGCGCCGAGCTTGAGGAAATCCCGCCGGGTGGTTCCGGATGCGTGTCCTGCGGATCGATCGGTCTGCCTGGACATGGTTTCCCTCCTCCATATCTTGCGAATGCAACCTCGCCCCAGTATACAGCAGTCTCGGAAGAAGGGCCAAGACCAGGGAGGCTGTTGCCACCATCGTGCCACCGTGGAATGATGGGTGGCGGGAATCGGACAGGGGAGGCACCGTGGCCAAAGGCTACAACGAGAAACCGATACAATATGGCGTCAAGCTGACGTTCGAGGACGGCACGGTCGTCAACTGGTACCGCGATGGGAAGCGCAAGACCGTGTATGCGGAGCGCAATCCGCATGCCCATCGCTTTCCCCCGTCAGCCACCCGCGTGGGTGAAATCCTGGCAGCCATGGGACCTGCGGAGGACGCTGAGAGCGGTCCGCCCTGGCGCGATGCCGAGGGACGTCCCAAAGGCGCCTTTGATGGCGGCGCGAGCCCCAATCCGGGGTTCGGCGGTTGGGGCGTGGTCCTCCCGGATGGGCGCGAGCTGCACGGAGGGGAGCGCCACACGACGAACAACCGGATGGAACTGCTCGCGGCCATCGAGCTGCTCGCGCACACCGAGGGTCCGCTGCGCGCGATCGGTGACAGTCGCTACGTGATCGACGGCATCACCCGCTGGATCCACGGGTGGCACAAGCGGAACTGGAAGACGGTCGCGGGAGCGCCCGTCGAGAATCGGGATCTGTGGGAACGCCTCTATGACTTGGCCCGGCAACGTTCCTTGGTCTGGGAACGCGTGGCCGGCCACAGCGGTCATCCGCTCAACGAGCGCTGCGACCGCCTCTGTGCGCTGGGTCGCCGCAAGTTCCGCGGAAGAAAAAGCGACTCCCACCGCTAGGCGGGAGCCGCGTTTTCATCACCGAGTTCGGTGCTCTTCTTCGATGCGTTGCCTCGGCGAACCGCTTACGGGCAGGCGTGAGCCCAGGCCTGCAGAAACGCCGTGAACTCCACACCGCCCGTCGCGCCGTCGTTGTAGTAGTCCGTGCACCCGGGCACACCAGCGAAGAACGCGTTCTTGAAGACGGTGAAGTCAGTACCACTTACCACGCCGTTCGCCGTGCCGTCCCAGTCCGCGCTCTTGACGTTCGGGTAATCGCGGATGGGAACGCCATTGGCCCGAATAACAACCGCGCCAGCGGCCTCCGTGCAGCCACCCATCGACATGCTGAAGGTGATGTTGCCGGTCGGTCCGGTCGTCCCGGTCAGGACGAGATCGGAGCAGAAGAAGTGGTTGGCCGGAACGCCGAAGAGGATCTCGACAAAGGCCCCGGGAATGGGGTCGTTGTCCGCGTTCCGCACGTTCAGCGTGACGTCAGCGAGACCGCCCGGAATCGGGTCAGGGTAGGTGAACATGCCCCCAATGGCGTCGCAAGGGTCGCAGGTGCAATTGGCGGGATCCGGAACCGTCGCGTTTGCCACCCCGAACGAGAGCACCAACCCAACGACCACTGCTAGCGCTACATTTCTCATGATGCCAGTCCTCCTTTTCGCCTGCTCGGCCAAGAGAGCGATTCCCGAGGCTTCCTCCGTAGCAGGCTTCAACCTGTGTTGCAGAGAAACGAGTCACCGATCTCGCGAGCCTAGCAACCGGAACGAGCGTCCGGGAGTGAAGATCACGACTCCCGGACTTCCGTCACCATGAGCCCTGACCCGTACCCGAAAGATCGCGCGAGACCGCTTCTCCTCCTGCGTGTGCCAATCATCCCAGTGGTTGTTGCTCTCTCTCACCCCCACGGGACGTGTCACCGCAAAGGACCCAAACCCTGAGCGCGCGTTCCGATCCCTTATCCATTCGATAAAGAGTATAGAAGGTCGCAACCGCCGTGGTCAAGGCATTTTCCCCGCTTGGACTTGCGATCCCCGGCTCAACCGGTGCGCGAGCACAGCGAGGCGTCCTTTTTCCTCCCCTGCCACGGGTGGCTGCGATCGACCAGCGGGGATCCTCTGCCGCTTGCTCCACGAGAGCTACGGGCCGTGCGGCCCCTGCTACGGTCAGATCCACCGGGTGTGATGTGCCCGGTACGCCGTGCCCCCGATCTTGGTTTCCTACCTCCTGAGCAGGTTCGCGAACCCGCTCTTCCTGGCTTCCAGGAACTCCAACTCCTCTTGGGCCTCCAAGTTCCGTCCGTCCCCCTGGAAGAGCATACCCAGATTATAGCGAGCGAGGCCCATCAGCGGATCCAGTTCCAGGGCGTGCGTGAAGGCGATTTCCGCCTCGGTTCGGTTCCGCTGGACGAAGTAGGCGCCGCCCAGATTGACGTACGCCAAGGGCCACTCGGGGGCGAGCTTGGCCGCCGTGGCGTATTCCCTCTCGGCGTCCGCGTACCTCCCCTGCATGAAGTAGCACGAGCCCAGGTAGAGGTGGGCCTTGGCGTAGCCCGGGCGAGCCTCGAGGGCCTTTCGGTAGTAGGTCGCCGCGTCCTCGAACTGCTTCTGGATCTGGTGCGCCATGCCCCACTCGATGTGGGCCTCGGCCATCGCGGGTCTTTGCTGGACGGCGCGGCTGAGATAGGGGAGTCCCTCCGAAAACCGGCGGATGCGGCACAGGATCGTGCCCATGACTTGAGCGCCCTCGGGCTCATGGGGCTGCGTCCAGGCTGCCACCGGCTCGGCGGCCAAGTCGGTGAGTGCGCCGCCCTTCTCCGGCTTGCCCATCATGTCCGTGACCCGGCCGATGGGCATCGCGCCGGTCACGTAGCTCGACCCCTCCTTGAGCGGTTCGATGACGCCGACGACGTTGCCGAGAGAGTCGACCGCGGGCAAGCCGGGTGACAATTGTGCGAAGAGAGCGATCAAATCGCCCACCCCGGCGGCCTCCACGGTGGCCACGAAGCGCATCTCGTAGACGGGCTCGCCCTTCTGCTGCACGGAGGGGGGCAGGAGGCCGAAGCAATACTGCCCCTGGGTGAAGAGCAGATGCGAGCTGGGCTCGAGGGCCCGTTCCGCCCGTTTCTCAGCCGGCAGTTTCAGAACGACGAGGTCATGCTGCGGATCGTGGGCGACGTACTCTCTGATCTCGTACGTGTCCCCCTTGGCGGTCTGGACCACGATGCGCTCGGCACCCCTGACGACCCGATGACAGGTGACGATCCCGTCGATTCCCTCGACGAAGAATCCGTAGGCCCGAGTGGGCAGGTCCTGCTCGGGCAGAAAGACGTCGAGGTCCACCACCGCCGGCGCAAGTGCCGCCCAACTATTCTCCGCAACGGCCGTGGGCGCGGCGAGAACCGCTCCGAGCAGCAGAACGCACAGCCCCGGCCAAACTTGCGACCCTCTGCTTGCCACCTTCCGCACCATGGAGATCACTCCTCCCACGTTTCCGCGGCCCGTCCGATCGCTCTTCATCCACACCCGGGCCCGTGCTAAGATCCGGCCGCTTTTGTGCGATCTTGCGCGAGCGACTTGCGATTCCGCAAGAGGGAAGACACTTCGTCCGATCAGATATAGAGGTCGGGATCCATGGGCCCCGGGGCAGACGGGGCCAATCTGACAGGGAGGTCTCTCCAATGAGTGTCCGTGTTGGCCTGATGGGCTTCGGACGGATCGGCCGCAACATCTTCCGGATTTCGCGGGGGATGGATGACATCGATATCGTGGCCATCAGCGATATCGCCGATCCGAGAGCCCTCGAGTATCTGTTGCGTTTCGATACGGTGCACGGCAAGTTCAAGGAGCCGTTCACCGTTTCTGACGGCGCCATGTACATCGGCGGCAAGCAGATTCGCATGCTGACCGCCAAGGAGCCCGGCGAGGTCCCGTGGGCGCAGTTCGGCGCGCAGATCGTCATCGAGGCGACCGGCAAGTACCGCACCCGGCGGTGGCTGCTCAAGCACCTCGAGGCCGGCGCGCAGAAGGTGATCCTCACGGTGCCGCCGCGCGAGCCCGGTGAGGTCGACCTCGTCATGGTCTCCAGCGTCAACGACGAGGCGCTGAAGCCCGAGCACCGCATGATTTCCAACGGTTCGTGCACCGCCAATGCCGTCGCGCCGGTGGTCAAGATCCTCAACGACGGTTTCGGCATTCGCTATGCCTTCATGACCACCGTGCACGCCTACACGAACGACCAGCGCCTGGCCGACGTGCCCCACGACGAACTGCGCCGTTCGCGCGCCGCGGCCGAGAACATCATCCCGGCGTCGACCTGGGCGCCGCAGGCCGTGGAGCAGATCCTGCCCGAGATGGCGGGCAAGATGCAGGGCCTTGCCATGAACGTGCCGGTACCCGACGGCAGTGTGGTGGACCTCGTGACGGTCATGGAGCGCGAGGTCAGCCGTGAGGCGGTCAACAACCTGGTCTGGAGTGCGGCGCAGAGCGACCGCTACAAGCGCATCGTCGAGTACGAAGACCAGCCGATCGTCTCCAGCGACGTCGTGGGCAACCCGCACTCGTCCATCTTCGATTCGATCGCGACCCAGGTCACGGGCAAGGACATGCTCAAGACGCTGACTTGGTACGACAACGGGTGGGGCTATGCCGCGCGTGTCGTCGAGCTGATCCGGAAGCTGGCCCAGTGGTGGTAACCGAGGAAGAGGAGATCAAGCCATGCGCGTGGCCATCAACGGTTTCGGGAGAATCGGACGCACGGTCGTCAGGATCCTGAGCGAGCACAAGGATATCGACGTGGTGGCGATCAACGATATCGCCGACAACCAGGCGCTCGTCTACCTCTTCAAGTACGACACGGTGATGGGAACCTTCCGCGGTGAGATGGGCCTGGAGGGTGACACCTTCAAGGTCAACCATCACGCGATCCGCATGACGGCGATCCGCGAGGTGGCGGACCTGCCGTGGAAGGACTTGCAGGTCGACCTGGTCGTCGAGGCGACCGGCCGCTTCCGCATGCGCGCCGAGATCGCACGGCACCTGGACGCGGGCGCGAAAAAGGTGATCCTGACCGTGCCGTCCCGCGACGAGATCGATGCCACCGTGGTGCTGGGCGTCAACGACGAGGTGCTCAAACCCGAGCACAGCATCGTCTCGAACGCTTCCTGCACGACCAACTGCCTGGCGCCGCTCGCCAAGGTTCTCGACGAGAGATTCGGCATCGTCAAGGGGTTCATGACCACGGTGCACGCCTACACCAACGATCAGCGGTTGGCCGACGTGCCGCACAAGGATCTGCGCCGCTCCCGGGCGGCGGCGGAGAACATCATCCCCACGACGACCGGCGCGGCCCGCGCGGTGGGCAAGGTGCTGCCGAATCTCGCGGGCAAGCTCGACGGGATTGCCATGCGCGTTCCGGTGCCGGACGGCTCGACGGTGGATCTGGTCACGGAAATGGCGAGCGACGTGACCGTCGAGACGGTCAATGCAGCCGCGCGCGAGGCGGCCGAGGGGCCGATGCGCAGCATTCTCGAGTACTGCGAGGAGCCGATCGTCTCGAGCGACGTCATCGGCAACTCGCACTCGTCGATCTTCGATGCGCTCTCGACCGAGGTGCTGGGCGGCAGGCTGCTGAAGACGATCTCCTGGTACGACAACGAGTGGGGCTACTCGTGCCGCGTCGTGGATCTGATGGGCCGGCTCAAGGAGATGCTCTAGTCGCCCGGATGACTTCTGCCACGGGCGCCTAGCCTGGCGATGTGCAGGGGAAGCCAATGGTGAGGCGCGAAGTCCCGGTCCTCGTGCTCGCGGGGGGGCGCGGCACGCGTCTCGCCGCGGTCACCGACCTGCCCAAGCCGCTCATTCCCGTCCGCGGGCGACCCTTCGTAACCTACCTGCTGGAAGCTCTCTACAGGCAGCGATTCACCCGAGTTGTGATGCTCACCGGCTACGCGGGGGACCTCTTTGAGAGCGTACTCGAGTCAGCGCGGCTATCTGCAGATCTGGCTTTCCTCAAGGAGATCGATCTCACCTTCCTTCGGGAGGAGCAGCCGCTGGGCACTGCCGGTGCGCTGCGGCAAGCCCTGCCCCATGTCCCATCCACAGCCCTCGTCCTCAACGGCGACTCCTACTGCCAGGTGGACCTTGCTGCCCTGGAGCGGCTTCGCGCTGAGCGCAAGGCGTCGTTCTGCCTGGCGGCGGTCCGGGTACCGGATGCCGGGGACTACGGGGGCCTGGTTCTGGGCCCGGACGACCGTGTGACCGGATTCGCCGAGAAGGGCACGGCGGGGGAGGCGTGGATCAACGGGGGTGCCTACTGCCTCGCGCGGCGGTTCTTGGAGGAGGCCCTACGAGACGGACCGGCGAGCCTCGAGAACGATGTCCTGCCCGGGTGGATCCAGCGGGACGCGGTCTGGGCGCTCCGCACCGGCGGCTACTTCCGCGACATCGGCACGCCGGAGCGGCTGGCCCGCGCGGAGGCGGAGTTTCCCCCACCGGACCTCGCGTAGGCATTTCGTCACCTCGCGTAGGCATTTCGTCGGCCGGGGCTTGAGGTGCCTCGCGTTTTCCTCCATCGTTGCGACGGATGTGTTCGTGAACCGCTGGATTTCCGAGCAGGAGGAGGCATGGTTTTTCGCGCCAAAGCCCCGCTTCGGGTGAGCTTCTGTGGGGGCGGGACGGATGTTTCCCCGTACCCGGAGGAGAAGGGCGGCTGCGTCCTCTCGTCGACGATCGATCACTACGCGTGGGCCAGTGTCATCCCCCGCGATGCGCGCGAGATCGTCATTACGTCGCTCGACTTCGGTGTGACGCGCACGTATCCCTTGGGGTCTCTCGCCTTCGACGGTGAGCTGGATCTGGCGAAGGGCGTGCTGAACCACTTCCGCGAACTTCGGGGCGAGCTTCCTTCGGGCGTCGAGGTCTTGACACACAGCGACGCGCCCCCGGGCAGCGGACTGGGGTCGTCGTCCACGATGGTGGCGACCCTCGTCGGCGGGCTCGCCGCGTGGCTGCGCGTGCCGCTCACGCACTACGAGATCGCGGAGATGACCTTCAAGATCGAGCGGTGCGACGTGCGCCTGAGCGGCGGGCGGCAGGATCAGTACGCGGCCGCGTTCGGGGGCTTCAACTACATCGAGTTCTTTGCGGACCACGCCATCGTCAACCCGCTGCGCATCCCGCGCGATTCGGTCAACGAGCTCGAGTACCACTTGCTGTTGGTCTTCACCGGCGGGACCCGCACGTCGGCACGCATCGTGGATACGCAGATGGAGCGCTACCGCAGCGGGGTGGCGAGCGCCGTCAGCGGACTCGACGAGCTGAAGCGCCTGACCATCGAGTTGAAGAACTTGCTCCTGCAGAATCGCCTGGACGACTTCGGCCGCATGCTGCACGAGGCCTGGGAGACGAAGAAGCTCCTTGCCGATGCGATCACCAACGCGACCATCGATCGGCTCTACGCCGAGGCGCGGAAGCTGGGGGCCCTGGGCGGCAAGATCCTGGGCGCCGGTGGCGGCGGTCATCTGCTGCTCTACTGTCCGATCGAGAGGAAGCCGGCCATCGCCGAGGGGATGGAGCGTTTGGGGGGGCGCATCGTGCGCTTCGCCTTCGAAGGGCGCGGTCTGCAGACGTGGCGGGTGCGATGAAGATCGTCTACATCGGGACCTGCTACCCGATGCGCGGCGGGCTGGCGCAGTTCAATGCCATCCTGGCCCGCGAGCTGCGGCAGCGTCACGAGGTGACCTTTCTCTCCTTTCGGCGGCAGTATCCCGACTTCCTCTTTCCCGGCAAGACGCAGTACGTGACCGAGCCCGAGGCGGCCTCCGGGGTGCGGTTCGACGCCGAGCCGATCCTCGATTCGATCAACCCGTGGTCGTGGTTTCGCACGGCGCGGCGGGCGGCTGCGGAGAAGCCCGATCTTGTGATCTACAAGTACTGGATGCCATTCTTCGCGCCGGCATTCGGCACGATCTCCCGGCGCATGAAGCGCCTCTCGAAGGCGCGCATCCTCTTCGTCTGCGACAACGTCATCCCGCACGAACGCCGGCCCTTCGATCTTCCCCTCACGCGGTTCGCCCTGGCGCCGGTGGATGCGTTCGTGACCATGTCGGCGTCGGTGCGCGACGACCTGCTGCGCATCAAGCCGAACGCGCGCTGGAAGCTGGTGCCGCACCCGATCTACAACATCTTCGGGGAGCGTGAGGACAAGGAAGACGCCCGCCGCAGGCTGGGACTCGCGGCCGGTCCGTGGCTCCTCTTCTTCGGCTACGTGCGCGAGTACAAGGGGCTCGATCTCGTGCTGCGCGCGTTGTCCACGATCCCGCGGGAGCGAGGGGTGCGACTGCTCGTCGCCGGCGAGTTCTATGCCGGCGAGGAACGCTACCGCCGGATGGTGCGCGAGCTGGGACTCGCCGACCGGGTGCGATTCGATGCCGACTATATCCCCGAGGACCGCGTGGCGCGCTACTTCTCGGCCTGCGACGTGGTCGTCCTGCCGTACCATTCGGCGACGCAGAGCGGCATCGTGCAGGTGGCCTATCAGCTCGATGCCCCCGTGATTTGCACCGCCGTGGGCGGGTTGGCCGAGGTGGTGCACCACGAGGTCACGGGGTTCGTGGTGCCGCCCGACGACCCGCGGGCGTTCGCGGCGGCGGTCCTGCGCTTCTACGACGAGGGGTGGGAGGCGCGCCTCCGCGAGGGTGTGCAGCGCGAGAAAGAGCGCTATTCTTGGACGCCGATGGTGACGGCCATCGAGGAACTGGCCGCAGAGTGAGCTTCGTGACCGGTTCCGGCCGGCGGACGCGAGGAGATGAGATGGAGAAGATTATCGCGGCGCGCATCCGCGAGAGCATGCGGGTCAAGGAACAGCTTCTCGAAGAAACCGATCTGATCGCCAAGATGGCTACCATCATGGTCGATTGCATCCGGGGTGGCGGAAAGGTGATCTTCTTCGGCAACGGTGGCTCGGCCGCCGACGCCCAGCACCTCGCCGCGGAGCTCGCGGGCCGCTTCTACCTCGACCGGCCCGCGTTGCCGGCGATCTCCCTCTCGACGAACTCGAGCACGCTGACGGCCATCGGCAACGACTATGGTTTCGAGCACGTATTCGCCCGTCAGCTTCCGGGCGTGGGCTCGCGGGGCGACGTGGCGGTGGCCATCTCGACCAGTGGCAACTCGCCGAACGTCCTCGCGGCCACGCGGCTGGCGAAGCGCATCGGCATGATCACCTTCGCCTGGACGGGACGCGAAGGCGGAGAGCTCGCCGGTCTCGTCGACTATGTGCTGCGCATCGATTCGGAGGAATCGCCGCGCATTCAGGAGGCCCACATCCTCGCCGGACACATCGTGTGCGAACTGACCGAACGCCAGCTCTTCCCGTAGAGGATCAGGGGAGTGCCAATGGAGACCCGCCTGACCCGGCGCGATGGCTGGCTCATTGCCGTCGCCGTGCTGATCGCGGCGGCTTCCCTTCTCTTCGGCTTCACCTACTTCCCGCGCGCATTCCCCGAAGCCACGATCGAGTTCACCGTGGGCCGCGAAGAGAGCCGCGAGCGGGCGACGGCGCTGCTCGATGCGCTCGGTCTGGACGGCTATGCCGCCGGCCGGCACGCGGCGCGCTTCGTCTACGACGACAACACGAAGGTCTTCCTCGAGAAGGAGATGGGCCTCGCGCAGGCCGACTCGGCGTTCTCGGGCGAGATCCGCCTCTGGCGCTGGGGGCACCGCTGGTTCCAGGTGGGGGAGCGCGAGGAGTTCCGCGTCGCGATCGCGACCACGGGCGAGCTCGCCGCCTTCCACCACCGTCTCGAGGAGGAGACGCCCGGCCGCGAGATCGGCGATGCTGAGGCCGAGCGACTGGCGGGGCGATTCCTCGCGACCCATGCCGCGATCGATCTCGCACGATTCGAGCTCGTGGGGTCGAGCTCGAAGACCCGGCCGAATCGCGTGGATCGCACGTTCACCTGGGAGCTGACGGGTCGCCGCTGGGCGGAGGCGCCGCTGCGCCTGGATGTGACGATCCAGGGCGATCGGATCGGCGGATTCCGGACGTACCTGAAGATCCCCGAGACCTGGCAACGGGACTACGAAGGTCTGCGCAGCCGGAACGAGAGCGCCGGCACGGTGGCCGGTGTGTTGGGCATGCTGATCTTCGTTGCCGCGGTGGTCGTCTTCGCGCGGCGCATCCCGCGGCGCGATATCCGCTGGCGCACGGCGTTCGGCTTCGGGCTGGCGACACTCGTGCTCGTCTTCCTGGCGAGCCTCAACAGCCTGGGTGCGGAGATCTACTTCTACGACACGGCCGAGGATTTCAGCGCCTTCTTCGTCTCGTTCATCCTCGGCGCCTTGGGCCAGGCGCTGGGCTGGGCGGTGGCCATCTTCCTTCTCACAGCGGGCGGGGAAGCACTCTACCGCGAACACTATCCGGGCAAGCTCGCCCTGGGAAGCTTCTTCACCCGCCGCGGCTTGCGCACGCGCCGCTTCTTCCTCTCGATCATCGTCGGCTACGCAATGACCGCCTTCTTCTTCGCATACCAGGTCGGGTTCTATCTGATCGCGGACGCGCTGGGCGCCTGGGCGCCCGCGGACGTGCCGTATGACAACCTGCTCAACACCGCGCTTCCCTGGGCGTTCGTGCTGCTGATCGGATTCCGTCCGGCGGTGAGCGAGGAGTTCCACTCGCGCATGTTCGCCATCCCCGCGCTCACGCGCCTGTTTCGAACCCCCGTGATCGCCGTGGTGATCGCGGCGGCCATCTGGGGGTTCATGCACTCGGGCTACCCCAACCAGCCGTTCTTCATGCGCGGCCTCGAGGTGGGGCTCGCCGGCGTGCTGATCGGCGTGATCATGCTGCGCATGGGGATCCTCGCGCCGCTGGTCTGGCACTACACCGTGGATGCGCTCTACACCGCCTACTTGATGCTGTGCTCGGGCAACACGTACTTCGTGGTCTCGGCCGCGGTCGCCGCAGGAATCCTCGTGCTGCCTTTCCTCTACGCGCTCGTGGCCTATCTCGTGAAACGGAACTTCGTGGCGCCCGAAGGGCTGAAGAACGAGGATGTGAGTGCCCATGTCGCCGAGGCGGCGTCCGTCGCGAAGTCGGCAGAAGAGCCCTCGCTCGCACCCCAGATCGCATATGCGCCGGTCTCGCCCCGCCGCTGGGGGATGGCGTTTCTCCTGACAGGGCTCATCGTCGCGGGCCTTCATCTCGCCCCGGTCTCCGATGCGCCGCAGATGGAGACCTTCCACGTCTCGCGCAGCGAGGCGCACACTTTGGGTCGTGCGCACCTCGATTCCCTGGGCGCGGCGCTCGATAGCCTGCGGCTCGTTGCCGCCCCGCATCGCCGCGTTGGGCAGCGGGTCTATCGGTACGGGGCCGAGCAGATCGGTGTCGCGCGCACGCAGGAACTCGTCCGGCGCAGCGTGGCGCCCCTCTCCTGGGTACTGCGCGGCTTCGTGCCGCTGCAGGAAGAGGAGTGGATGGTCGCCATGAGCGGACGCGACGGCCGCCTCCTGGGCTTCCGACACCGCCTTCCCGAGGATGCCCCGGGAGACAGCTTGTCTCCTGAGGCTGCCGAAGGGATCGCCTGGAGTTTCTTGAACGCCCGCGGCTACCGGGAGCGCGATTGGCGCCTGATGGAATCCCGCAGTGAGCCGCGCCCGGCGCGCGGCGACCACTTCGTGACCTGGGAGGCGGCGGACACGCTGCAGCGCATGGGCGCTGGCGCGGTGCGCACCCGGGTGGGGGTGCTCGGCGATCGGATCGGATCCTGGGGTTCGTTCGTCAAGCTGCCCGAGGAATGGGAACGGAACCGCGCCCGCCGCACGCCCCTGGATGCGGCGCGCAGTGCGCTCGTTGCGATCCTGATGCTGGGCGCCATGGCGTACGTCGTGTTTCTCCTCGTCCGGAAACAGCGCCCGGGACCGGTGCACTGGCGGGGGGGGCTGCGCGTCGCCGTTGTGCTCGGGCTCCTGCAGCTCATCGCAGCGTTGCTCGAGTGGGAGATCAACCTGTCGCGTTACCCGACGAGCGAAGCGCTGAACCTCTTCCTTCTCCAATCCCTGCTGAGCAGAGCGCTCGGGATCTTGATGTTCAGCCTGTTGATCGGGGTGGCCATCGCGTTCCTATCCGCCCTGCACCCGAACCTGTGGGCGTCTCTCAGCTGGCAGAACCGGCGGCGCTTCGCACCGGACCTGTGGCTCGGCGGCCTTCTCGTCCTCGGCTGGATCCTCATCACGTCGCGGGTCGAGCTGCTGCTGAAGAACTACCTGCCGGGCGTCTACCCCGGGGTCGATCTCGTCATTCCGCCCGGCATCGGCGCGCCTATCGCCCTGTTCGACGCGCTCTCAGGCGGCACGCTGCGGATGCTCTTCGTTGCCACGCTCACCGGTCTCGTGTTGTACATGGTGCGCGCGGGCGGACGCGTGCGCCTTCCCGGCCTCTGGCTGGTGCTCGTCGCGGCGGCGGCCCTGGCGGCCGGATCGGGGCGCACGACCGGCGAGGTGCTCACTGCCGTGCTCGTCGTTCTCCTCATGGTGGGGGCCGGGCTCGTTCTCGCCCGCACGATCCTGCGCAACAACGTGCCGGCCTACGTGCTGGGCTGCGGTGTCATCGGCTTCGTGCCCGTCGTGCGCCAGCTGCTGTCGAGTCCCGTGACGCGGCTCCAGGGTGGGATTCTGCTTGTGCTTCTCGCGGGGCTTGCCCTCGCGATCTTCGCGCGTGGGGCCAAAACTCCCCCCGATTGACGGCTCAGCGTACGGGGTCGTCACCTTCCTCATGTGGCCTCGGCGCGTATCTTGGTGGCGCGTTAGCGCGTCAGGAGCAGTTTCCTCGTCTCGTTGAAGCCCGCCGAGGGCACCTCGAGGCGATAGAAGTAGATGCCGGAGAGGACCGGCCTCCCGGAGAGGTCCGCTCCCCGCCACCCCACGCGGTGGAATCCCGCCGGCAGCTTGCCGTTGGCAATCGTCGTGACGCAACGCCCCGCCGCATCGAATACCTGCAATGTAATGTCGGCGTCGCTTGGGAGATCGAAAGCGATCTCCGTGTGCGGACACGCGGGATTGGGCCGGCATGGATGGAGCACGAGATCACGGGGTCTCGTCTCCGCTTCGGGACCTGCAGCCGGATGGCGGCCGATCGTTGCTGCTCCGCTTTCGTTGCCCGCGATGTCCTTCGTCGTCACGTGGTAGAAGGCGTGCAGAGATCCCGTCACGTCCCAGGTCGTGCCCTCCGTAGTCCCGAGAGTCACAGCGGAGTCGTCGAATTCCTCGATGCTCGATCCATAGACAGTGTAGTAGTCGAAATCCTCGGCTCCACATTCGTCCCAGCGGAGCAGATAGGGTGTCTCCCAGGTCAGGTTCTGGGGTGGGAAGGGGGCGAAGTTGTCTATTGAGTAACCGCTGTCGGGCGGCGTTTCGTAGAAGACGTCGGGATTGTCGGTGTTCGCCATCACGAAGAATCTGGACCAACACACACCATGCACGACCGTCGAGTCACACACGGTGGAGCAGATCGTAGTGTACTCCGCTTGGTAGCTGGCGGGCAGATCGAGCATGAATTCCCAGTCCCCCGGGGGCGATGGGCGTCGCTCCTCGATCCGGCGCCATAGGCTGTAGGTGGTGATCGTGGTATCGGCATCCGTACGGTCGTGAGGATGGCGTTGCCAGCGAATGCGAACCTGCCGCCCCTGGTCATCGTGAACGTCCCCGATGCTGAGGATCTCAAACGAGACACCCTGGTCGCCGCAGCCGATGGGCCAGGCTCCGATGAGGTCGCACTCCTCGTTTGGAGGCGTGAAGGGTGCGCACGGGGAATTGCTCGCCAGGGTCAGATCATGGGTGGTCAGGTCGCAGAACCACGGGTTCTCTGAGATGTTGCCGTTCTGGCCGAGCTGTCCGGCAATGCACCCCACCCAGTCGCCGTGGTCGTTGCCGTAGATATCGCAGCACGCCAGATCAGCACTGCCATTCGTGTCGCAGTACAAGGGGATGTCTTCGGTGCCGAAAGCCAGGATGCAGTTGCTGACGGTCAATACGGCCGCGTAGCATCGGATGTGCCCTCCCAGGTCCCCCGCATTACCGCAAAACGTGCACTGGTCGATCGAGATGGAGGAGTGGAAGCAGTTGAGGCCGCCCCCGTACACTGCAGAGTTTTCCACAAACGTGCAGGATTCAAGGGTCGGATCAGAGTACTTGCAGGCCACGCCGCCACCGAAACGCGCGCGATTCCGGGCCAGGATGAGGTTGCGCAGGGTCGGCGACGTATAGTAGCAGAATATCCCGCCACCGGCTACGCTCGTCACGTTGGCATTCGTGATCGTGACACCCTCGAGAACCGAAAGAGGTCCTTCGTCTTGCTCGAAGGAGAACCCACGGTGCGGATCTGCTTCGCTTCCCTCGCAGTCGATGATGCAAAGGCGGGGATCGCCACTCTGAGAGCGAATCGTAATGGTCTTTCCCAAGAAGCTCAGGTCGCGATTGCCTTCGCCGGTGAACGTGCCGTCCGTCAGTTCGATGATGTCGTAGGTCTGCGCGTCATCGATCGCAGCCTGGATTGTGGGGAAGTCCCCAGAACCGTCGGGGGACACGATGAGGATTCCCGGACAGGGATTCGGCTCGCACGCCTCGACGCCCACAAACCAGTCACCGCCCAGGGCATCGCATTCGTCGCGTGTGAGGAGCTGGCAGTCCATGCCGATGCAGCAGGCGAAGACCCGCGGGCCGCAGCCCGCGGGCCAAGCGCCAATCAGATCGCACTCCTCGTTGGGGGGCGAGTACGGCACGCAGGGCGAGTCGACGTGCAGTGTCAGATCTCCCGCGGGAGCGTCGCAGAAAGCCGGATCCTCAGAGATGTTGCCGTTCAATCCTTCTTGTCCGGCGATACAAGCCACCCAATCGCCGTCTTCGTTTCCGTAGACGTTGCAGCACTCGAGTGTGGCGCCGCCGCCGTCATCGCAGAACACGGCAGATCCCAGGGCGCTATAGGCGAAGATGGTGTTGCGGAAGGTGGGGGAGCAATTGTGGGTTCGAACATGACCTCCGATGCCCGCGTTCCCGTGGAACGTGCAGTTGCGGGGCACGCTGCTTGCGTGGAAGAAGTTCACACCGCCGGCGTACTCGGCCGAGTTGCCTAGGAAGGTACACGTATCCAGCAAGGGTGTCGCGTGATCACTCGCCAGAGCGCCGCCCACATAGGCGATGTTCTGGGCAAAGATGACCTCCCGAAACACCGGCGCGGTGCCGGACAGACAGCGGATCCCGCCGCCCATGCCGTCGTCGCCTGCGCCGATGACATGTCCGTTCCGTATCGTGATCGCTTCGATGATGGATGACGGACCTTCGCCTTGTTCAAAGGAGAATCCTCGGTGCGGATCGGACTCAGTGGCCTCGCAGTCGATGATGCACGCGAACGGGTCACCCCCCTGCGAGCGGACGGTTACCGCTTTGCCGCGGAAGAGGATGTCCCGATTGCCGTCCCCGGTGAAGACACCGTCGGCCAGTTCTATGACACTGCCAGGCTGAACGAAGTCGATCGCCTCCTGGATCGTCGCGAAGTCCCCCGAACCATCTGGAGATACGGTGAAGTACGTCAGGCAGGGATTCGGGTCGCACGTGTCTATCCCGGGGATCCACTCACCAGCGATGTCCAGGCAGTCTTCGAGGCTCAGGACTTGGCAGGTCTCCCCGACGCAGCAGGCGTACTCCCCGGCGGGATCTCTACATTCCAAGATGAAGGCACCCTCGCAATCGAACCCCACCGCGATGCTGATATCGGTCCAATCGTAGAATCCGAAGTAGTCGCAACGGAACTGTGACTCGCAACCGACGACGTCTCCCAAAGCCTGTTGGCAACCCCACTGAGGAGGGAATTCGTGATCATCTGCCTGGAAGACCACCCAGTAGCGGGTATCAGGAGAAATCGTGACCGCCACCTCCAGCTCGTACCTGTACAACGGTAGGCCGTCTCCGGTATAGCCGAGATCGGTGCGTTGGGGGGAGACATGAAGGTACTCAGCAGCGAGGCAGTCTGGAGCACATTGACCATCGTCGTAATAGAAATACACATTGAAAACGAGGATCTCGGGGTCGCCGGGGGCCCAATTGGACGGTCCGCCGAACCATATGGCTTTCGAAATCACGTTCGCATCGGGGCCGGGCACCATGAAGTCGTGTGCATAGAGGGCCACCAATCCGTAGTCGGAGATGATCTCTGAGGGGATCCGACTGCCATCGCGGTCGAAGTCCTGATGCCAGCATTCGGTGCGGGTCCCGCCATCTCCGCCGGCTTGAGGAATCCACTCCGGCTGACGATCGGGCAACAGGCTCGGCTGTGCGGTAGCGGTGGCCTCGATCGAAGACCGAGAAGGGTCCGAGGATGAAATCAGCGTGGGAGTCCGCGTACGTGCGGCGGCGG
>JAUVTV010000077.1 GCA_030601305.1 Candidatus Eiseniibacteriota bacterium | reverse complement strand
GATCGCTCGGGGATTCAGGTACCCGGCGGGGTCTACTTCCTGCGCCTGCGCACGGGCGGGGAAGAGCGGGGCAGGCGCGTCATCCGCTTGAGATAGTCCCGACCTTGCCGCCGTGCGTGCGATTCGGGGTGACCCCTGGGGTCACCCCGAACAGCCCCTCCACCCTTGGCTCCCTCCCTTTATGACCCTACAATGGAGATGCGTGGCAACGCGCAGTCTCGGTGCATCGGCTTGCTCTGGGGGGAGGTTACGCTGGTCCAGATACGCACAGATGAAAGGTCCTCGAGCGTGCGGGCTGCGACGCACATCGCGGTGGCGGTCGGCCTTGCCTGCCTGTGTCAGCTCCTCCCGCCTGCACACGCCGAGGCCTCACCCCAAGAGCGCCTCGCTCTCCTCGCGGCCGAGACCGACAGCCTTCTCGAGGCGGGCGCATACGAACAACTGCTGCAGCTCGCCGAGCAGGGATTGGCACTCGCCGAAGGCACCCTGGACCCACAGGCACCCGAGCGCACCGACTGGCTCTTGAGCGTGGGCTGGGCGCACTACAAGCTGGGTCACTTGGAGCTGGCCGAGCGCCTCGTCAGAGAGGGCCTCGCGGCAGAGATGGCGCGCGATTCCGCGGCCAGCGTGACCCACCTGCGCGGCCACCGCTACCTCCGTACGCTGTACGTCAGGCGGGACAGCTACGAAGAGAGCGAGGCGTTGGCGGAGCGCTGCGTCGAGCTCAGTCAAGCCGCTTATGGAGCCGACGATGTCGAGACGGCCGGTGATCTCCTGGTCCTCGCGAGACTCCGGATCTCCCGGGACCGGATCGAGGAGGCACAAGACCTCATCGACCGCGCCGAGGCTCTCGTCAGAGATCAGTTGGGTGACGAGGACGAGTTTCTCGCGGATGTCTTGCTGGTGCGCAGTCTGCTCGTGGATTCGCTCGGGAAGTACGATGCGTCGCTTGACTACCTTGAGCGCAGCCTCGAGATCAAGGAGCGGTATCGAGGGGCGCGGCACCCCGAGCTCGTGCCCACGTTGGGATTGCTTGCCGACCTCCTCCTGAACCGCGGGGAACTCGTCGAAGCCGAGGCCCTCTTGCGCCGCGCCCTGTCCGTCCAGGAGGCCGCGACCGGGGGTCACGATCTCCAGACCGCGTCTCTCACCAACACGCTGGGCGTGGTGCTGAGCCACCAGGGCAGCCCCATGGCGTCCATCGAAACCTACCGCAACGCGCTCGCCCTCTACCGCAGCCTGCTGGGGGAGAGCCACCCCGAGGTGGCGCGCACGATGATCAACCTCTCGGCGACGTTGCGCAGCGTGGGGCGGGACGCCGAAGCGCTCGAGCTCCTGAGGCCGGCCGCCGAGATCATGGAGGCGTCCTACGGACCGGAGAGCACACAGACCGCCTGGGCGATCAGCCACCTCGCGCAGATGATGCGGCAGCGGGGCAACGCCCGCGAGGCCGAACAGCTCTTCCGGCGGTGCCTGCGCATCGCGGAGGTCACCTTCGGATCCACACATCGCGATGTTGCGCTCTACTACGCCGGGATCGCCCAGTGTCTGAGGGATCAAGGGGAGCTGGGACCTGCGCGTAAAGCCTTTCAGGATGCGACGGACACGGCCGTGGAACTCTGGGGCCCAGACAGCCACATGACAGCGCGCTACCAGCGCGAGCTGGGTATCGTGCACCTCCTGCTGGGTGAGCTGGAGCAGGCCGACGCGATTCTCACGGAATGCGCCGCACGGTTCGAGAGGCAGCTCGGTCCCCACCACCCGGCTCTCAATCGCTGTTGGGCGGGGCTCACGCTGACGTATCTCGCCAAGGGCCGCATCGCCGACGCAAAGTGGTTCGCCGATCGGAATCTGGCAGCCGCCGAAATCGCCTTCGGAGAGAAGGGCCTGCGCCGCACGCTGCTGCTGAAAGCCGCGGTCGGCGTTGCCCTGCAGTCCTGGGATGAGGCGGCCGCCTACGGAATCCGCGCGGCCGAGATTGCCCTCGCGACGCAGGAGGTTGTCTTCCAGCTCGGCTCGGAACGCGAGGTGCTGCTCTACGCCGCCGATCGCCGCCGGGTGATCGGCACGCTGCTCGCCGTCGTGCAGGCCGCGCCCCAGTTGGCCGACTCCGTCTTGCAGAAGGTCTTCTCCCTGGCCGCCCGTGAACACGGGCAGGTCGTCGATCGCTTTGCGCAACGGCGGCAGCTCCTGGATCTCACGGAAGCTTCCCCGGTCAGTGAAGAGGTCTTTGCCGCGTACGTGGAGGCCACCCAACGTCTGGCCGATCTCGTCGTGCGCGGACCTCAGGGGAATCCCAAGCGGCACAGCGCGGCGGTCGCCACGGCACGTCGTGAGAAGGAGGAGGCCGAGCGGGCGCTGGCCGCCGCGTCGGAGCGGTTCGAGCGCCACGTCGCCTACACCCAGCAGCGCAGCACGATCTCGCCCGACGTCCTGGCAGCGCACTTCGCGACCCCCACCACCCTCGTTCACTTCGTGCGCTTCCCCCAGCTGACAGCCGGCACGCCCGAGTGGCGTCCCGGGGCGACGACGCTAGAGGAGTGCATCTTCGAGGGAGCGGGTGAGAGGTATGGGGCCTTCCGCCTGCGCGCCCGCGCCGGTCCGGCCGGGGATCTCGAGTTCGTCGACTTGGGGCGCGCGCGCGACCTGGACTCGCTGATCGTAGACTACCGGCGAGCGATCGATGCCGTGGGATCCCTCGGCCGACCCTCCGCGAGACACGAGGCGGAGTATCGCACGATCGCGAAGCGGCTGTACGAGGCAGTCTGGGCGCCGGTCATGGATCCGGCACCGGAGTCGGGCGGGCCGCCGATCGTGCTGCTGGTTCCGTCCGGCGGGCTGCATCTCATGGACTTCAACACGCTCCTCTCTCCCGACGGTCGGCTGGTGATCGAGCAGTGGAAGCTGCACCTCCTGTCCTCCGTGCGCGATCTGGAGCGTCTGTCCGTCGAGCGGCCGGCATCTTCGGAGTCGCGGCCGGAGGGACTCCTCATCGTGGGGAACCCGGAGATCGGCTCTCCGCCCGCGCTGTGCGAGGATCTGCGTTCGACCTACGCCGACCTCCCCGGTGCTGAGATGGAGGTCGAGGAGATCTCCCGGCTCTTCTCGCAAGCCACCGGCGAAGCGGTCGACGTGCTGCGGGGAGCAGAGGCCACGGAGCAAGCCGTCAAGACGCGCATGACAACACGCCGCATGCTCCACATCGCCGCCCACGGCTTCTTCTGCGGAGAGATCGCACAAGGTGAGGGCCGTGACGAAGGGGCGGTGCTCCTGGATCCGCTCCTCCAGTGCGGACTGGTTCTCGCCGCGGACACCGAGGGCGGTGACGGTCTGTTGACCGCGCAGGAGATCGTGGTCCAGGACCTGCGCAAACTGGATTGGGTGGTGTTGAGCGCGTGCAACTCGGGGCTGGGGCGCCTGGTCCCTGGCGAAGGGTTGTTCGGCCTGCGCCGGGCTTTCGAGATCGCCGGCGCGCGGACGGTTCTCATGGCCCTGTGGCGTCTTGAGGATGCCACCGCGCGCGATCTGATGCGCCGGGTGTATGCCTACCGGCTTGACGGTCGCTCCACCTTGGATGCGGTCCGCGAGGCGCAGCTCGATCGGATGCGCGAGGCACGCCGTCGGACGCGGCGGGTGCATCCCTGTCTGTGGGCGGGCATCGTCGCCGAGGGCGATTGGCGCTAGCGAACGTTCAGACGCGAGCGGAAGAGGGAATGATCCGCGGGATCGCGGACCGTGACGGTGAAGCTTCCCGCCTGCAGGGTCCCCGCATCGAGCCACAGGCAGAGCGTGTAGTTGTCGATGAAAGCGCGGCCCTCGACCTCACCCGTCCAGGCAGGCACATCGTAACCTACGGGCGCGATCTCGACGCGGTAGCGCGCCGCGGGGTCTGGAGGGGTCTCGAGATCGAGGAATTCGATCAACAGGAAGTGCCCTTCGTTCGCCCCAACCTGCGCTGCGGCGACCTCCTCGTCACCCGCCCCGCGCAGTCCTCCGCCTTCCGCGTTCAAGAGAACGACGCTGCCGATCTCCGGCGCTGAAGGGGGACCATCGGTCGGTGTGTGGAGCAGCGGCACCAGGACGGCCACGATCGCGGCGGTCAGGTAGATCGCCGCCGGCACGGGCCGGAGCAGTGAGCCGGCCAGGGTCTCCCACAGAGCGCGCAGCCCGCCGCGCTCCCTCTGCTCGGCCCGCGGGGCCAGATGGGCCGCCACGGCGTCTTCATCCACGGCCCGCAGGATGGCCACCTCGCGCGCGCATTCTCTGCAAACATCCACGTGTCGGGCGATGTCCGCGCGCATGTTTCCCCGCAGACGCGTGTCGTCCTCTGCGTATTGGACGAGGAGGTCCGCTTCGGGATGCGGGGACCCGGCCGCCTGCACGGAGGTCTTCAGATCGCAGACGAACTGCAGCCACTCCTCGCAGGAGGTGCAGCCGGCGACGTGTGCTTCCACGCGTCGTCTCTCGGTATCGCTCAGTTCGGTTGTCGGATACCAGGCGATGAGCGCCCGGGTTTCCTCGCAGCCCGCGTCTCCGGATTCAGCAGTCGCGTTCATGGGTCACCGGTCCTCTCTCAGCCGCGAGAAGCACTGGGCCCGTGCTCCCCGGCCTGCATGGCACGTGCGCGTTCGATGCAACGGAACAATCTGACCTTGGCGGCAGTCTCACTGATTCCCAGGCGCTCGGCGATCTCCCGGCGACTGAGGCCCTGGAAGTACGCCAGCGTGATGAGGTGCCTGCAGGTCTCATCGAGGCTCTCGAGGATCCTGTGGGCCATCGCGCTGCGTTCCATGTCCTCACCCCCTGGGCTCACCATCTTCGAGACGCCCGGGGCGTCTCCGTTCAGCGGCACCTGGACCCCGCGCGTGCGGGCCTTCCGGTAGCTGCTGATGCACTGGTTCTTCGTGACCCGGCGCACATAGGCGCGCAGGTTGCCGCCAGAGAATCTCCTCTCTCGGATGTTGCGGATGAGGGCCAGGAGGGTGTCTTGGACGATGTCCTCGGGGGTCTCGAAACCCCAAGCGTGGTGTCCCGCCACCATCCGGGCCCATCCCGCAACCTCTTCAACGGCGTCGGGATCGCTGGCCAACAGGCCGGTGACGATGCGATCGGTCTCCGCGCGGATCTCGTCGTCGGAGACCTCGTCCGGTCTTCGGGGGCTCAACGGCAACTCCTCGATCGGTCGCGCGATTCGGCAGGTCGTCCGCGCCCATCGTAGGCCGCCGTTCGCAAGCCGGTCAAGCCGCCCGGCCCATGGCCTCGTCTCACCCACTCCATCGCGCGGGGGCGGGAAAGGTTACGCGCCGTGCCCCGGATTTAGGCTTTCGAGGCGGCCGCCGACGTCCTATGATCGCCCCCGGAAGTCCTATCTTGGCAAGGGCTTCAAGGAGGAACTCGTGAGCGAGACGACCGTCGCCCTCACCTGGCGCCGCTGGCTGTTCGCGGTTGCCGGATGCGTTCTGCTCTGGATCGCCCAGCGCACGGTCGGCGCCCAAACCCTGCCCGGGCTGTGGTTGCACGTGATCGTCGGGTGGGCCGCCTGGATTGCAGCCGTCCGCTTCCTGCTCCTGGACACGCGCGCCCGGAGGTTCTGGATCGTGTGGCTGGTGGCAGCCGCTGCGGCCATGTTCATCGCCGGAACCGATCCGATGGGCCGAACCGTCGCGATCATCATGACGATTGTCTTCCTGGTCTTCCGCCGATACCGGCCCTACCGGCACATGCGCAGCGGTCAGCGTGCCCGGGCAGTCCTCGTGGGCCTCGTGCTGATCGTCATGCTCAGCCTGAGATGGAGTTTCTTGGAGTCGAATGGCGTCAACGCGTCATCAAGCCTGGGCCTCGCGGGGAACCTCGCGCGCTATGCGAGCGTCAGCCTGCGCCTCTTTTGGCTTTTCTCTGTCTTGCGGCTCTTCTTCGGCATGCGGCTCCACTCCCTGCGCCTGCGGCCCAAGCTGGCCGTCACCGCGCTACTGATTGCCATCGTCCCGCTCGTGCTCGTGGTGATCTTCGCGGTGGTGACGGTCTTCGGCTCCCTGGGAGGAAGCCGGGCGGCGCGCGGGCAGGCGCTTCTCGGCGAGTGGTCACAGCTCGTCGCGCGCGATGCCGATCTTGCGGCGGGTCACTTCGACACCTCGATCGATCGGCTTGTGCAAGAAGGCCGTCTGTCTGAGGAGGATGAGCACCCGGACTGGTTGGTCGACTTGGTCGACCGTCTGCAGTCGCCTCCGTCTCCCGAGACGCTCGGGCCGGACAGCAGCGCGACAGCCGAGGCGCAGCAGCCCACCGATTCCCCGGGATTGGTCAACGTGCGTCTGGGAGATACGGCCCAGGTCGAGGTTGGGTCGCATTGGACGCCAGCCGATACGAGCGCCTACTTCTTGCTACGACGCGAGCTGTGGCTGCTGAACGTGCACGGGGTGGGGACCGAGCAAGTGCGCATTCGGGGCCATCGCGTGACCGAGTCCGCCGTCCGCCATCTCGCCCAACTGCTCGGGTGCGACATCTCGTTCCACCTTGGATTGAGCACGATCCCGGACTCCGCCGCCGCCGCGCGCGACTCGTTTGCCGAAGCGATGCGCCCGGCCGTCTTGCAGGGCAACCTTCTGCCGGACGCGGCGATCGACGAGGGCGTCACCAACCCGTGGAATCAGCCCCGCCTCTTCGGGGCCGGTCTCCTCCGCGTGATCCTCCTTGCGCCCGATGGGTTGAGAGAGCAGCAGGTCATCTTCCAGCTGGAGATCAGTCTGTCCCAGCTCATCGGGGAGTTCGTGCGCGGCGAGTACCTGATGAACACCGTGTTGCTCGCGGCCCTGGCCGCCCTGGCCTTGGCCTTTCTCGTTGTCGAGGGATTCGCGCTCTTCCTCGGCATTCGGATCACCAAGAGCGTGACTTCGTCCGTGCAGGCTCTGATCGACGGCACGCGTCGGCTGGCACGGGGCCATCTGGACACGCATATCACGGTGCTCACCCAGGATGAGTTCGGCGATCTCGCGACCTCGTTCAACGAGATGACCGTGGCGGTCAAGAAGGGACGCGAGGAGGCGATCGCGCGCGAACGACTCGAGCGCGAGCTGCAGACGGCCCGCGAAATCCAGGAGCGCCTCTTGCCCCACGAGATTCCCGCCGTGCCGGGATTCGAGATGTACGGCAGCAGCGTGCCCAGCCGGCAAGTGGGCGGCGACTACTTCGACTTCCTCGTCCAGGACGACGATCGCGTCGGCGTCGCGATCGCGGACGTGTCGGGCAAGGGGATTCCCGCGGCGCTGCTCATGTCCAACCTGCAGGCCAGTCTGCAGGGTCAGGTGATCCACCCCAGCACGGTGGCGGAGATCGTCGCGCGCGTAAACGATCTGCTCGTGCGCTCGACCGATTCGCACATGTTCGCGACCTTCTTCTATGGCGTCCTGGACCGCGATCGGGGCACCTTCACCTGCACCAACGCGGGACACAACCCGCCGCTCCTGCGCCGCGCCGACGGCACCGTGGAGTGGCTGGAACGCGGCGGCCTGCTGATCGGCATGCTTCCCGGTCAGAGATACGAACAGGACACCGTCGAGCTCGCGCCGGGGGACGTGCTCGTCCTCTACACGGACGGGATCACCGAGGCGGAGGGGCCGCAGGAAGATGCCGAAGACGACCACATGTTCGGGGAGGAGCGCCTCGTGGACGTGGTGCACGCCAGTGGCGGCCATTCCGCCGCGCGCATCTCGGAGGCGGTCTTGCGCGCGGTCACGGAGCACGCGGCCGGCGTACCGCAGTCGGACGACATCACGCTGGTCGTGATCAAGCGGTTGTCGGAGAGCTAGCCGCCAGGATGACTTGTGCCACGGGCATCTAGGCGAGCTCCTCCCACGCATCCCACAGGCGTCGGATGTGCGGGATCGTGATCGAGCCGTCCCGCCACTTGCTCCCGGGACGAGATGCCGCATAATGGTGGCATGGCCGGCAAGGACCTCTATCCGCTGACATTCACGCCCGTCTACAGGGATTACGTCTGGGGCGGCGACCGCATCGCGCGCCGCTTCGGGCGGACCGATACGCCCGCGGTGTGCGCCGAGTCGTGGGAAATCGCGGATCGACCCGAGGGAATGAGCGTCGTCGCGTCGGGGCATCTGGCCGGCGAGGCGCTGGATGGTCTGGTTCGGACGATGGGAGCGCGACTGGTCGGGACCGCCGCCAAGCCGGGTCCGTTTCCGTTGCTCATCAAGATCCTCGACGCCGCCGATCGCACGAGCTTCCAGGTGCATCCGAGCGATGACCATGCCGCGATCGTGGACGGGGAACCGAAGACGGAGATGTGGTACGCGCTGCCGGGATCCGAGGGGGGTGTCTGGGCGGGATTTCGGACCTCCGTGGAGGGCCCGGACGTTCTGGATCGTGCCATCCGCGGGGGCGTGTTGGAGCAATTGCTGAGCTACGTGCCTCTCCGGCCCGGGGATGCCGTCTTCATCCCGGGCGGCCGGGCCCACGCCATCGGTGCGGGCTGCCTGCTCCTCGAGATCCAGCAGAATTCGGACACGACCTATCGGGTTTTTGACTGGGGCCGGCAGGGTGAGGGCGGCAAACCGCGGCCTCTGCACCTCGAGCAGGCCATGAAGGTGATCCGCTGGGACGACTTGGGCGCCCGGCCCCTCCGGCCACGGAAGGTGGAGGAGACGGAGGCGTACAGGCGGTCGGAGATCCACGTCTGTCCACACTTCTCGATCCACCGTCTTGAGCTGTCCGCGCCTGCGAGATTTGAGGGCGACCCGCGCAGCTTCCGGGCGCTCTTCGTGGAGAAGGGGAGTCTGTGCGCGGAGGGCGGGGGCGAGGCCCTGGAACTCCCCGCCGGCACGACGTGCCTCCTTCCCGCAGCCCTCGGCGAGTGCCGGCTGGTCCCCGGAACCGCCGGCGATGGCGGCGAGAATGCGGCCCGGGTGATCGAAATCACGCTCTAGAGGCCCGTGACGGATCCTGCAGGCTCCGGGCTACCTTCTGACTTCCATGGGAATTCCCCCCCTTGCGGGTGGGCCTCTCAGCCTGCTATTCTCTCTAATTCTTGAACGGGGTGAAACCATTTGACCCGATGAGCCATAGGAGGAAAACGCAATGTCCGCATCAGCTGCTGCCTTCATGGAAGCTGTGAAGGCCAAGAACCCGGCCGAGCCCGAATTCCACCAGGCCGTGGACGAGGTCGTCGAGTCACTGTGGCCGGTGCTCGACAAACGCCCTGAGTATCGCAAGGCCAAGATTCTCGAGCGCATCGTCGAGCCTGAGCGAGTGATCCTGTTCCGTGTTCCGTGGGTGGACGACAAGGGCGAGGTTCAGGTCAATCGCGGGATCCGCATCGAGATGAACAGCGCGATCGGTCCCTACAAGGGCGGACTGCGTTTCCACCCGAGTGTGAACCTCGGCATCCTCAAGTTCTTGGCCTTTGAGCAGGTCTTCAAGAACAGCCTCACCACGTTGCCGATGGGCGGTGGCAAGGGCGGTTCCGACTTCGATCCCAAGGGCAAGAGCGACAACGAGGTCATGAGTTTCTGCCAGAGCTTCATGAGTGAGCTCTTCCGCCACATCGGCCCCGACACGGACGTGCCGGCGGGCGACATCGGCGTCGGCGGCCGTGAAATCGGTTACCTCTTCGGCCAGTACAAGCGCCTGTGCAACGAGTTCACCGGCGTGCTGACGGGCAAGGGCCTCAACTGGGGCGGCAGCCTCATTCGCCCCGAGGCAACCGGCTACGGCGCCGTCTACTTCGCCGCCGAGATGCTCAGCACGCGCAACGAGACACTGGAAGGCAAGAAGTGCCTGGTCTCCGGCAGCGGTAACGTCGCGCAGTACGCCTGCGAGAAGATCCTCGACCTCGGCGGCGCTCCGGTGACGCTGTCCGATTCGAGCGGCTACATCTATGACGAGGCCGGCATCGATCGCGAGAAGCTCGCCTTCGCCATGGATCTCAAGAACGTCCGTCGCGGCCGCATCAAGGAGTACGCGGAGAAGTACTCGAGCGCGGTCTACATGGCGGTCGATTCGAAGCTCGACTACAACCCGCTCTGGAACCACAAGGCCGACTGTGCCTTCCCGAGCGCCACGCAGAACGAGATCAACGCGAAGGACGCCGAGAACCTCGTGAACAACGGCGTCTACGTGGTGTCCGAGGGCGCCAACATGCCGACCACGCCGGACGGCGTGATCATCTTCATCGAGAAGAAGATCCTCTACGGTCCGGGCAAGGCCGCCAACGCGGGTGGCGTCGCGACCTCCGGTCTGGAGATGAGCCAGAACAGCCTGCGTCTCTCCTGGACGCGCGAGGAAGTCGATCAGCGCCTGCAGGGCATCATGAAGAGCATCCACTCGTCGTGCGTCGAGGCGTCCAACGAGTTTGGCACGCCGGGCAACTACGTCAACGGCGCCAACATTGCCGGCTTCCTCAAGATCGCCGACACGATGCTGGACCAGGGTGTGGTGTAGTTCGCCAGGCGGCAGAGCGTAGAAAGAGCGGCGGAGGGCCATGGGCCTTCCGCCGCTTTGTCTTAAAAAACGCCAACCGCGCCCTGACGCCAAACACCCAGATGCTGTCGTGGTCCGGGTTGAGCACCGGATCGAGCAATAGCAGCAGGTCCGGCGTGACGGCCTGTCCCTTCCACAAATCCCGTCCGGCCTGACCCACTTGACGTTACGTCCCCGGTCCCTCAGCCTCATATAGATGATAACACTACTCCTGAGCACAGCAGCATCAGTCATCAAGTCGCGCCAAGCCCTGGTCCTGGAGAA
>JAUVTV010000146.1 GCA_030601305.1 Candidatus Eiseniibacteriota bacterium | reverse complement strand
CCTCCTCCTGCTCCTGCTCATCGTGGGGCTCCGTCACTCGGGTTGGTTCCTGCTGGTGATCGCGGTACTGGCCTGGATCACGGTCTACCAGCGGATCGCGCACGTTGCCCGGCAGCTCGCCCCGAGCGGCGAGACGCCGCCGGACGCGGAGATCGGCTGACGTGACTGTCGAGGGCGCGGCACCCAGGGGAGCCTTCGTCGCCTTCGAGGGCATCGAGGGGTGTGGCAAGAGCACCCAGATCGAACGACTTTCCGCCCGCCTTGCGAGAGGTGGGCGGCCGTTCATCGTCACCCGCGAGCCCGGAGGCACGCCGCTGGGGGACGCACTTCGCAGCCTCCTACTCAGCCCTGCCAGCCGCGGCGTCGACGGCCTGATCGAACTCTACCTGCTCGAGGCCTCGCGCAGGGCCCACGTCTTCGAGGTGATCCTCCCAGCGCTCGACCGGGGTCTCGTGGTCCTTTGCGACCGCTTCGCCGATTCCTCGGTGGCGTACCAGGGTGGGGGGCGCGAGCTTGGCGTCGAGATGGTGGAGGCGATGAACCTGCAGGCGACCGGCGGACTCGCGCCGGATGCGACGATCCTCCTCGACCTGCCTCCCGGGGAGGGACTGGCCCGCGTAGAGCGCAGGCCGCGCCCGGAAGATCGCATGGAGCGCGAGGCGCTTGCCTTCCACGAGCGCGTCCGCCAGGCCTATCTCGCCCTCGCCGAGCGGCGGGGCGACGCCTACTGTGTCATCGACGGACTCCGGCCGCCCGAGGAGGTCTTCGCCGCCGTCTGGGACTACTTGGGGCGCCGCATCGGTGGTGTATTTCAGCCAAGTACTGACTCCATAGGGGGTTAGGTCGTTCGGAACGCTGTCGGCCATGGTATAATGGTCTGCGTGAGAACGATCCGGCTCAGAGGTCTTCACAGGACGTGGCGGCAGCTCGCGCTGCTGGTTGCGCTTCTGTGCGCGCTCCTCCCCCTCACCGCCGCGGGGGCTTCCGGGCTGCCCTCAAACCGGACGCCTGCCCGCGAAGAGCGTTCCCCGCATTCGATTACGGCGGAGGCTTCCGCCGACTCTCTCGAGACCGCGGTCAGCATCCTGCGCGAGACCCTGCTCGGCGTGCTCGCGCTGTACGTCGAGGATGTGCCCGTTGATGACCTGCTCCAGGCGGCGCTCGAGGGGATCTGCGAGCGCCTCGATCCCCACACCAAGGTTCTCTCGGCCGACGAATTCGCCTCGCTGCGCGCGCCGGGCACCCGAACGGTCGGCATTGGCGTGGCTCTCACCTTCGGATCCGCCCACCCGTTCGTCCGGGAGGTGCTGGAGGGCTCACCGGCGGAGCGAGCAGGTCTGCTCCCCGGGGACCGTCTCCTGCGCGTGGATGGCCGGCCGCTGACCGGCTTGGAGCGCGACGACGCCACGGCGCTCCTTACCGGGATGCCGGATTCAGCGCTCGACCTGCTCATCGAGACGCCGGAGGGCGAGCGGCGCAGCGTACGCCTGAATCGCGCGCCGCTCCTGCGAGATCTCATGACCGGCATGCTCCTGGCAGGGGACCGGGTCGGATACATTTGGATTCGGCGCTTCGGCTGCGGTGCGTCCTCGCGGCTCGAGACGATCCTGCGCGACTGGGCACCGCTTCGCCTGGAGGGTCTGGTGATCGATCTGCGCGGCAACCCAGGCGGCTTCCTGGACGAAGCCGTATGGGCGGCGGACCTCTTCCTGCCCCCGGGGGCAGAGATCGTGCGGTCGGAGGGGCGTCTTCCGGAAGAAACCGGCACCTTCATCTCCCAACGCCAGCCCGTGATCGCGCCGTCGCCTTGCGTGATCCTGGTCGATTCGCTGACCGCGAGCTCGGCGGAGATCTTCAGCGGTGCGCTGAAGGGCGCGCTCGGCGCGCTGCTTCTCGGCCAGCCCACCTACGGCAAGCGCAGCGTCCAGCGGATCGTGCCGCTTGAAGCCGGCGGAGCGCTCAAGGTGACGGCGGCGTTCTTCCGGACCCCGGCGGACCAGGATTCGGCCGGACCCCGCTTGCGGCCCGATCACGTCATGGCGCCCCCAAAGTTGCCTCCTCCCTGGAACTGGGTCGAGGAGCGCGGGCTCCTCGCGCGCTTCGCGCGCGAGCGTTCGCTGGCCACGGACGACGCGGAACGCATGCCGTTTTGGGCGGCGGCGACGCCCCCGTCTGGGCAGGACCGCTGGCTGGACGCGGCGCCGGGCTTCGAGGTCTGGCGTGCGCGTCTCGAGGCGCGCCTGCGCGGTTGGGGTGCCATTGTCTCGGGTGAGCCCTGGCAGCTGCGACGCCTGTGGCTGATCGACTGGGTCACGGAGTGCTGGGGCGGGCCCGCGGGCGAGCGCGCGGCGTTGGAACTCGATCCGTGGGTACGCGAAGCCGTGGGTCTCCTCAAGCAGCCGCGGGTGGCGTCGGCCGCCGCGATTCGCGAGCGCCCCTCCTCTTCCTCGCACTAGCATCCGGGATGACTTCTGCCACGGACCTCTAGAGGCCCGCTCCTTCTGCCCCCCGCTCCACGATCCGTCCCGTATGGCGCCTGCCCTCCGGCCAGCGTATAATCGCTCCGTTGTGTTCGAGCTCCCCGCGCGCGTGTGCAAGTGAGGAGGAGACGTGACGCCCGAAAGAATCGAAGCCATCCTGCGCGAGGTCGCCGCCGGGAAGTGCACGGTCCGAGGCGCACTCGACCAGCTCAAGCACTGGCCCATCGAGGATCTCGGTTTCGCACAGGTCGACCATCATCGCCACCTGCGTCGCGGCATCCCCGAGGTGATCTTCGGCAGCGGGAAGGAACCGGCCGAGACGGTGCGCATCGCCGAGTCGATCGTGGCACGCGGCTCGCCGCTCCTCGTCACGCGCGCAGCGGAGGAAAGCCTTCGCCGCCTGACCGCACGTTTCCCCGAGGGGCGGGTCAATGAGCGCGCGCGTACCTTCGTTGTCGGGGCACCGGCGGGCGAGGGGGAGGGGTCGGTGGCCGTGCTGGCGGCGGGTACCAGTGACCTCCCCGTGGCGGAGGAGGCGACCGAGACGGCGCGTGCCCTCGGCGCCCGCGTCGCGCCGATCTACGACGTGGGCGTCGCCGGGTTGCACCGTCTCGTTCCCCACCTCGAGACGTTGCGCGGCGCATGCGCCATCGTCGCGGTGGCCGGCATGGAGGGCGCCCTCCCCAGCGTCGTCGCCGGTTTGGTCGGCGTGCCGGTGATCGCGGTCCCGACGAGCGTCGGGTACGGGGCAAGTTTCGGAGGGATTGCGGCGCTCCTCGGGATGCTCACCAGTTGCGCGTCCGGAGTCGTCGTGGTCAACATCGACAACGGCTTCGGGGGAGGTTTCGCGGCGGCCTTGATCAACCGCGGCACCGTGCGCGGCTCCGCGAAGGCCGAAGACCAGGAGTGAAACCTCTGAAGGAGAGCGCGTGAGGATTGCCTATCTCGACTGCGTCGGGGGCATCAGTGGCGACATGTTCGTGGGTGCCCTCCTCGATGCGGGATGGCCCGAGGATTCCTTCAGGCGGAGCGTTGCCTGGCTGGGAGACGAGATTGCCGAGCTGCGCATCGAAACCCGTTCCCACCACGCACTGCGCGGCTTGGGGATCGAGGTGACGCCGGAGAAGTCGAGAGGCGGCCACCATCACCGCAATCTGGCCGACGTCACCGCGTGCCTGCAGGCAGCCCCGCTGCCGGACGCGGTCCGCGAGCGGGCCGTGGCCGTCTTCCGCCGGCTGGCGGAGGGCGAGGCGCGCGCGCACGGGAAGACGGTGGAGACCGTACGCTTCCACGAAGTCGGCGCCGTCGATGCCATGGTGGATGTGGTCGCAACCTGCCAGGGATTGACCGACCTCGCGATCGACCGCCTCTATGTCTCGCCACTGCCCGTCGGGCGCGGCGAGATCCGCGGCGCGCACGGCACGATTCCCCTTCCAGCCCCCGCCACCGCCCACCTGCTCTCCGGCGTTCCGGTTCGCTGGACGGGCGTCGAGGGCGAGCGCACGACCCCGACCGGGGCGGCCCTGGCAACGACGCTCGGCTGCTGGGAGATTCCGCCCCCCATGGTGCTGGAGGCGGTGGGCACCGGAGCCGGCACACGCGGGCTCGAGGACGTGCCCAACCTGGCACGGCTCTTCGTCGGGTCCCCGCGAGCCGAGGCATCGCCTACGGGCGGACTCTCGGCGATCCCCGACTGGGGCTGGCGAGACGACCCAGCCGGAGGCACCTGTCCCGGAAAGTGGGGAGCAGTGGTCGTTCTCGAGGCCCAGGTCGACGACGCCACCCCCGAGGAAGTCTCGGTGTGGACGGCGGAACTGCTGGAAAAAGGCGCACTTGATGTCTATGTGACGGCGGTGACGATGAAGAAGGGTCGGTTGGGCTCGCTGGTCACGGCGATCTGCCGCCCGGATCTGGAGGAGCACCTCGTCAACCTGCTCCTCAGGAGCACGACGACGCTCGGCGTGCGCCGGCGTGTCGAATGGCGGCGGGAACTCGAGCGGACGACGACCGACGTCGAGACTCCCTTCGGCCGCGTCGCGGTCAAGATGGCCCAGCGCGGGAGCAGTTGGGTGGGAAAGCCGGAGTTCGAGTCCTGCCGTCAGGCCGCGTTGGGGGCCGGGGCGAGCTTTGGGGCCGTCTGGCGAGCGGCGCTCGCCGCCGTCGTGGCGCTGGGCGACTGGCAACCGCCCGGCGAGGGTCGGAACGGGTAGCCGGGGCGGCATCTGCCTGCCTGTGGTTGCCTTGACACTTCTCGGGCGCACTGCTATACTCCCCTCGGATTTGTAGATGTGAGGCAAAGGGCAGTTTGGATCTTCCAGGAGATATCCCCCCATTTCTGGCAGGGCATCTTTGGCGTGGCGACAGCATTGGAACCAGGCGACTGCAAGCACAGCTTCATTGAGACGGCGTCAACCAGGCGCAGGGTCCGGTGTGTGGCAACCCCCACGTCGTGCGCTGCGGCTGTTGGAATTCTGTTCCTGTACCCCCCACCGTATCTCTGTGAGGGGGGCGGAGCGCTTTACGGGGGGGAGGTGATGCCCGGGTTCGGTGGTTGGGATCGTCTCGGCGGCTAGGGAACCGATGTACCCTCGTGCCGCGCCAAGCGGTGTCGGCATCTTTGGCCGTGAATCGAGATGATCACACTTTGGTTCGAGAAACGATGCCCAGGTGGGCCAAGGGTCGCCGCAGGCAGTCGAATCCGGTGGGCGGCGGACTGACCCCGGGCTCAGCAACCATGGAGGCTTACGATGAGAAAGGGTTTTGCGTTGATGGCCATCTTGCTCATGGCGACTGGTGGGGCGCTGGCCGCTCCTCCCCAGGACGAGGCCATCGAGCAAAATGGGCCGGCGCTGTCATTCTGGGAATACAACGATCTCCCGACCCCGGAGTTTACGGGTGCGAGAGACGATACCATTTGGTTCGGTGGCGATGACGGGACCGGGCGCGCGATTCAGGCCGCGGACGCGGTCTGGGACTTCGAGAGTCCGGGCTCGAACGAGTTCCAGGGCTGGACGAGCGTTGATAACACGGCGAACGATCTCTATTGGGCCCGCGTCGAGGCGG
>JAUVTV010000213.1 GCA_030601305.1 Candidatus Eiseniibacteriota bacterium | reverse complement strand
TCGCGAGTGCGACGCGCGAGGATTCTTGGATGACCGGTCCGTCGGCGATCGGATCGGAGAAGGGGATGCCGATCTCGATGACGCGGCATCCGGCCTGTGCGGCCGTACGGACGAGTTGGCAGAAGGTGGTCTCGTCCGGGTAGCCCGCGGTGAAGAAGGGCACGAGGGCCTTCTCCCCACGGGCTTTCATCGGCTGAGTGGTTTCGAGCAGCCTCATCGCGTGAGCATCTCCTCTACGCTCTCGATATCCTTGTCCCCGCGGCCGGAGAGATTGATCACGACCAGGTTGGCATTCTGGTCGGAGTCGGCCAGGAGCAGCTTGGTGAAAGCGACGGCATGACACGGCTCCAAGGCCGGGAGGATGCCCTCGAGCCGGGCGAGATCGTGGAAGGCTTCGAGTGACTGGGCATCGGTGACCTGCACGTAGCTCACGCGCCCCGAGTCCTTGAGGTGGCTGTGCTCGGGGCCCACACCGGGATAGTCGAGGCCGGGCGCCACCGAGTGCGCGAGGCGCACCTGACCGTCATCGTCCTGCAGCAGGTAGCTCAGCGAACCGTGGAGGACTCCCGGACTGCCGGCACAGAGCGCGGCCGCATGACCGTCGGTGGAGCCGCCCGCCTCGACGCCGATGAGGCGCACGTCGTCGTCCAGGAACGCGGAGAAGATGCCGATGGCATTCGATCCGCCGCCAACGCAGGCGACGATGTGCGACGGCAGGCGGCCCTCGGCTTCCAGGATCTGCGCGCGCGCTTCCCGCCCGATCACCCGCTGGAAATCCCGAACGATCGTGGGGTAGGGATGCGGGCCCACGGTGGAGCCGATGATGTAGTGCGTGGTCTTCACATTCGTCACCCAGTCGCGGATGGCGGCATTGGTGGCATCCTTGAGCGTGCGGCTGCCCGTTGCGACCGCCACCACCTTGGCTCCGAGGAGCTGCATGCGCAGCACGTTGGGCCGCTGCCGCTCCATGTCGACCTCGCCCATGTAGATCGTGCAGTCCAGACCAGCTCGCGCCGCCACCGTCGCCGTCGCGACGCCGTGCTGTCCCGCGCCGGTCTCCCCGATGATGCGCGTCTTGCCCATGCGCTGCGCGAGCAGCATCTGCCCGAGGCAGTTGTTGATCTTGTGCGCCCCGGTGTGGTTGAGATCCTCGCGCTTCAGATACACCTTCGCGCCGTTCCCGAACGAACGTCCCAAGCGCTCGGCGAGGTAGAGCGCCGTCGGCCGCCCGGAGTAGACGGACAGGAGGTGACGGAACTCGGCGCCGAAGCCCTCATCGGCTTGCGCCGCCGCGTAGGTCTCCTCGAGTTCCAGGAGACACGCCATCAGCGTCTCGGGGACGTACTGTCCCCCGTAGGCGCCGAATCTCCCCTTGCTCAGGCCTGAATTCCGATGCACCCCTTGGCCTCCATGATGAAACGCCTCACTTCGGCGAGGTCCTTGACGCCCGGCATGCTCTCGACCCCGCTGCTGACGTCGATGCAGAAGGGGCAGACCTTAGCGACGGCGTCCCGAACGTTGTCCGCGTTCAGCTTGCCGGCGAGGAAGACGTCGAAGCCGCCCCGCACGGCCCGGCGTGCCGCGGTCCACAGTGCCTTGCGCGACGCGCTCGCGCATGGATTCCCCTTCGTCAGATCGAAGAGGAAGTAGCTCGCGGCCGCATAGCCGCGCAAGAGCGGTGGATCGCTCGGCTCGCCGTGACAGAACACCTTGATGAGTGGACGCCCCGCGCGGGAGGCGAGTTCGGAGCACGCAGGCGGTGTTTCGCATCCGTGAAGCTGAAGCAGATCGAGTCCCGCGCGATGGGCCGTTGCGACGATCTCATCCGGATCGGCGTCCGCGAAGACGCCGACGAGCTTTGCCTCGGGCACGGCGGCGCGGATCTCAGCGGCGTGCGCTGCCGTGACGCGCCTCGGGCTGGCCGCGAAGATCAGACCGAGGTAGTCGGCGCCGAGCGCATGACACCGGCGCGCATCCTCGGCGGAAGTGATCCCGCAGATCTTCACGCGCACGCTACGCATCGCGAACCCCCCCGAGTTCACGAAGCTTGGCGCCGGGATCGTCGGAGCTGAGCAGCGCGCCGCCGATCAGGAACGCATCGATGCCGAGTGCGCTCAGCTCCTCGATCTGATCGCGCCGGTCGATGCCGCTTTCCGAAACGGTGCACGCATCCGCCGGGAGCTCGGCAGCCAGCTGGCGCGTCGTCTCGAGCGAGACGGTGAGGGTCCCCAAGTTGCGGTTGTTGATCCCGATCGTGGTGACGCCGGCCGCGACGGCCTTGTGCAGACCCTCGGCATCATGGCACTCGACGAGCGCCGACATCCCCTGGTCGTGGACGCGGGCGAGAAGGGCACCCAGCTCGGCCGGAGTCAGAATGCGCGCGATGAGGAGCAGCGCG
>JAUVTV010000091.1 GCA_030601305.1 Candidatus Eiseniibacteriota bacterium | reverse complement strand
GCGCGGCACGCGGGCGCCGATGGCAACGTCATCGCCCTGGTGGGGGAACGCGGCCGCGAGGTGCGCGAGTTCCTCGAGCGCGATCTCGGGGACGGACTCCGGCGGTCGGTGGTCGTCGTGGTGACCTCGGACCAGCCGGCGCTGCTTCGGATCAAGGGCGCCATGGTTGCTCTGACCATCGCCGAGTACTTCCGCGAGCAGGGCCAGGACGCCCTGCTCATGATGGATTCCCTGACGCGCGTTGCCATGGCGCAGCGTGAGATCGGTCTGGCCGCCGGCGAGCCGCCGACCACCAAGGGGTATCCGCCGTCCGTCTTCGCCCTCCTGCCGCGACTTCTCGAGAGGATCGGGACCACGACGCGCGGCAGCTCGACGGGGCTCTTCGCCGTGCTGGTCGAGGCGGACGACATGAACGAGCCCATCAGCGACGCAGCCCGCTCCGTGCTCGACGGGCACATCGTGCTCTCCCGCCGCATGGCGCAGCGCGGCCTCTATCCGGCGGTCGACGTGCTCGGCAGCGTGAGCCGCGTGATGCCGGAGGTGGTGTCCAGTGAGCATCTCGCGGCCGCGAACGAGATCCGCCGCGTGTTGGCGGTCTACGCCGAATCCGAAGACGTGATCAACCTGGGAGCCTACGTTGCCGGCTCCAACCCGCACGTCGACGAGGCCATCGCACGCGTGCCGGCGATCGAGGATTTCATCCGCCAGCGTCCCGAAGAGGCCTCCTCCTGGGAGGAGACGGCTGCGGCGCTGAGTGGTCTGAGAGCGCGGGGCGCGGAGACGGAGGCTGTGCCGGCGGACCCCGGCGCCGCCCATGCACCGGCCGCGTCGCGCCCGCCGGCCGCACTGGCCTGGGAGAGTGAGCTCGCACGTGAGGGCCTGGTCACGGACGCGGGCGGGTCCACCGAAGAGGTTGAGTCGGGAGCGCAGGCATGAAGTCGTTTCGATTCTCACTCGGAGGGTTGGAGAAGGTTCGCCAGGCGCAGGTCGATTCAGCGCGTCTGGCGCTGGCCGCCAGCGAGACGGCCAGGGGGGTACAGGAGGAGGAGATCATGAGTTTGAATCGCAGCATCGATGAGATCACGAATGCATCGCAGCGCGACGGTGTCCTGGACGTCGACGAACTGCTCGTCGAAGAGCGCTTCACCGGCGCGCAGCGTGGCAAGCGCGACGAGCGGCTCCGGCGGCTGACCGACATGATCGCGCTGGTCGAGAAGGATCGCGAGCGGCTCACCGATGCGCGCAAGGAGCACCGCGCTCTCGAGCGGCTGCGCGAGCGACGGTATCTCGAATTCCTGCAAGCACTGCTGCGCGAAGAGCGCGAGCAGATGGACGAGGCGGCTTCCACGGGGAATTGGCGGGGGCGCAAGGCGGCCTAGGAGCCGCGGAACTTGCGGCCGCGGGCGAGAGGAACGAGCCGATGATGGAACAGCTGAAACGCATGTCACACGCGGGCAAGCAGCCGGTGCCGGGTGGCGAGGGCGGTGCGGCGGGCTTGGCCGGCATGCTGATCATCTTTGCCGCGTCGGCCCTCGTGATCACGCTGGTCATGCTCTTCGTCACCGGCGTGGCACAGCGCGGGATCCTGCCGCGTCTCAAGGGCAAGGCCGACCGGGCGGTACCCGAGGCGACCGCAAGGGGCGTTGCGTTGACCTCCCCGCTGGACGCCGATGCGCTGGGCGGCGATGGGTCCCCGAGTACGCTCGATTCGCTGCGGGCACTGCGGGAGCAGATTCACGTGGAGCGCGCGATGCTCGAGGATCAGGTCCAGGAACTGGATGCCACGCGGCAGCGGTTGCAGGACGAGCGCGAGCTGGCCGAAGAAGCGGCGACGGCGCGCATCGCCTCTCTGGCGAAGGTCTACTCGAGCATGAAGCCCGAGGTGGCCGCGCGCGTCATGGTGCACCTCGACGAGAGGACGTTCGCCCAGGTGTTCGCCAAGCTGAACCAACGTCAGGCGGCGAAGATCGTCGCCTATCTTGATCCGGGTCGCGTCGCACGACTTACGCAGAGGGCAGCCTCCGCGGAGAGCTGAGAGGTCGGAACATGCAGCCATTCATGGCACCGGCAGCACACACGGGGAACGGCGCAGCGCACGTCGGCGGCGTGCCCGCACCGAGTGCTCAAGGCCGCCCGAGCGATCTGTTTGACCGCGTGAGTGCTTCGGCTGTCGCCGGGCATCTCGGGCCGCAGGAAGCGGCCGGCAAGGGGGCGGACGGCGCGGCGCAGCCGGCGGCCGAGGCCACGCGAAGCCCGCAAGCCTTGAGCCACGTCATACCGATGGCCGCACTCGGGCTGCAGGGATCGCGGGATGGGGGCGGCGCGTCGGAGTCGGCAACGGGTCCGGGGGGCGAGACCCCTACGCCCGTTGAAGCGTCCGGCACACCGTCTGGCAGCGTCAGGCGAGCAGTCGCGCTGCACACCACCCTGGGGGATATGGGGTGGGATGCGGCAGCGCTGGGGGCCAAGCCGAAGTCCACTCAGATAGTACCGGTGGCCACCCGCGACGAGGTCACGCGGCTGATTCCCGGTCCGGTTCGCATGCGCGTGGAGGGAGAGTTGCCCGCGCTTGCCGCGGCAGCGAAGGGGGTCGCCGCACCTTTGCGCAAACAGATGCCGTGGTGGCTCTCACCCGACAGGAGTTTGAGTCAGGTCTTGGATTCGTCAGGGGGTCAGCCGAAGCCGCTTGCCCGGGGGGCTTCACTGACGGCATCCGGCGGGTCCGAGGGTGAGGGGGTTGAGGGTGCCCGTGCGCTTCCGCCGATTGCGGACGGCGCGGCGCGGCCAGGGAGCGGGAGTCCCGAAGGGGGTCTCTTGTGGCGGCCGCAAGCGGCGCTCATGGATGAGCCTGCATCCCAGCCCCCTCACCTGCGGACCCCCGGCGCCGTGGCGGCGAACCCGGGCGCCCCGGGGAGCGCGAACGCAGCGAGCGGACCGCACACGGTTGCCGCAGAGGCTCCGGCACCGGCCGAGGCCGGTCTGCCGGCGCCCAAGGCGAGCGCTGTGCGCGCCCAGGCAGCCTACTGGTTGGGACGGGCGGTGCGCATCGGACGCCGGGAGGCGACGATCACGCTCGATCCGCCCGAGTTGGGGAGGCTCAGGATCCACCTGCGAACCGAGGGCCAGATCGTAACGGCCCGCATCACGGCCGAACTCCCGGAGGTCGAGGCGCTCTTGCGCGAAGGTGTTCCCGAGATTCGCGAACGCTTGGCCCGCGCGGGCCTGCGGGTAGAGCGGCTCGTCGTCGAGGCGGCCGCTCCGAACCGGGCGGCGCAGCGTGCCGCAGGCGCGCCGCTCGCATCCGACTCCGGGACCGAGGAACCCGCACAGGGGACCCAGGACGAGGCCCGAGGGGGATCCTTGTTCCATGGCGAACGCGGCGGCGCGCGCAATGCGGCCGATCCGCGGCGGCACCACCGGCGTTCCCACACGACCGCCGGGCGATCCATCGAAACGACCGCGCCCACCGGCCGGCAACGCGGGGGGCGGGAAGCGCCCGGGCGTATGCGTGTCGACGTACGCGTGTAACAGAGGAGATCAGTGACGTGGATGTACCCATCATCGGCAACTCGTACGACCCGGCCTTCATCACGCAGGCCGCGGGCGAGTCTCTCGGCAAGGAGGAGTTCCTGCGCTTGCTGGTGACCCAGCTGCGCTATCAGGACCCCCTCAGCCCGATCGACAACACCGAGTTCGTGGCGCAGCTCGCGCAATTCAGCTCGCTCGAGCAGATGCAGAACATGAACTCGCGCTTCGACGAGCAGAACCTGTTGATTCAATCGCTCAACAACAGCATGGCCGCCGCCCTCGTCGGGCGTGGCGTCGTCATCGCCAGCGACACCTTCAAGGTCTCTGACGGGGAGGTCCCCCGCGCGGGCTTCCTGCTGGCCGACTACGCCGAGACGGTCACCGTCGACATCCTCGATGCCGGGGGGGCTCTCGTGCGTACGCTCGAGATGCAGAGCCTCGAGGCTGAGCGTCACGAAATCGGCTGGGACGGTCTGGACAGCTTGGGGCGCAAGGTGCCGGAGGGGAACTACAGCTTCACCGTTACCGCTCACGACGCGGCCGATGGGGTCGTCTCGACCTTGACGGTCGTGGTGGGCACCGTGGAGAGCGTCGTCTACGAGAACGGGACCGCCTTCTTCAGCGTAGGCGGGAGGCTCGTGCCGATCGGCGCGCTGATCGAGGTGCTGGGTGTCGCCTCCACGTGGGGAGATAGCCAAGACGGATCTTCCGGTGGCGACGACAGCTCCGCGGCGGCGGGCGGCGGCCACGACAGCTCGGAGGGTCAGGGGTAGTTGTTTCGGCCGAGGGGCGCGGTGTCCCGCGGCTGTTCAGGTTTGCGATTCTGAGCACCGGGCGAGTGGATGCTCGCAAGATGAGCAGTGGGGTGCTCAGGAAGAAAGAGGGGGGCCACGAGTCATGATGCGAGCGCTCTACTCGGCCGTGTCCGGGATGGCGGGCAACATGCTCCGCATGGATGTGATCGGCAACAACATCGCCAACATCAACACGATCGGCTTCAAGGCCGGTCGCGTCAGCTTCCAGGAGACGCTCGGCCAGCTGCAGCAGGCCGGGACGGCGCCCACGGATATCAATGGAGGGACCGCCTCCATTCACGTGGGTACCGGGACGCTGGCCAGCGGCGTGAGCCAGCTCTACACGCAGGGCAGTCTGCTGATGACGGGGATCAACACCGACCTGGCCGTGCAGGGGAACGGGCTCTTCGTCCTCAGGGACGGCGAGACGACCCTCTATACGCGCGACGGATCGTTCCAGGTGGATGCCCGCGGGCGCATGATCGCGCCGGGCAGCGGGCACATCGTCCAGGGGTATGAGTACGACCACGTCTCCGGGACGTACTCCACGCGGCTCTCGGACATCTACCTGCCGATCAAGGATGTCGAGCCGGCGCGGGCGACGACGGGGGTCAATCTCCGCGGCAACCTGGACGCCGATTCCGAACCTCAGGGCAGCATCATGAACACCTCGACGCTCTACGACACGGCCGGCGAGATGGTCACCACCGCCACGGCGCTGGTCGACCTGCGTCAGTCGGAGAGCGGCATGGGTGAGCTGGTCTACGACGGGGATACCGTGTACGTCGGCGCGGTGGTCGGGGGCAATTCGGTGAGTGCCACCCTGGAGATTTCCGGAGGCACCACGTTCGACGATCTCGCCACGGCCATCGAGGACGCGCTCAACTCGCCCGAGAACATCAGCGGGATCACCGTGACCGTGACCGGTGACGGACGGCTTCTCGTGGAGACGCCCGATCAGATGGGGACCTCCGCCGGAATCCAGTCGCTGAACCTGTCGGCGACCGATCCCACGGGCGAGCCGCGAAGCAACTTCAGCGCCGCACTGGCGTTCAGCGACCTGCAGACGGCCCGGGATGCCGGCCAGTTCGTGGAGGAGACCACCGTCTACGACGCGCTCGGCTTCGCCCACACCGTCGAGCTCACGTTCACCCGCGTGCAGGGGGTCAACGAGTTCACCTGGGAGGCCGAGGTCAATGACGGCACGGCCGAGATCCTCGGGGGCGGCACCGGCCGCGTGGCCTTCCGCCCGGACGGATCGCTGGACGCGCTCGTCTACGACGCGACCGGCGGATCGGTCCCGACGGCCATCCTCTTCAATCCGGGCACGGGCGCCGAAAGCCCCGTCCGCCTCGAGTTGGACGCCGGAACGCGCGGAGCCTTCGACGGCCTCACCATGCTGCGGGGCAGCTCGAGCCTGGAGAGTTCGCAGAACGGTTACAGCAAGGGGACCTTCGTGCGGTTCAGCGTCGACGAAAGCGGCCGCATCATGGGTTTCTTCTCGAACAGCGTCGTCCGGCCGATCTCGCAGCTGGCGATCGCCGAGTTTGCCAACCCCATCGGCCTCACGCGCACCGGCGGCAACGCCTACAGGGAAAGCCCCAACTCGGGATCGCCGACGATCGGCAAGTCCGGTGAGGGCATCAACACAAGGATCACGCCGGGTGCGCTCGAGCAGGCCAACGTGGATCTCGCCAAGGAATTCACGGACATGATCATTGCGCAGCGCGGTTTCCAGGCCAACGCGCGGGTGATCACCTCGTCCAACGAGGTGCTCTCCGAGCTGATCAACATGACCCGATAGGTCAATTCCCCGCGGGGTCCGCCCGGTGAGCGCACCCCGCGCCGTAGGGTCCGACAGGAGGCGTTAGCCCATGGCTGCCAGGGAAGAAGAGAAGAAGCCGGCGGCGGCTGAGAGCCCGGAGAAGGAAGGCGCGCAGGAGGGTGCGGAAGAGGCCACGGAGGCGAAACCGGAACGCAAGAGCCCGACGATCATCTCCCAGCTGCTCGTGCCCGAGGCGCTGGTCCGCATCGGTGTCGGGATCCTGGCTCTGGGGGGCATGACCGCAGGTGCTTTCTTCCTCATCACCGACGTGGTCGGTCCCAGCTTGGGGCCCGTCGAGCAGGCTCAGGTCACCGGCACGGCGGCGGACACGAATGTCCCGGAGGTCGCGGCGGCGCCCGGCGACCAGTACATGGTGGACGACATCATCATCAACCCTGCCGGAACACGCGGGAAACGCTTCCTCAGGCTGGGCTTCGCGCTGGAGACGGGTGACGGCCCCACGGTCGTCGCCGAGCTGGAGACGCGACGGGCGCAGGTACGCGACCTGTTCATCCGGAAGTTCTCGGCGCGAACCATCGATGAGATCGGCGACCCGATGGTGCGCGAAGAGATCCGGCTCTCGTGCATCGAGGAGCTCAACGCCATGCTCATCGCCGGCAAGGTTTCGAACCTCTATTTCACGGACTACGTGCTGCAATGAGGTGATCGGTGGCGAACATTCTCTCACAGGACGAGGTCGATGCCCTGCTTTCCTCGTTTTCGGACGAGGAGGAAAGCGAGGCGGAATCCACCGAGCAGGTGGAGGGGCCGGGTCATCCAGCTGCTGAACGCAGCGTTTCGGTGTTCGACTTCCGGCGCCCGAACCGTATCTCGAAGGATCAGATGCGCTTCCTCGAGGCACTGCACGAGTCCTTCCTGATGCGCTTCAGCGGGGTGCTCTCCGGCTACCTGCGCACGATGGTGGACATGGAGATCGTCTCGCTCGAACAGCTCACCTACGGGGAGTGGGTGCGGAGTCTGCCCGAGGTGACCTGCGTGTTCCCGTTCTCCATGGAGCCTCTCCAGGGATCGGGGGCCGTCGAGATGAACCCCGGGCTAGGGCTGAGCATCGTGGACCGTCTCCTGGGCGGACAGGGCAGCGATGTCGATCACGCCCGGGATCTGACGCATCTCGAGACGACGCTCGTCTCACGTATCGCCAGCCAGATGCTCACCGTGCTGCGCGAGATCTGGTCGGAGGTCGTCAAGTTCACGCCGAAGATCGAGGGATTCGAGAAGCAACCCAACCTGCTCAAGCTGCTTCCCGACCCGGAGACGGTCGTCTTGATCACCTTCGAGCTGAAAACCCAGACACTGAACGGGACGATCACGCTGTGCTACCCGTTCGTCGCGCTCGAACCGGCGCTCACCAAGGCCGACGCGGGAGCTTTCGCCAGCCGTGCGATCCGCGTGGGCCAGATCGCCGAGGGACCTGAGTGGCTGGCGAAGAGCATCGAGGAAGGGTACGTGAACGTCGGCGCCCGACTGGGCCAAGGGAGCGTGACCGTCGGGGAATTCGTGAGGTTGCGCAAGGGGGACGTCATCCGTCTGGATGGTTCCGTGCACGATCCGGTGGAGATCGACGTCGGCGGTATCCGCAAGTTCTTCGGGAGACCCGGACGAAGCGGCAAGCGAATCGCCGTAGAGATCGTGGGACGAATCAGGGAAGTCGAGGGAGGAGATATCGATGATGGGCGATGCTCAGGAACCCAAACGGGCAATGAGCGGGGACGAGATCAGTGACCTCTCCGGCGGCGGTGACGACGCTCAGGAGAAGCTGAAGGCCGGTGCTCCCGGCGCCGAGCCAGCCGCGGGTGGAGATCCTCCATCCGATGGTGCCCAGGCTCCCGCCGAGGGTGAGGACGCTCCCGCCGAGGGTGAGGACGTTTCCCCGGAGATTCAGGCCGTGTCTGAAGACGGCGGCGAAGCCTCCAGCGAGGGCGATGCGCCCGATGACGTCGCGGGATCCAGGCCACCGGCCATGGATCAGATCGATCCGGGCGTCGGCCCTGAAGCCTTCGGGGAGGGCAGCACGGCTCGGGAGCTCGATGCCGATCGGGAAGAGGGCGGCGCGGCGCGACCCGTCGAGTTCGGGCAGCTCAGCGGCCAGAAGCCGCGGGGCTCCCCGGCCAACATCGAGATGCTCCTCGACGTTCACCTCCCAGTGACCGTGGAACTGGGTCGGAACCAGATCGCGGTCAAGGAGATCCTCGACTTTGGTCCCGGATCGATCATCGAGCTGAAGCGCTTGGCGAACGAGCCCGTGGACATCCTCGTCAACGGCGTCCTTGTGGCGCGCGGCGAGGTCGTGGTGATCGAGGATCACTTCGGTGTCCGAGTCACGTCGCTGATCTCACCCGAAGAGCGCATCCGCTGCTTGGGAGGGAACGAATCGTGAGGTGCTGGACGAAGCGCGGGCACAACCGCGTGAAGATGGTTGCCGCCGGATTCGGGTTGCTCTTGCTCGCGATCGCTCCGCTGTGTGCGCTGGCGGATGACGCGCAAGCCTCGGCGTCTCCTCTGGGAGGCATACCCAACCAGGTTTCGCTCTCGCCGGGGGCCATGCTCGTCCGCGTGGCCCTCGGATTGGGCATGGTGCTCGGCATTCTCGGGGCCGTGCTCTTCCTCTACCGCAAGGCGACGCGCGGCGGGCCTGGGCTACGGCGCGGTGCGGGGATCCGCGTGGTGACTCAGCGGAGCCTCGGCCAACGGGTGAGTCTCGCT
>JAUVTV010000013.1 GCA_030601305.1 Candidatus Eiseniibacteriota bacterium | reverse complement strand
ATCCGCCCTGGCAGGCTCGTGGCAGAAGTCATCCGGGCGGCTAGCCCGGAATTCTCACCACACCTCTACTGCGGCAGCGTATCTGCCGGCGCTAGCTGCGTCATGCTCGGTCAGCGATCCTCGCCGTACCTACGGGTACGTCTGCGGTCGCCTCTATCGCATTCCTTGCCATCACCGGTATCTCCGCTGCCTCGTGACGAGCCGTGGTGAGAACTCCGGGCTAGTTCAAGAAGGTCAGCACGCGCTGGCGAAGCGCGGGAAGCGAGAGTGCACCGGTGATGCGATCGACCTCGATCCCGCTGCGCAGCAGGACGAGCGTCGGAATCGCCCGCACCCCGAAGCGGGCGGCGGTCGTGGGCGCCTCCTCGGTGTTGACCTTGACCACCAGAAGCCGTCCGCCCAGCTCGGCGGCGAGCTGATCGAGCACGGGGGCGAGCTGCTTGCACGGGGCACACCACGCCGCCCAGAAATCCACCAGCACCGGGTGAGGACTGAGGCGAGTGATCGTGTCGAACTTGAGTTCGCTGACGTTAATGGGGGTCTCGGCGTAGAAGTCGCGGGCGGGAAGCGCTTCGCGGCAGCGCCCGCAGCGTCCCACCTGGGCGGCCCGCTCCATGGGAATGCGATTGCGCGCCCCACAAGCGGGGCACCGGGTGAAGAGGTGATTGTCCCCCATGCCTAATGGGTCCCCTTCGCCTCGGCGACCTCGCGACGCCCGCGACCCTTTCCCTTGCGGCGCTTGGCCATGAGCAGGGCACTCAGGCGGCTCTTCAGGTCGCCCATGTCGAGATCGCGTTCGAGCCCCCCCGCTTCGGCAATGGAGATCTCCCGCGACTCCTCGGATACCACGAGGACGACGGCATCCGTCACCTCGGTGAGCCCTACCGCTGCCCGATGCCGCATACCGAGGCGCTTCTCCAGGTCCGGGTTGGCGGAAAGCGGCAGAATGCAGCCGGCGGCGACGAGCTGGTTGCCCTGCAGAATGACGGCACCGTCGTGCAGCGGCGAGGGGGGGGTGAAGACCGTCTCGATCAGCTCGGCGGAGACCGTGGCCTCGACCTTCGTGCCCGTCTCGACGAAGTCCTTGAGCCCCACATTGCGCTCGATCACCACGAGGGCGCCGAGACCCTTACGGCTCATGCGCTCGGCGGCACTCTGCACCTCGGCCACGTAGCCGAACTCGCCGACCTGCACGAGGCGGTTGAACAGACGGCTCTCGGTGATCTGGCCCAGCGCTTTCCGCAGCTCCGGCTGGAAGATGATGATGAAGGCGATGAGCCACACCGTGCGCAGGTTGTCGATCAGCCAGTTGAGCGTGGAGAGGCGCAACCACTCGGCGAGGACCGCCAGCGCGACGAGCGTGATCAGCCCGAAGAACATCTGGAAAGAGCGCGTGCCGCGCACGAGGATGAGCAGCCGGTAGAAGAGGAAGGCGACGACGAGGATATCGATTGCGTCCCGGATCCACTCGATCTGAAACGGAAGCGACATTCGCCCTCCGGCCTCACCTCGCGGCCAGCAAGGCGTCGGCCATGGCAAGCGCGCGCACGTGAGCGCGCACGTCGTGCACCCTCGCGATGTGTGCCCCGGCCAGGACGGCCGCGGTGTGCAGCGCGAGGGTCCCCTCGAGCCTTTCGTCCACCGGCAGGTCCAAGACGGTACCAATCAGGCTCTTTCGCGAGCAACCGATGAGCAGGGGTCGCTCGAGATCGGCAAGCGCCTCGAGGCGCCGCAGGATCTCCAGGTTGTGATCCACAGTCTTTCCGAAACCGATGCCGGGATCAACGATGATCTGCTCCGATCGGACCCCGCGCTCCTCGGCAAGCGCCATGGCCGCCCGGAGCCGTGTGCCGATCTCGGCGACGACGTCGGCGTAGACGGGCCTCTCTTGCATCGTGCGCGGACGGCCGCGCATGTGCATCAGAACCAACCCGGCGCGATAGCGGGCGGCCAGATCCGCGAGACGCGGCTCGACATCCAGCGCGCTGACGTCGTTGATCAGCATTACGCCGCGGTCGAGAGCGCGGGCGGCCACGTCGTACTTGGTGGTGTCCACCGAGAGCGGAACGGGGTGGCCGGCCGCGCGCGCAGCGGTGATCACCGGTTCGATTCGGCGCCACTCCTCCGCGGCAGACACCGGCTCGGCGCCAGGGCGCGTGCTCTCGCCGCCGACGTCGATCCAGTCGGCGCCATCGGCGACCATCTGGTGGTAGCGGCGCAGGGCGGCCTGCGGGTCGGCGTATCGGCCGCCGTCGGAGAAGGAGTCGGGCGTGCAATTGAGCACGCCCATGATGAGCGTGCGCGCGCCCAGGGTGACCGTCTGGTCACCGAGGAGGAGGGGCAGGTGTCGCCTGCGGATCATGTCTCTTGGGTGTCGGGAGGGGTCTTCTTCTCGGTGTCGTCCGGCGCGTTGCCGCCGTCATTCAGGAGCTTGCCGATGTCCCCGCGATCGAGGATCTCGCGCTCGAGCAGCGCCTCGGCCACGGCCTCCAGGCGGTCCTTTCTGTCGGTCAGGATCTTCATCGCGGTCTCGTGTGCCTGCTTGACGATCCGGTCCACCTCTTCGTCGATCATCCTTGCGGTGCTCTCACTGAAGTCTTTCTGCTGCGAGATCTCCCTGCCGAGGAAGATCAGTTCGTCGCGCTTGCCGAACTGCACGGGTCCCATTCGTTCGCTCATGCCCCACTCGCACACCATCTTGCGGGCGATCTCGGTGGCGCGGCTGATGTCGTTTGCCGCACCGTTGGTGATGCGGCCGAAGTAGATCTGCTCAGCTGCGCGGCCCCCCAAGATCGCCGCCATGGTCTGCTCGAGATACTCCTGTCCGTAGACGTGCCGGTCGTCCTCGGGCAACCAGTGGGTGAGACCCAGCGCGCTCCCGCGAGGGATGACCGTCACCTTGTGTACCGGATCGGTCTCCGGCAGGAACCAGGCGACGATGGCGTGACCGGCCTCGTGGAAGGCGGTGATGCGCTTCTCCTTCGGGGGGATGATCAGGCTGCGCCGTTCGGTGCCCATCATCACCTTGTCCTTCGCTTCCTCCAGGTCGCTCATGGTGATCTCGTCCTGGTCGCGGCGCGCGGCGAGCAGCGCGCCCTCGTTGAGCAGGTTCTCGAGATCGGCGCCGGCGAGCCCCGGCGTGCCCCGCGCCAGGACCGTCAGATCGACGTCCGCAGCGAGCGGCTTGTTGCGCGTGTGCACGCGCAGGATCCCCTCGCGGCCGCGGACATCCGGGCGATCGACCACCACCTGGCGGTCGAAGCGCCCGGGGCGCAGGAGGGCCGGATCGAGCACATCGGGCCGGTTGGTGGCCGACAGCATGATGACGCCCTCATTGGAGTCGAAACCGTCCATCTCGACGAGGAGCTGGTTGAGCGTCTGCTCGCGCTCGTCGTGCCCGCCGCCGAGACCGGCCCCGCGCTGGCGACCGACGGCATCGAGCTCGTCGACGAACACGATGCACGGTGCGCTGCGCTTGCCCTGTTCGAACAGGTCACGTACACGTGCCGCGCCGACACCCACGAACATCTCGACGAAATCGCTACCGCTGATGCTGAAGAACGGAACGCCGGCCTCGCCGGCCACCGCGCGCGCGAGCAGCGTCTTGCCCGTACCGGGTGGACCGACCAGCAACACGCCCTTGGGTATCTTGCCGCCCAGCCGACGGAACTTGTGCGGCTCCTTGAGAAACTCGATGATCTCCTGGAGCTCCTGCTTGGCCTCGTCGACGCCGGCCACGTCATCGAAGGTGGCCTGAACCGTGTTCTCGTGGAGCAGCTTGGCCTTGCTCTTGCCGAACTTGAGCGCGGCCGATCCGCCGGCTTGCATCTGCCGGATGAAGAAGAACCAGAGCCCGATGAGGAGCAGGAACGGCAACCACGTGAGGAAGACGCTGAACCACGGTGTCGGGTCCGGCTTGGAGCGGATCCTGACGGCCGGCCGCCGCTGTCCCTCGACGCCCGTTCCCGTCTGCCCGCCGCGGAGCAGATTGAGCAGCGCCTCGTCGTTGGTCGTCGGCAGGTAGGTGTGGAAGCGGATCAGCTCACCGTCGGGCGCATCGCGAAACTTGCCGGTCACCTCGCGATTGACGATGGTGACCTCTTCCACGCGCTGCTCTTCGATGGCTCTCCAGAAGTCGGTGTAGTCGACCTCGCGACCCCGGCTCTGGGCACTGAAGATCTGCTGGATGAGCACGAAGCCGGCCATCGCCACGAGCAGCCAGATGCTGAGGGTGCGGAACGAGCGCCCGGCTGGCGGCAGGCCGGGACGGCCCGATCCCCGGCCCCCACGGCCCCGCGACGGCGGCTTCGGCGCGCGTCCTTCGGGCGGGTCATCCGCGAAGGAATCCCGCTGCTGCTGCTCCGGGTCACCGTTGTCACCGCTGGACATCCGCCATTCGGATGTGCGCGCGCTCCTTGCCGGAGGATCTTGCCAGTACCTTTTCATTCAGCCCTTCCGCACGTGTCCGCGCTGCGCAAAGGACGCCCGCCAGCGGCGCACCTAGGCCTTGGTCGGAGGTGTGAAGGCCGCGATGAGAGGGAGGTTGCGGTAGCGTTCCTGATAGTCGAGGCCGCAGCCGATCACGAACTCCTCGCCAATGTCGAAGCCCTTGTATTGCAGCGGGACGCTGCCATCACCCGCCCGAGGGTGGCAGACCAGCGCCGCGAACCGGATCGATGCCGGCTCGTGCAGCGTGAGGAACGTCCGCACGTACTCCATCTTGGTGCTCCCGGTGCGAATCCCTTCGACGACGACGATGTCACGCCCGCGGATGTCGGAGCGCAAGTCGTGGAGCACCTTGACAGCCGTCCGTCCTTTCTCTTCGGAATTGAAACGCGACACCGATAGGAAATCGACCTCCTGGGGGATCGCTGCGGCGCGGGCCAGATCGCACTGGAAGACGAACCCGCCGCGCAGCATGGCAACCAGCACGGGGACCTTACCGGCGTAGTCCTCGGCAAGCTGCCTGCCCAGCTCCTGGGTGCGCTCGCGGACGTCCCCGGCGGTGTACAACACATGGCCGACCCCGTCACTGAGTCGGAACTCATCCCCGCGCTGCAGTTTCAGTGCCGAATCCAGCATGCCTCATCCTTGCGGACACAGCCCGTCCAACTCCCGGACCAGTGAGTCTAGGGAGCCCCTCCGGTACCATCAAGTGCTTTCTTACGTTACACCTTTTGGTGCCCGGCGCGCCTCATGGAACTGGAAGATCACGTGACGGCCGGCAAGAACCGCCCGCACTTGGCGGGGCAGGTGAACCTCGCAGCGCACATCCCGCGATCCCGCGGCCGCTCCCGCGCCCTCTTTGGCGACCAGCCGCAGCAACGCCTGCATGTGGTTGCCGGCCAGCGAACTCCACCGACCGGCGAGGTCCTGATAGGCGAGCCAAAGCACGCGTGTGACCAACGCCTCGGGGTGCGCGGCCAGCGCATGCGCATCCAGCGCAACCGTGTGCTCGCTCTGCTCCCCTGGTACCACCCGAACGACCCGGTAGATCCCTTCCGCTGCCTGCGCCACGCGATCGTCTTCCTTCTGCTGCCACGCGGCCAGCGCCGCGAGCGACTCGACAATGCGGGGGTTGTACTCGGCGGCCAGGTGCGGCATCAGCTGATGGCGGATGCGATTGCGCAGGTGCTTGGGGTCCTCGTTGGAGCGGTCCTCGACAGAGCGCAGTCCCGCTTGGCGCGCGATTTCACGCAGCTCGCGCGCCCGGAAACCCAGCAGGGGACGGATGAGGACGATGCCGGGCCGCGCCGCCAGCTGGGTGCGCGGACGCATGGCGCCCAGGCCGCCGGGGCCGGTCCCCCGCAGCAGACGCAGGAGCACGGTCTCGGCCTGGTCGTCCATCTGGTGGGCGACGGCGACAAGGGCGCAATCGGCCTCGGAAGCGAGATCCTCGAGCGCCCGGTAGCGCTCCTCCCGGGCCGACTGCTCCTGAGACCATCCCTGCTCTACTGACCCCGCGACCACCGAGACGCGGCGGGTGTGCAGCGGCACACCCCAGGTCGCGGCCAGCTCGCGGACGTGTTGCTCGTCGGCGTCCGCCTCGGGGCGCAGCTGATGATTCACGTGACCGAGGGTGAGCTGACATTTTCCGCGCCGGGTGGATTCGAGCAGGAGCCAGGCGAGGACCGTGGAATCGCAACCGCCCGAGAGCGCGCACAGGATGCGTGCGCCGCACTCGGGGACGACCGCATCCAAGGCCTTTTCCCAGCGCCAGTAGAAGCGGCGCAGCGGCGGGTTGTCCGCGATGGGCAGCATGCCCTCATGGTAGGGGCCCGCGACGCACGGCGACAAGCCCTGTGGGGTGCCGTCAGGCCGCTCGCCGACCGGTGGGCCCTAGATCGCGCTGAGGCTGGAAAGCCAGGCTGTGTTGCGCCACCTCGTGCTCGACAACCGATCGAACGACCACCACGATGGCGGGATCGAACTGCGCGCAGGCATTGGTGTCGAGGATCTCCAGCGCCTTCTCGCACGTACTGGCGTTGACGTAGGCGCGTTCGGAGGTGATCGCATCGAAGGCGTCGGCGGCGGCGATGATCCGCGCCTGCAGCGGGATGGACTCCTGGGCGAGCCCCGCAGGGTAGCCGGTGCCATCCCAGCGCTCGTGATGGTGGCGGATGCCGGGGAGGGAGTCCGCCAGCTGCGGGATCGGCTCGATCACGCGACAGCCCCGGTCCGGGTGTGTGCGGATGATGTCCCACTCCTCGCTGGTCAGCTTCGCCGGCTTGCAGAGGATCGCGTTTGGGATGGCGATCTTGCCGATGTCGTGGAGAAGCGCGGCCCAGCTCAGGCTCCGCAGTTCCTCGGCGCCCAGGCCGAGCTGCTCGCCGGTGCGCAACGCCAGGTAGTGGACGCGTTCCGAGTGACCGCGGGTGTATGGATCCTTCGCGTCGACCGCTGCCACCAGGCTCTTGACCGTGCTGAAGACGAATCCCTGCAGCTCCGACCTCAGCTGCACCTCCCCGAGCCGAAGCGCGATGTGGTGAGCAAGACCACAGAGGATATTGTCCCCGGGCAGCGTCCCGGCGCTCGCATCGACCGCGGTCAGAAGAGCGACGAAGCCCAGGGTGCGACGTCCCACGTCGATGGGTGCGCAGTGTATCGCGAGCGGCTGGCCACAGGCTTGCTCCAGCTCGGGCAACCCGCCGGGTGCGAGGTGAACGGTGCTGCCGGGCTTCTCGAGCAGGGCCGAGAGCAGATGCAGGCCGATTTCTTCCCAGGGCAACGCCTGTGCCAGCAGCGCATCCGCGCTGATCTTGGGCAGCGAACCCGCGGCGCGATGCATCTCGGCGCCGAGGATGTTGACCAGGATGATGCCGGGGGGGCCCTGCTCGACCACGGCGGACAGGGCGGTCTCGAAGCTGAGCTGATCGGGGCCCTCGGGGCTGCGTTCGCGAAGCAGGCGGAGCAGAAGATCGCTCTCGCGCCCTCGTCCGGCGAGCTGCTCTTCCAGGTGCGTGCACCGACGCTCGGCGGCACGCAACGCGGCAAGCGCCTGGGTGAGCTCGCGGGTCAGCTCCTCTTCGACACAGCGCCCCACAGTTCCTCCCTCTGCCCTTAGGGCGGCGGGCATGACCCGCCACGTGCAAAGAAGGACAAGAAGGGTGCCACCGGCCTCGGTCGACCCGCATGATACCCGGCAGGGCAAGGTCCTGCCAGACAGAAGGTTGTGTCATGCGCGTCGTGTATGGTCGTACGCGCGCGGCGGCGGGGATTGCATCTTGCACGGCCTCGGGGCGGTGGGGGATGCGCAAACGCACCTCGCAGCCCGGATGACTTCTGCCACGGGTTGCTAGTCTTGACCGCTCCCCGGGTCAATCTTGAACTTGGCTCCCTCGACCGGCACCGGCTCCAGATCGGGGAATGTGCGCGTGACGTAGTCGTACAGCAGAATGCTGCAGGTGACGTTCACGTTGAGACACGGGATCAGACCGTACTGCGGGATCATGACGCGGTGCGGCGCGAGGGCGATCAACTCCGAGTCCAAGCCTTTGAGCTCGCTGCCCAAGAGGAAGAGAGGCTTGGACGGATACCGAAACTGCTGGAGCGGAACCGCATCCTGGCCGATCTCCACGGCGATGATCTCGTAGCCTTCGCGCGCCGCGTACTGGTGGAAGCGACCGATATCCGGCTCGTGGTGCATCCGCTCGAAGCGATAGATGCCGCCGCTCCCCGTGTCGTCGAACTCCTCACTGCCCACGAGGACGATTTCGCCGCAGAGGAACGCGTTCGCCGTGCGGATCAGGTTGCCGATATTCCAGCCCTTGGTGAGATTCCAGACGGCGACGCCATACGGGAGACGCCGGCGAGCGAGTCTTTCGCGCAGTGCGCGGCGCCGAGGATTCTGTTCGCGCCAGAACTGCTCGAGCTGTTTGGGATCGAAGCGTGCCATCCGACGACCTCGGGCCCCGGATCGGTGCCGGCCTACGCGGCCGCGTCCTTTCGCGGCCGCAGGTTCCAGCCTACACGCAAGAGGGCCAGGAACCCAACCCCGCAGAGGACGCCCGCCGCGGACCAGCGTGCGTACAGGAGGTACCCGAGCCCGATGAGACCGGCGTAGACGGACACCACGGTGAGGAGAAAGCACTCCAGCCGGCGTCGCGGCTGCCACGAGGGCACTTGCGGAGCGCGGCCCTCGTCGGCTCGCGCCACCGGACCCCAGAAGCCGCTGGGGCGCACGCGGCGGTAGAAGGCGAGGAGATGCTCGGGTTCCGTCGGCCGGGTGATCAGCGTGACCGTGATCCAGACCGCGCCCGAAAGCCCCACGTTGAGGATGAAGATCTCCCACGCGGCGAAGGTGTGCCCGAGCCACGCGTGTTTGTTCGCGAGATTGAGCAGTGTCGCCACGGTCAAGCTCGACAGCATCGCGCTGATCTCGCTCCACGCGTTGATGCGCCACCAGAACCATCGCAACAGGAAGACCACACCGGCGCCCGCGACCAGCTGCAGCAGGAAGACGAAAAGTGCCACGATGCTATGACTGAAGAGCGCGACGAGCCCGCCCAAGCAGAGGAACATGACGCTAGAGAGTCTCGCGATCCTGACGTAGTGCCGTTCGGTGGCCGCCGGTCGCAGGAAGCGGCGGTAGATGTCGTTGACGAAGTACGACGCGGCCAGGTTGATGTGCGTGTCGACCGTCGACATGAACGCGGCGAGAATCGCGGCCATCATGAGCCCGAGCCAGCCGGGTCCCAGGAAGAGCGCCATCATGCGCGGGTAGGCCGCCTTGTGATCGGTCAATTCGGGAAGCACGATCAGCGACACCAGGGCCACCATGAACCACGGCCAGGGGCGCACGACGTAGTTCGCGAAGGTGAACCAGAGCATCGCGAGCAGCGAGTGCCGCTCGTTCTTGGTCGCCGCCATCCGCTGGATGAGCACGCCGCCGCCGTCGGAGTACTTCCACGACCACCATTGCACGCCGATCGCGGTGAGGAATCCGCCCATGGTGCCGGCCGCGATAGCCGCGGCTGATCCCCCGGTGAACAGAGGTGGGAGGATCTCCATGGCCCGGGTCCCGTTCTCCGCGAGGAGACCCGGCAGCTGCACAGCCAGCGCTTCAACGCCCCCCATGTGGTCTATCGCCTTGATCATCAGAACGATCGACCCCAGCATCGCCGCCGCAAACTGGATGAGATCCGTCGCCACGACGCCCCAGAGACCGGCCAGCGTTGCGTAGAGCGTGGCGAGCACGACCGCGACCAGCAAGGTCTGGAGCTTGGGCAGCCCCAGGATCTCTTCGCAGATCGTCGCCATGGCGAGGAGCACCCACCCCAAGACGACGCTGTTCGTCACGAATGCGAAGAGAGCGCCCTTGAAGAGCCGCAGTCGCCTGCCGGGCTCCCCTGAGTACCGCAGTTCGCACAACTCGACATCCGTGAGGATCCGCGCGCGACGCCACAACGTGGCCAGGAAGAAGGTCGTCAGCGCGTGGCTGATCGCGAAGTTGAACCAGATCCAGTTGCCGGCGACCCCCTCGGTGCGCACGATGGCCGTGACGAAGAGGGGGGTGTCGGCGGCGAACGTGGTGGCGACCATGGAGGTCCCGGCGACCCACCAGGCCAGTTTCCGCCCGGAGATGAAGTAGTCGGTGACCGAGCGCGAAGCGCGGCGCGAGAAGTAGATCCCCGCCGACAACATCAGCAGCGCGTAGGTGCCGATGATCATCCAGTCGACGGCGACGAGCTTCAAGAGGCCTCCCCGCGCCGCAACGGATCGACGCCGTGTTGCCTGAGCAAGCGCAGGAGCGCGATCAAGGGCAGACCGACGATCGCGGTCGGGTCGTCGCCCCGCACGTGATCGAAGAGGGCGATGCCGAGCTGCTCGAACTTGTAAGCGCCCGCGCAACCCAGCGGCTGCTCGAGGCGTACGTAGGCCTCGGCATCGGCCGGGGTCAGGGCGCGCATGCGAAGGCGGTTCTCGACCAGCGCGACCTTCGCCGCGCGCTCGCCGCCGGGGACCAGCACGGCGACTGCGGTCAGGAGCTCGTGCTCAGCTCCTGCCAGGCGCAAGAGCTGAGCGACGGCCCGTTCATGTGACCCGGGCTTCGTGAAGACCTCACCCTCGCAGGCGACCACCTGATCGCTGCCGATGATCAACTGCTCGGGGTGGTCCGCAACCAGGCTGCGAGCCTTGCCCACGGCGTTTTCCTGCACCAGCGCGCGGGGATCGGGAATCTCCTCCGTGGTCTTCTCCACGAAGCGCGGTGCGACGGCCTCGTAGGTGAGGCCGAGCCGCTCCATGAGCGCCCGGCGGTAGGGCGACGTGCTGGCGAGTACGAGCTTCATCGCCGGCAGCATAGGCGGGGGTAGGCGCGCAGGCAAGGATCCGCCCTGCAGATGCGGCTCCGGCTGACCGATCAATCGGGGAAAGGCATGGGACAGTGAAGATTGGGAGGTTGGCCGCGGGCACTGGCGCCCGGTGGGCCGCGGCGATGAGGCAGCGGAGACAGACATGGCCCGATCGATCCAGATTCCGCTCATGAACAGCGTTCTCGGGGGCGTTCTGCCCGGTCGCGCCTACCTCTTCCACGGCGCCTCGGGTGTGGGGAAGAGCGTCCTCGCGATCCAGATGGCTCACGCCTGGGTTCGGGCGGGGCAAGCCGTCCTGTACGTGACAACGAGTCGCGCCTCGGAACTCCTCGAGCAGGCCGCCACGCTGGGCCTCTCGCTGGATGAGCCCTGGCGCAGTGGGCAGCTCGTCGTCTGTCGCTTCAACCGCAGTGTCTCGAAGCAGCTGGAAGCCTACGGACCCCAGCCGCTGTTGGAACGCATCGACGCGTGCCGTCCGGACGGTGTTGCCGGGCGGGCTGTGGTGTTCGACCCACTGGATCCCCTGCTGCGCATGCGCGGACGCGGCACCGCGGACATCCTTGCCGAGTTTCTCTCGACCCTCGCCGAGTGTGGCTGGAGCGTGCTGCTCCTCGCGAGCCGCAGGGCGTGGAAGCGCAACCGGGCTGCAGCGGAGCGCTTGCGCGATCATTGCTGGGCTACGATCGCGCTCGACCGATCGCGTCGCGGTTGGTTCTCGTCCGATACGGCCCCACGGGGCACCTATCGCCTCACGATCGAGAAGGCGCGGCAGATGACCCCCAATGGGAGTGAGCTGTACTATGAGATCGTCGGCGGTGCCGGGCTGATTCCGGCCGCGGTCGGAGAGAGTCCGTCGCAGCCCGGCCAGACGCCGGTCCCCACCACGCCCCCTCGTATCCTGCTGGCCAGCGAGGACACAGACCTGTTCAAGCCGCTGGCGGGGCTGCTGCAGCGCACCGTCGAGACGAAGATCGTGGGGGATGGCGTCGAGGCCCTTTCGCGAGCCGTGACCTGGAAGCCGGATGCCATGGTTGTCGAGACCGCCTTGCCGCGGCTCTCCGGATTCGCCATAAGTCGCGCGCTGCGTCAGGGGCGCTACGGCATGCCGATCCTACTCGTCTCCCGCGCCACGCGCCGGCACTCCGAGCGGGTCCGCGCGTATCTCAATGGCGCGAGCGATTTCGTCTACTTCCCGTTCGACATGGCGGAGATGGTCTACAAGGTCCAGGTGGCCGCGCAGATGCGCCTGCACATTTTCCAGACCGGCCTCGAGGAGCACCTGATGGAGGTGCTCTTGCAGAGGGCGCGCAGCCACATCCTGGATGTCGGCACGTTCCAGCAGGCCCTCTCTCTCAGCCTGCACAGCAGCATTCGCTTCTCGAGTCCGGTGAGTCTGGTGACCTTCCAACTCGCCGGGCAGCCGGGGAGCCGCGATCACCAAGCGCTGTGGAAACGCTTCTGCGAACTGTTCGACCAGCGAGTCCGGAGCGGCGACCTCATCTGCTTTCCCGATGCGTGCCGTGCAGCCGTGCTCCTCAGTCACGAGACGCGCCGCGGCGCGGCCGCCTTCGTGCAGCGCCTGCAGGAGGCCATCGAGGGCGAGTTGATCGGCGCCGGCGGGGAGACCCCGGGATGGCGCATCGAGTGCTCGGTACGGACGATGTCCATGCCCACCGGCGAGAGCGTCGACGTGTCGCGCCTCTTCGAAGCGGCCTTCGAAGACCCCCGCACCTTTCTGACCCCCGGGGGTGAGACGGACTCCGAGATCGACGGACAGAGGAGATGGGGGACATGACCAGCTCGCTCTGGATCTGCCTTGTCGTGGCCTCCGTGGCGGCGGCAGCCCTGCTCGGAGGAGCCGTCATCTTCGGCCGGGGCGGCGCCGGACGCGCGGATGTCGGCGAGCCGCTCTTCTTCACCCGCTGCGACCCACCCGGTGGCGAATCGCCGCATCTCCGACCCACCAAGAAAAGGATTGAAAAAAGCACCCCCCGAGGGCGAAACTACGTATGAAACAAGGAGCGTCCTTTCGCTACCCTTCTATTGTGAGGCTACGGTCATGCTCCGCATCCGAACGCTACAGGGGACCCCGTGTAGGGGCCGGATTCCCGGCTGCTACGGAGGCTTCGGCCGTCTCGCCGACAGGTCCAATTGTATCGGCATTGTCCACACCGGACAGCCGTGGACTATCGGCACCTACGCCATGACGATTGGCGTAGGCCAGCGGCTTGCGGTTCGGATGCCGGCGGGCGCGTAGCTCCCACCTGCAGCAGTCCGATTCGAGGACTGCACCCCGCATCAGGCTTGGTCAGCTACCCGAATCTGCGGTCATTCCCATGGAGCGGTCTCTCCTGTAGGCATCGACCCTACAGCGCAGACCCGCTGCCAAGGCAGCAACTCCTCGGAGGGGTGACGCGCAGGGCAGGTTTCTCAGAGCGAGCTTGAGGCAATCGCGACACACATCTCGCGACACGAGCTACGACGAACCTGCCGGCCTCGATGAGTCAAACTCAGAGAAAGCGAGGTTCGGCATGTCATTCGATGCATACATAGAGGCGAGCACAGAAGGGAAAGGGAAGCGGAAGGGTCGCTCGATTCCCTGGGCGGCTGTCGAGCGCGTACGCGCGCTCTGGCTGCGGCGTGCGCTGAGCGGCGGACTGTGCCGCGAAGACGCCGAGGACCTGTTCCAGGACTCGTTGCTGGCGGCGCTCGAAGGCATGGACCGTCTTCGCGTGGCCGAGACCCAGGATCCTGACGACGCGTTTCTGGCCTGGTTTTGGGGCATACTGCGCCATAAGCGGGTGTCCCACCAGAGGCGACGAAAGCGGCTGGAACGCCTGCTGGCACTACAGCCCAAGGGGGGCGAGCCGGCACGCGCCGAGCCCGAGGCGGTCTGTGTGCGCCTGTCGCTGGGACTCTTCGAGCAGTCCTCGCCCGAAGCGGCCCAGGTCCTGCGGCGGAGGTTCCTCGAGGGACGCCAGCTCAGTGAGCTGGCCGATGAACTCGGTGTGAGCGTGCCGACGGCCTGCCGGAGGGTCTATGCAGCACTGGCGGAGATTCGCAGCTGTGTGGAACGCGTCTACACGTAGCGCGTCGACAGATCGAACGGGGGACTGGCGATGTCAATCGTCCGTGCGGAACGCCGCCCGAATGCTGCCCCACGTGGTCCGGTCGACGGGTGTGTCTTCTCCCGCGACGGTGATGTAGGCGGCGTTGAGGCCGAAATCGCAGTTGTTGTTGTAGTGCATCAGGAAGAGGCCGTTTCCGAGGGGACCGGTCACGCCCCAGCTGTTTTTCACGATCCAGGCGCTCTTCGAATCGTCGTACCCGACGAGCAGCACCGCGTGGCCGCCCAGATAATCGCCGGAGGCGTGCACGTAGGGCACGGCGGGATCGCCCGAGTACCAGTAGGTCATGAAGTCGCCGTAGACGTAGTAGCCCAGCCAAACCGGGCCGTCCATGAGGGCCGCCTTCAGCTGTGTCACCGAGGGAATGCCTATCGATATCAGAGTCCACGTCTCGACCCGCCATCCCGAGAATTCCGGACCCGAGGCCGGACAGGGGACCGTGGCCCAGGTCATCACGCCTGAGAGGTTGCCGGGTTGTCGCGGCGCGGCGTCGCAGTCTCGGTCGCCGAGGTGGTCTCCGTTGCCCCACGCGAAGGACGCCTCCGTCATCGCGCCGTTGAGTTTGAGGAATTCGAAGACGGTGACCGTGCCCCCACAGCAGCCTTCGTTGACCACACCCCAGCCCAGGTCGTAGCGATCACAGGAAGTCGGATACTGCTCGGAGAGGTCAATGCCCGCCCCGGCGCCGGCCAGCAGACACATCGCCTCCATGCAACCCGTGGCGGCGAATGCCCAGCAAGCCCCGCACGTCTGCTGATCCTTGGGCGCCGTGATAATCCCCGCGTCGCGCCAGTCGAACTCCGGGGGGAACGTGGCCGGCACGTCGAGTGCCCCGACCTTCTGTGAGGCCACGGAAGGTGGCAGGGGCTTGAAGCCCATGGGTGGAATGGGACCCATTGCGGGTTCTCGCCCCATGACGGACAACGGAAGCAGCAGGATGCCGAGTGCGAGAACGATGAGGGGCCGGACGCCTCGCGAGCGCCGGTGCGTCCCTTTCGCCGAAGGGTGCAGCATGGGATGCCTCCAAGTATCTCGGGGGTTCGCTTCGGGCGGCGTATCCGCTCCTCACTGCTTGTTATCGGACCGGAGCGAAGCGTGGTTGAGCTTTGGGGAGGGAATCTAACGGCTACCCTGACAGTTTCTTAGGGGGTCAGCAGCTCTTCGGGGGAGAGCTGCTGCAGGCGCCGGAGGGTCGACGCGAGGGCGTCCGGGGAGATGTCTGCGCCCACCGCGCGGCGCCCCATCTGGGTGGCGGCGACCAGCGTGGTTCCGGAGCCGCAAAGGAAGTCGCCCACCCGGTCTCCGGGATCGGTGACGAGTGAGATGATGCGGCGCAGCAATGCGAGCGGCTTCTGTGTCGGGAAGGGAACCCGCTCGGGGCTGTTCCCCCGCAGTGCGGGAATCTCCCAAACGTCACGCATGAACGTCATGCGGTACGGGCCGCGCTCGTCGACCCTGACGCCCGCGTTGGCGAAGCCGTAGCAGTGGGAGAGATCCGAGCGCTCCTTGAGACGATGGAACTTGTACTCCGGGCCGCGGGCGTAGAAGAGGAGCGTGTCGTGCTTGCGCGCGAGCCAGCGCCCGCCCGTGCCGCCGGTGCGGTACGACCAGATGATCTCGTTGAGGAACCGCTCGCGTCCGAAGAGCTCATCCATCGCCACCTTGACCGCGTGAACCGCGTGCCAGTCGAGGTGCAGGAAGAGGCTTCCCGTTGGAGCTAGCAGGCGCTTCATGGCGCGCATGCGGGGCATGAGCCAGTCGAGGTAGAGATCCAGGTCGCCGCGCCAGTGATCGGCGAAGGTGCGGCGGTTCCGCCCCGAGAAGAAGGGGGGATCCGCGTAGATGAGTTCCAGGCTGCCGTCGCGCAGGCAGGCGGTCGTCTTCAACACGTCGCCCGCGAGCAACACGCAGGATCGCGCGGCCGGGGAACCTTCTGTTCGCACCATGGGTCGCATGCCGGTTGCCTCGATGGAGTGGGTCGCAAGCCAGAGTAGGACCCGGAGATGGGCGGCACAAGTCCATAGGGGAACATGGCCTACGTGGTTGCTCGCGAGCGTGCCTTGCGCTTGCGACGCTCTGGTGCCTGTGCTATGAACGAGAGCGGGGTTTCCAAGGGAAGGGAGGTCGCCATGGCGCCGGAATCCACCCCGAGCGGCATCTTCGAGTGGCTCACGCGAAACTGCAGACCGAAGCGGAGTGACAGCGCCACCCTCCGGTACGAGCGCATGGCCTCCCAGGCTGCGGGCCGCCTGCCCGAGATCCACCTGCCACTGGATCACCGCGACCCGTCCCACTGGCGTCATCGCGGTATGATCTGGGACTACGTTTTCTCGCTCGATGGTTGCGAGCGCGTGCTCGACATCGGTCCCGGCGACGGCTGGCCGAGCCTGCTTCTCGCACCGCACTTCAAGGAGGTCGTCGGCATCGAGCCGGGACCCCGTCGCGTGGAAGTCTGTCGTGAGAACGCCCGCCGGATGAAGACGCGCAAGGCGCGTTTCGAAGAGATGTCCGCCGACAAGATGACCTTCGCAAAGGGCAGCTTCGACGGTGTCGTTGCCGCCACGTCAATCGAACAGACTCCCGACCCCGTGGCAACGCTGAAGGAAATCCATCGTGTGCTGAAGCCCGGCGGCATCCTGCGCATGACCTACGAGGCGTACGAAGAGGTCGTCGAGCCGGTGCGCGAGGCGGTCTCGGTCAAGCGCGGCGGGCAGGGTTCCTATCTGGTCGACTACATCGTCTGCTGGACGGAGAAGGCCGAGGAGCGCGGTTACCTGATCGAGATCGTCCCGCTCAGCGACGGCGGTCGCAAGCGGATGGAATTGTGGGCCGTGCGTTGCGCGGATGACGCCTACCCCCATCGGGATCCGCGTCTGGAACGCGGGCTCGCGCAGACGATCAAGGCCGTCCGCAAGGCGGAGGTCGTCAAGTGCCACGTCTTCCGGCTGCGCCACTTCAAGACGCGCAGTCTGCGGCGCACGCTCGAGCAGATCGGCTTCGGCGAGGTACGTCAGATCGCGGGTGGCGGATGGGTGGCCGAGCAGTGCGCGCGAGAGATGATCCAGTCGCGGCGGATCGAGGCCGCGGCGCCTCTACTGGAGGAGATGTGTCGGGCTGCGGCCCGTGTGGGTATCGGCCTCGAAACTCCGCGACACGGAAACGTGATGGCCCGCAAGATGCACCGTCGCAGCGCGCCGAAGACGCAGCCGGTGGCGCGCAAGAAGGCTCGCTAGCTGCGACGCATCCCGAGGCAAAGGTGCACCCGATTCCCACTGCGCGTTGCGATACCTGGCGAGGCGGCACCGGCTTCTTCCTGCTGGGTGTTTTCTCCCTCCTCATCCAGACGCTGCTGGTGCGCGAGGCGTTGTTCGTCTTCCACGGCGGCGAGATCGGGTTGGGGCTCTTCTTCGCCGTCTGGCTGAGCGGCATTGCCGCGGGGGCGGCGCTGGGCAGCCGCATGGTGGCCCGGCACGGAGACGCCGCGGCGTTGCGGTGCACACGTCTCTTCACCTTGGGACTGGGGTTTCTTCCGTGCGCCGGCCTGGCGCAGCTCGCGCTGTTTCGGTATCACCGCGCGGTGATACCCGTCGCGGCGGGCGGCTACCTCCCCGTGATCCTGTATCTCGGACTGCTTCTCGTCGCCGCCGCGCCGGCGGGCGTCCTCACCGGTTTCCTCTTTCCGGTGGGCCTGCGCGCGTGGCGGACGCCGCCGGGTGCGGCGTACGGGATCGAGGCACTCGGGTCCATAGTGGGAGGCGCCATGGCCTCGCTGTATGCGCTGCCGCGCTTCCCGGCGGCCGTGATCCTGGCGGCCGCGGGTCCCGTCGCCCTCATCTGGATCGTGCTGACGGTGGGGCTGCGCCGCCCGCCGGGGAGCTGGCGCTCGGTGCTCTTCCCCGCACTCGTGGGTCTCGGGCTCGGCCTCTCGCTGGTCACCGGCAGTGCGGCGCGCAAGGACGCGCAATGGTTGCGCGATCGCTGGGAGCTTCTGGGGACGGGAACGTATCCGCGGGCCAGTCTCGACACGCCGTACCACCAGGTCACCTTGGGCGAGCGCCAGGGCGAGATCTCCCTCTATCTGGACGGGCTCTATCACGGGGCCCTCCACGATCCCTATGTCGACAGTCTCACCGCCGCCGTGATCGCCACCCAGCATCCTGTGCCCGAGCGCATCGCGGTGCTGGCCCCCGGCTTCTTCGGCGCCGTGCCGGTTCTGGCCGGTTCGCGCGGGCACAGCCTGCTCCACATTCGTGAGGATGAGGACATCGACCGCGCCCTGGAAGAGGTGGACGATCGTTTCGGTGGGGGGCGGCTGCGGCGCGCGCGCACGGCAGCGACGACGTGGGTGGTTCGCGCGCCCGACGGCGCCGAAGGGTCTCCGCAGCGCCGCGGTCCGCGGCGCTTTCGCGCGCTGAGCGCCGACTCGCGTCAGGCGGTGGCCCGCATGCGCGGAACCGTCGACATGATCGTGATCCTCTACGGCGGCGGCGCCACGGGCTCGACCAATCGCCTGTACACGCGCGAATGCTTCGCCGCGTGTGCGCGCCGGCTCAAGCCGGGCGGTGTGCTGGCGCTCGACATCCCGGGAGCGGCGAATGTCGCGACCCCGGAAGACGAGATCCTGCGCGCATCGATCGTCGCTGCCCTGCGCGCGGAGTTCGCCGACGTCCGCATCGCGCCCGGTCCGACGCACTACGTCTTCGCCGCCCTTCCGCGTGCCGGCGATGATCCGGCAGACTTGCCGACGCCGCTCACCTGGGATCCCGATTCGCTCGCGCGGCGGCGCCATAGGCTGTGGCCCAGCGGAAGACCGTGGCCCGTGCAGCTCTTCGCGAATCTCTTCCCGCCCGATCGCGTGCAGGGCCTCGCGGCGGCCGTGATGGCGGATGCCGATCGGCAGGAGCCCAACAGTGATGGCAAACCGCTCGTCTACTATCAACAGCTCCGGCGCTGGGATCGGCTCTCGGGAAGCGGCCTGTCGGCCGTGTTGCGCGCCGCGTATCGCGCGCCGTGGGTGTGGGGCCTTGCCCTTCTCGCGTTCCTCGTTGTGGCCGGTTTCCCCGTGCGCCGCCGCCTGGGGCACGCGGCCGTGAGTCTCGCCACGACGGGCTGCGCGGGAATGGGGGCGAGCCTACTGGTCCTGCTCCTCTATCAGACCTACTTGGGCACCCTCTATCTGCAGGTGGGGCTCGTCAGCGCGGTCTTCATGACCGGCCTTGCGGGCGGCGCGCTCTTGGGCGCCAAGCTGGGTGGGCGCGGGGGTGCCGATCCGCAGGTCGGCCGCCGAACGGTCGCATGGCTCGACGTCGCCTGGGTGGTTCTGCTCGCCGCGATGATCCCGCTGCCGCCGGTTCTCTCCTCGATCGGCGGGACGATCCTGCCCTACCTCCTGCTCGCCGTCACCGCGCTTGCTGGGCTCATGACCGCGCTGCCGTTCGCCGCGGTGGCCGCTCTCCTGCGCACGCACCGGCGGGAAGCGCCGGCGGCGGGCGGGATCGCGGACGCCGCCGACCATGTCGGCGCCGTCTTCGGGGCTTTGGTCACGGGTACGTTCCTGGTGCCGCTCATGGGATTCGCGGGCACGCTGCTCCTTCTGGCGGGGCTCAAGGCGCTCAGCGCGCTGGGGAGCTTCCTTCCCGATCGATCCGCCAGGGGCTGCTGACCCCTCAGGTCTAGTTCCAGACGCCCGGGATCACGGCGTTGCACCTGCGGCAACGGCCGCTCTCGAGATCGATCTTTCCGATCACGTACCCGAATCGCTCGATCACGCGATGACCACACGCGGGGCAGTAGGTCGACTCGCTCTCGTGCCCTGGCAGGTTGCCCAGATAGACGAAGTGCAGCCCCTCTTCGCGCGCGATCGCGTACAGCCGTTCGAGCGTCGCCACCGGCGTGCGCGGCAGGTTGCGGATCTTGTAGGTCGGGTGGAAGCGCGAGAGATGCACGGGTACATCCGGACCCAGCTCTCCGGCGACCCACTTGAACATCTCGCGGTTGGAGGCCTCGTCGTCGTTCAGCGTGGGGATGATCAGGACGACGATCTCCGTCCAGAGACCCAGCGTGCGCAGGAGCTTCAGCGTCTGGAGCACCGGCTCCAGCCGGGCACTGCACTGCTCGCGATAGAAGCGCTCGGTGAAAGCCTTGAGATCCACCTTGTAGGCCGTGAGGTGGGGCGCCAGTTCACGCAGCGGCTCCGCAGCGATGTACCCGTTCGAGACCACGACGTGGCGGATGCCCTGGGGCGCCGTCTCCCGAGCGATGTCCAGCATGTACTCGTAGAAGACCGTCGGCTCGCTGTAGGTGTAGGCGATCGAGCGGGCACCCTTTTCGCGCGCGGTGCGGAGCAGTCCCGCCGGCGAGGCTTCGACCGAATCGACCTGTTCAGGACGGAATTGCGAGATCTGCCAGTTCTGACAGAAGCGGCACTCCATGTTGCACCCCGCGGTGGCCAGCGAGAGCGCCTGCGTGCCGGGAAGCACGTGATAGAACGGCTTCTTCTCGATCGGATCGACGTGTACGGCGCACACGCGCCCGTGCACCAGCGTGACATACTCGCCGCCGCGGTTCTCGCGCACGCCGCAGTAGCCACGTTCCCGATCGGCCACGCGGCACTCACGCGGGCAGAGACGGCAGACGACCTTGCGCTCCGCTTCCCTCTCGTAGTAGAGTGCCGGCGCGATCGAGAGCCTCTTCTCGCCTTCGGGGAGCGCGAAGTCGATGGCGTCCTGGGCATGCGCCTCGCCGCCGAGGACACGCATCCGGCACGCGCCCCCGAGCGCACAGCCGACCAATCCGCCGATGAAGCCGCGCCGTCGCATCTACACCTCACGAATCTCCAGATCGCTGTCGTGACCCAGCCCGAGCCGCGCCGCGGTCGCGATCCATACCGGCTCGCGGCCGGCCTCTTTCAGGGAGGGCAGTCCGCGCGCTGCGCGCGCTGCCGCGATGAGATCGGCAGCCACGCGATCACACGCCACCGGATCGGCCGCGACCAACAGGCGGCCGCAGGGCCAGATCCACTCCGCATTGTAGGCCGGTCCGGCGTGGGCCTGCCCCAGAATCGCGTCGATGACGGTCAGGCGCAGCTTGCTGCGAATGCTGGGCAGGGCCGCCACGTGGGCGACGTAAGGGTCGCAGGCGTTGTCGTGATAGCGGTTGGGGTTGTGAATCACACCGTAGAGATTCTTCATGCCGGCCGACACGCCGGCGAGATCGTGATCCTTGAGGACGCCCACATTGATCAACGCGTCGGCGTATTCGGTGAGCACCCGGCTGACCAGGCTGCCGACCTGGCCGAAGCTCTCGATCTGCTGGGCGTAGCCACTGCCCTTGAGCGCGTCGGTGCCGTAGACGCGCACCTCGTGCTCGCTGGTCTGCGGCGCGAACCCGCTGCGCTCCAGTTCCCGTGTCGTTCGTTCCCAGATGACGATGTTCGAGTCGTGCACGCCCGCCGCCCGCAGGCCGGCGACCACCGCCCAGACGAGCTCGGGACGGGGGGAGAGATGCCCGGAGGCGAGACCGTTCACCTTGATGGCGACGACCTCGTGGGGTGCGAAGAGACGGGCCCACGGTTCGGAGCCGAGGAGCGCCGTCATGCAGCGCTCCAGTGCGCGGCCGATGCGTTCGGCGGGCACCGGATCGCGGTTGGAGCGCAGGGCACGTCCCGGGGGAATCAGATCCCCCGCGACCGCCACGAAGCCCGGAAGATTGGCGAACTCGCCCCGCGCGAGCAACTCGAACTGCGCACCGGCGCGGCCCGTGGAAAGCAGCGCCGAGGCCGCCAAACCCGATTTGAGAAAGATGCGCCGATCCATGGACGGGCCGCTCCGATTCGCGCACTTCGGCGCTACTTGCGCTCCTCACCAAAGACGAGCGCCTCGAATACGTGGAAGGTCGTCTTGCGTTTCCACCCGTCGCGGGGAAGCCCGGCTTTCGCCGCCAGGTGACCCAGCATCGTGTCGCGATCCCACCCCTGCTCGGGCGCGACCTGGGGGAGAAAGACCGCCCGGCGCCCTTCCCGCTCCAGCAGCACGCCGTGTTGCCCGACCTCGATGGCCTCGGGACCCGAGACCCGCTCGAGCGGCGTCAGGATGGAGATCTCGATGTGGATGGCGTCCAGGTCGGATGCCGCAACGGGCGGAAACCGCGGGTCCCGGAGGGCGGCGTTGATCGCGTTGCCCACGACCGCATCGATCATGGGTGACCGTCCGACGATATCCCCGATGCAGCCGCGCAGGCGACCGCCGTGGGTGAGCGTGACGAAGACGCCGCACGTCGTACGCAGCTTGGCGGCGGAGACGTCCGGCGGGAACGTCTGCGGCGCACTCGGCTCCTTCTGATCGACGAGCCGGGTCACCAGGGCTTGGCGAGCCGTCGCGAGGAGAAACTGCTCCTCGGCCTTTGTGAGGCGCAGCGTGGCCTCACCGTCCCCACCGGGTTTCTTCGCCTTCTGCGTGGATCCCCAGGGAACCACATTCTCCAGGCGTTCCGGATAGAGCGGCACGTCCAGCACCGTCCCGGGGCGGAAGAAGGCGATCGCCGCATAGCTCACGGAGCCATCGAAGTCGCCGAGCAAATCCGCGGAGCGGTAGTACTCCAGCACGCGTCCCTCGGGTCGCCCGCCCCATATCTTCTGCAGCGCCTGGTTCTGGAGCAGCTCGATCAACACGCCGATGGGGCGATAGCCGCAGACGGAGATGTCGGTCTTCTCCTTGTAGGCGGCCAGGGATTGCGCATCGAGATCGAGGATCGGTTCGAGAGCGCCCTTGTCGAGACGCCGCAGGTTGCCGTCCGGGTCGTCGCGGAACGGGAGGTAGCCGAAACGCGAACCGTAGTGCGTGAAGTCCGAGCTCACCACGACGAGCGTGTTCGCGTCGATGTGGGGCACCAGGGCGTCAGCGAATTCACGCCACTCGGAGGGCTTCAGATGGGAGACGAGGATGGGCACGATGCGAAAGGAGGGCTGCAGGACGCGCTGCAGGAAGGGGAGTTGGATTTCCAGACAGTGCTCCTGGCGGTGCGCGTCGGCGACCGTGCGGAAGTGGGGCTGGGTCAGCAACGACTCGACCACGTCGACATCCACGGAGACCGTGCCCAGCGGCGTCTGATAGCCGGCCACCGCCGGAACGGAGGCGCCCTGGAACCCCTGATAGTGCGACGGTCCGAGGAGAATCACCCGCTCGATCGTGCGGCCCGCGTCCCCCTGCAGCAGGCGGTAGACGCATCCGGCCGCATCGCCCGACCATAGGTGGCCGGCGTGGGGAGCGATGATCGCCACGGGGCGCTCCTTGGCGACCTCGTTCAGCGGCGCACCCTTCGAGAGGTGATCGTCGACCGTGAGCCGCAGCTTGGCCGGATCGGCGTCGTACCATGCGCCGGCCAGGGCGCTCGGGCGGGTACCTTTCATGGCAGTCGCCTCGCAGTTCGTCGTGACCCCGGAACCCAACAGGGCGATGGCGGCCGCTGTCACTGCGGCGCACGCTGCGCGGGGGACTGATCGGTGGGCTGCTGACGCAATGGACATGGGACTCTCTCCCCAGGACACCGCCTTGATCCTAGGCCATTCCGCGAGTGGGTTCAATGGAGGCAGAGGAAGTCACGCAGTTCTTCGTAGCCCAGGGGCGCAAGCCTCTCGCGGATGAGCTGCCTGGCGCCCCGGGTCCCCACGGCGACGAGCAGCAGGGTGCTCTCGCTTGCCGGGGCGTGCATCTCGGGAAGGTGCTCAGGCGCCCACACCCGTACGCCCAAACGCGTACCACCGACTTTGCGCGGGTCGATGTCGATGAACGCGGCGACGTGGTGTTCGCGCGCCTGCAGCGCCCGGGTCAGCCGCTTGCCGTCCTGTCCGGCCCCCCAGACGATGAGGTGACGCCCCTGCAGGCGGGGGCTGAGGTGATGGAGCTTGCAGTCCAGGAAGGCCGCTGGATCGTAGCGCGCGTCGCTAAACGTGAGTCGACCGGCCGCATGACGCCAGTCGTAGAGCAGCGCATCCACCTTGGCCAGTCTCCATCCCGCGACGTGCATGCGCAGCCACAGATCGTAGTCCTCCGGCCATCGGGTCTCTCGATACCCTCCGCAGCGTTCGAACGCCTCGCGCTGCATGACCACCGCCGGATGGGGCAGGGGGCTTTCGACCCAGATCTCGCGGGCGATGTCGCTGGGTGTCAGCAGCCCGTTGAGCCACTGGCCGTAGGCGCGCATGCCGGAGGGCAACTCGTCCTCGGGGAACTGACGTACGCGACAGGCTACGGCGCTCAGGCGGGCATCGCTGCTGAGCAGTGCCAGGCTCATCTGCAGCCGCTCCGGGCGGGACACGTCGTCGGCATCCTGCCGGGCGAGGAACGTCCCTTGTGCCAGCGCGGCGGCTCGCCTG
>JAUVTV010000067.1 GCA_030601305.1 Candidatus Eiseniibacteriota bacterium | reverse complement strand
GCTCAGGCGGCCGCCGCCCTCGCCGCGGAAGAGCGGATGCTCGTCGACCCTTACGCTCTCGATCTGGCTCGGCGAGTAGTCGATGACGGTCGTCAATCCACCCAGGTCCTGGGCGTCGCTGATACAGATGTCGACCTGGAAGGTCGCGGACTCCGACGTGACATCCACCGTGTCGGGGCAGAAGCCCAGTGTGGGCGAGGCGAGGGTGGTGAAGGTGAGATCCTCGAGGGTGATCGACGTGAGGTTCGCCTTGTTGGTGGCCTCGATGCCGTAGTGGTAGAGCGTACCGTCCTGGAGCCCGGTCAAGATAATCGTATGGCCCCGGGTGTACTTGCCCGGCTCGCCGGGATACTCCTCGGCCGCCAGATCGAGCGGCAGGGTCAGCCCGTAGAGCAGGCTGCCGCGGGTGCGATCGTCGGTCGTCCAGCGGATTTCGGCCGAGGTGGAGGTCACACCCACCAGCTCGATATCGCTGATCACCGGCGCCGTGTCGTCGATCAGCTCGGAGTCGATGTTCGTCTTGAAGGGGGTGCCGCGGGCCGACGTCGTATCGCCTGTGGTTCCTGTCGCTTGGGCCTTGTAGTAGTAGACCGTGCTGGGCTCCAGGCCCTCGAGCTCGGCGCGATGCGCGGTGCCGAGCTGGGTCGTCACCCGGCGCGTGTTCACCAGGGCGGCGTGCGTGTCAAAGGTGAGGGAGCCGACGCTCGACCGCGTGGTCCTCCAGGTAATCACGGCGGTGGTATCGGTCACATCCGAGGCCCGCAACTCCTCGATCAGGAAATCCGGCCCCGGGTCACCCAGGCCGCCGTTGGTGGGTCCATCGGTGCTGATTCCACAGCTGGCAGTCCCCAGCAGCAGGGCGATCGCCCCCAGAGCCTTGAGCCATGCGTTGCGCCGACCGTCCATGGTTTCCTCCTCACGACAGGCAGACCGCCCCGACGGGTGTGATCTTGGTACGGAGCGGCTGCGCAGCCTCGCGCGGTAATCACTGACCCGCGATCCCGGCTCGTCGGTCCAGCGATCCTGCCTCACCGGTCCCGCGATCCTGACTCACCGGTCCCGCGCTCTGCCGCGCACGTCCCACCTGCGCATACAACCCGGGTTCCCCAAGTGGCGGGAAGCCGCCACCTCCTATGGCGGGTTCCAACCACTTCACCACCCTCATCCATCGTCCGGAGGTTGGCAGCGCTTTAGCGAGATATCGGCGGGGAGCGCGGGGGATCCATGGAACGAGGACGGCACTGGGTCCGGCGCAGGAGCCGGATCGGCGCGTGGGGGAGCTACGGTGAAAAGACCCGCATCGAGGAAGGCTCTGTGCACGAAACCATAGTGACGGAGCCCGCACGATCGGCGCGGGCTCCTCACGCAGTGTACGTTGGCGAGCAGGGCGGTCGCGGCGAGCACTGGCAAGCGCCGCGGACACCGCATGCCATCCGGACCGCTACTCGATCTCCGAGCGGCGGCTGACGACCTTGTCCACCAGCCCATACTCCAGGGCTTCGGGTGCCGTGAGCCAGAAGTCGCGGTCGGCGTCCTTGTTGATCAGCTCCAGCTCCTTCCCGGTGACCTCGGAGACGACATGATTGTAGCGCTCGCGCAGGCGCAGTATCTCAGCAGAGGCAATCTCGAGATCAGAGGCCTGACCGAAGCTCTGCGAGGACGGTTGGTGCAGTAGGAATCGTGAATTGGGGAGGGTGAAGCGGCTGCCCTTGTCGCCCGCCAAGAAGACCATCACTGCTGCACTGGCACATAGGCCGGCCACGATCGTGCGCACCGGCATCTCCACGAAGCGCAACATGTCGAACATGCCGAAACCCGAATCGGCCTCACCACCCGGCGAGTTGATGATCACCGTGATCGGCTTCTCGCGCGAGTCGGCCTCGAGTACCAGGATCTGCTGGAAGATCTTGCGGGCCACTTCATCGGTGATCGCCTCGCTCAGGAGAATCGTGCGCGTCTTGAGCAGTTTCTCCTGCAGTTTCTCGTCGTCTTCGCCGCGCCCTGGCTCCTCCTCCTCGTCGTCGTCGGGATCCCCATCGGGATCCTCGTCATCGAGCCGACTCCACAGCTCCTCGTCCGTCAGCCTCTTCATCTCCGCATGCTCTCCTTTCTCGAAGGGCCTTGCGGCCCCAACCGTGTCTCATCGAACGATCGGCCCGTCCCGGGATCTCCTGAAGCCGAGCGCGCACGATCGGCGCACACTCTAGCACCCGGTGGCGGTCAGGCCAAGATGCTCCCCGCGATGCGGATCTCAGGCCCCGCGGCGCAGGCGACACCGTCGCAATCAGGGTGCGCTTCTCAGGCGATATCGCGCCCACCAGAGCGCGCGCCCGGCCCGTTCCCACTTGAGTGCGTAGTTCGTAGGCAGCCGGTCGGGCGCATCTTCGGGCCACGCCCGAGGCTCGAAGAGGTCCATGCTCGCTGCCAGGATCTCGCGAATCAGCGTGCCGTAGTCGCCGTGGTCGGTCGCGACGCAGAACTCGCCCCCCGGGACAAGACAGCGTGCGGCAAGCTCCATCAGCTCCGGGCGGAAGATGCGGCGCTTGTGGTGACGCTTCTTCGGCCACGGGTCGGGGAAGTAGATGTGGAGCCGGGCAATCGACCCGGGGGCGATCCAGCGATCCAGGACATCGAGGCCGTCGGCGCGCATGAGACGCAGGTTGGTGGAACCGGTCTTCGTGAGACGCGAAACCGCGACGCGGTAGTACTTGCTGGCGCGCTCGACGCCCAGGTAGTTCACGTCGGGATGGAGCCGGGCCGCTTCGCGCAGGAACATGCCCTTGCCGCAGCCCAGTTCGACTTCGACGGGCTGCTCGTTGCCGAAGAGTCCGGCCCAGTCGAGGGGCGGGTCGACTTGCGTGGGATCGATCTCGAGCGGCGAGAGCAGCTGCCCGCCCTCCGGCGGCTGGACGGATGCGATCACGTGCGCGGGTCCTTCAGCGTTTGGCGGCACGCAATCACGTGCGCGGGTCCTTTAGCACCTCCGTGATCCGCACGGCCAGCTGGCGGAACGCCCGCGCGGCGGCCGTATCCGGTGCAGCGAGGAGGATTGGCTTGCCGGCGTCGCCGGCGGTCGCCACCTGTGGGTCGATCGGAATGTCGCCCAGGACTGGCACGCCGAGCCGCTCCATCTCCGCTTTGAGCTTGCCCTGCGGGAAGATCTCGCTGCGCTCATGGCAATGGGGACACTCGAAGTGGGTCATGTTCTCGACGATCCCCAGCACGGGCACGTCCACCTTCTGGAACATGCCCACGCCTTTGATGGCATCGATCAGGGCCACGTCCTGCGGCGTGGTCACCACCACGGCTCCGGACAGGTTGCCCTTCTGGGACAAGGATATCTGGACATCGCCGGTGCCGGGGGGGAGATCGAAGACGAGGTACTCGACGCCGCTCCAGTCGACATCGGTCATCAGCTGTTCGATGGCCCGGCCGGCCAGCGGGCCGCGCCAGATGATCGGGGTGATCCCCTGAGTGAGGAAGCCCAGCGACATGACCCGGATCCCGTGGACGCGCGGGGGAACCACCTTCTCACCAGACATCCCCAACTTCTGGTCGCCGATGCCCAGCATGGTCGGCATGCTGGGGCCGTAGACGTCGGCATCTAGGAGTCCCACTTCAGCGCCCAGCTCGGCCAGGGCGAGGGCCAGGTTGACCGCTACGGTCGACTTGCCGACCCCGCCCTTGCCACTGGCGACAGCAATCTTGTACGTGACCTCCGGCAGGAGGTCCTCGAACTGCACTTGCCTCTCGGGCGCGGACTCCGCCTTCGCGGGCTGCGGGCGCGTCACCTGGAGTTCGTAGCCATACCCGGCCTCGTCCAGGCGGCGGCGCGCCTCGCGCTCGATGGTCTCGGCGGCCTGCGCATCGCTAGTGCCGATCTCCAGGCTGACCACCAGCCGCTCGCCGACGCGACCGACCCCGGTGACGTATCCCAAGCTGACGATGTCCTTCTCCAGGCCGGGGTAGCGGACCTGGCGCAATGTATCGAACACGTCCTCGACGCGTGTCATGCTCTCCTCCTTGGGTCCGCGGTGTCGGACCTCGCGTTCAAACCGCCGGCGCGGGGCCCGGCTCGGCAGACCGTGCATTCGGACTGCAGGTCTGTGGACCGGGCTCGGCAGACGGCAGGTGCCTCCAACAGAACAGACGACGATACCGCACTCTCCCCGGCGGCCCAAGCCCGGAGTCGCGACAAGCGACGTGCCCCGCGGCAGGGGTACTCTCCGAGGCAGGCAGGGGTTCCGGAGGAGGGGGCCAGTCCCATGCGGCAACGGCGCTCCCTGAGGCGGGGCGACCCGTCGTTGGGGCAGGGGCACCCCCAGGGGACATCCCGCGCTGCCTGCTGCCGGGCGGCAATCCACTTCCACCTGGCACGCGTCCGCCTTGAGAGGGACCGGGGATTCCGATACGCTGGCCTCCGAATCGGCGTTCCGAGTTCCGGGATGACCGAAGAAGGGAACCGGCGTGAACAGACCCCTGCAGGTCGCGGTCGTCGTGCTCACCATCGTCGTGAGCGGGACCCTGCTCTACGCGTTCATCGAGCACGAGAACTTGCTCGACAGTCTTTACTTCACGCTGGCGACGGTCACCACGGTGGGCTACGGTGACGAAGTCCCCCAGACCCGGGCCGGTGAGGTCCTGGCCATTTTCCTCATGCTGGCCGGTGTCGGCTCCGCGCTGTATGCCTTCAGTTCGGTGATGAGCTTCATGATCGAAGGACGGCTGGCGCAAATCCTGGGAGTGCGCAAGATGAAGGACGTGATCGCGAAGATGAAGGGTCACTTCATCGTCTGCGGATACGGCAAGTTGGGCAAGATCGTCGTGCGCGAGCTGCAGGAGGCGGGGGCACAGTTCGTCATCCTCGAGAACAGCCCGGCAAAGGCCGCCGAAGCGCGCGAGAAAGAACACCTGGTGGTGGAGGGTGACGCCACCCAGCAAGAAGCGCTCAACGAGGCGGGACTCGATCGTGCCGCGGGTCTCACCACGACGATCTCCGACGATGCCGAGAACCTCTACATCGGGATCGCCGCGCGATCGATGCGTCCGGATCTGCCCGTCGTCTGTCGCAGCTCGAGCGACCGCGTGCGCGTCCTGTTCGAGCGTGCGGGGATCGACCGGACGATCTCCATCGACGAGATCGGGGCTCGGCGCATCGTGACGTCGCTGTTGCGACCTCACGTCGTGGAGTTCATGGACCAAGTTCTCGCGCCCGCGCCGAATCGCCCCTCACTGCACGCCACGCGCCTGGAAGAGGGCGCCGCGCTCATCGGGCAGACGATCATGAGTGCCAGGCTGAGAAACCGATTCGGCATCGTCGTCCTCGCGATCCAGCGAGACGGTGCTTTTCTTCCCAACCCGGATCCCAACGAAGAGCTGCGTGCCGGCGACGTGCTCATCCTCATCGGCCACCACGAGAGCGCCATGCGCTTGGGTGATTTGGTCGAAGCTCCCGCCGAGGAACTCGGCGTGGCGCAGGAGTAGGAGAGCGTGAAGGACGATTCCCACCGCTCATACTCTGTGCCCCCCGAGTTCGGCCGTCCCGAGGTGAGCGGCAGCTGGCAGCCCGCGCCTCCGCGCGCGCCGCGGCATGGGGGGCGCCTGGGCCTGCACCTGGGCCTGTTCCTGGCAACCGTGGCCAGCACCTTCTTCGTCGGTTTCCTGATGTCCGGGGACGTCGGTCAGGCGGCCGGCTACTCGGGTGCGATCATGGCCATCTTGCTGCTGCACGAGATGGGACACTTCGTCATGTGCCTGCGCTACCGAGTGCCGGCCACATTGCCCTTCTTCATCCCCATCCCTCTGCCTCCGTTCGGCACGATGGGCGCCGTCATCCGCATGCGCGGCCAGCTTCGGTCGAGGCGCAGCATCCTCGACATCGGCGCGGCGGGGCCGCTCGCAGGGCTGGCCGTGGCCATCCCGGTCGTCTACTTCGGCTTGAAGATCTCAACCATCGTCTTTCCCGGTGACGCGTCCCTGGAGGGGGGCCTCACGCTGGGGGATTCGATTCTCTTCTGGCTCATCTCACAGGCGGCCTTGGGACCGCTGCCGCCCAATGCCGACATCTTGCTGCATCCGGTCGCGCTGGCCGGGTGGGCCGGCTTGCTGATCACCGGCATCAACCTCTTGCCCATCGGACAGCTCGACGGCGGGCACATCCTGTACGCGATGCTCGGTGAACGGGCCCGCTGGCCGGGACTGATCTTTCTGGTACTCCTCACCGGCCTGACGCTCTTCGTGCACCGCGGCTGGTGGCTGATGCTGGTGTTGCTCGTACTGGTGATGCGCGGCGGGCGTCATCCGCCGGCTGAGGATCCGGCACCGCTTGACCGCTCACGGATGATTCTGGGACTGGTCATGATGGCGCTCTTCGTCCTGACCTTCGTTCCGCGTCCCATCACGGTCAACGGCCCGTAGGAGGTGAGACGAGCGCAGACCCGGAAGCATAGGAGGTAAGGCGAGCGCGCAGACCCGGGAGTATAGGAGGCCCCAGAACCATGACCTGGATCGACCTGCACATCGACACGCTGGGTCGCATGGATGCCGACGGTGCCGATCCGCTGGCAAGATGCCGGCAGACGCACGTCGATCTGCCGCGTCTGCTGCGCACCGGGGTTCGCGCCGCGGTGTGGGCTGCCTGGGTCGAGGACCGGCGGGAGGCTCCTCCGGCGACCGCGGTCGCGCTGCGCATGCTGGGGCACGGGCTGGACTTGGTGGCGCGCTCGCGCGGGCGAGTTCGCTTGGTGCGGGCGCCCAGCGACCTCGCTGCATGTCGCACCGGAAAGTCCACCGGGATGATCCTCGGCCTCGAAGGCGCCCACCCGCTGCAGGGCAGCGTGGAGCTGCTCGAGGGCTTTCACGCGCTTGGGGTGCGCGTTGTCACCCTTACGTGGAACGACCCCAACCGGTTCGCGTGCGGCTGCGGCGTCTCGCGGCGGCACGACACCGGCCTTGCGCCGCGCGGCAGGAAGTTGATCGCTCGCCTGCACGAGCTGGGCATGCTCCTCGACCTGGCTCACGCGTCGCCGCGCACCCTGGATCACGCATTGCGTGTGGTCCGGCGGCCGTTCCTCGTCAGTCACACCGCTTGCGCGGCCCTCCACGCCCACGTGCGCAACCTCACCGACGCCCAGCTCCGCGACGTGGCCGCGGCGGGCGGCCTCGTCGGCATCAGCGTCTGTCCTCACTTCTTGGGCGCAGAGGTTGCATCGGTGCGCGCGACGCAGGTCGCCGATCATGTCATCCACGCCCTGGGGCAGGCAGGAGTGGATTCGGTAGCCATCGGAACCGATCTGGATGGTATCGCGGCCGTGCCGCAGGACATCCGCGGCGTCCAGCATCTGCCGCGCCTCGCTGCGATCCTCGCACGCCGGGGGCTGTCCGCACGGGAAATCGAGAGGGTCTGCTGGCGCAACGCCGTCCGCACCCTTCGTGAGGGGTTGAAAGGTGAGGCCGCAGCCTAGCGCGGCCGAGGTGTGCGACCGAAAGGTGAGGCCGCGGCGAAGCGCGGCCGATAGCGTGATCATGCCCGGCAAGAAGACGCATCATCCGGAACCGACCGACATCCCGTCGCATCTGCGCATCTACGTCAATCGCACCCTCCGGCTGGGCAGCATCCGCGCGATTGGCTTTGACATGGATCACACGCTGGCGGTCTACAAGTCGGAACCATTCGAGCGACTGGCGTTCGAGAAGGCGCGCGCCAAGCTGCCGGAACGCGGGTATCCGCGCGGGGTGCTCAAGCTCAAGTACCAGCCCGATTTCGTCGTGCGCGGTCTCATCGTAGACAAGCAGCGCGGCAACATCCTCAAGATGGATCGTCACCGCTACGTGGTCCAGGCCTACCACGGTACGCGCAAGATTCCCTCGGACATGCGCAAGCAGCACTACGCCCGGCAGCGCATCCGCATCGGTGGGGCAACCTACATGCCGGTCGACACGCTCTTCTCGCTTCCCGAGATCAGCCTCTACGCCCAGATGGTGGATCTCCTCGACAAGCACCAGGAACGACCGAACTACCGGCAGCTCTACGACGACGTCCGCGGGGCCATGGACGAAGCGCACGCCGATGACAGCATCAAGCAGGTCATCGCACGGAATCCACTGCGCTTTCTGCAGGTGGATCCCGACCTGCCCGAGACGCTGAACCGGATGCACTCACAAGGGCTTCGGCTTTTCCTCCTGACCAACTCGGAGGGCCCCTACACGGGGCTGGTCATGCACCGGTTGCTGAGTGGTCGCATCCCGGATTGCGAGCACTGGACCGACTTCTTCGACCTCGTGGTGGTGCGCGCCGAGAAGCCGGCGTTCTTCGGGCGCCGCGATTCTCTGCGTGCGCTCAGTGTGCGCACCCTGGGCGCGGCCCCGCGCGCTCGGCCGCGCTTCGCATTCGCGGGTGGTTCGGTGCGCGCGCTCGAGGAGGCCCTCGGGGTGAGGGGCGATGCGATTCTCTTCTTCGGCGACCACACCTACACCGACATCTTGAAGACGAAGCGGATCTGCGGCTGGCGCACGGCGATGATCATCCAGCGCCTCGGGGAGGAGCTGCACGATCTGGAAGCCACACGGGAGCACCAGCAGACGCTCGCGGCTCTCGAGCGGCGTATCGACCGCCTGGCCGCGTCGCGCGATCTGCTGGAGCGCGCCCTGGAAGGCCAGATCGCGGAGGGCACCCTGCGGCACTTCATGCGCGCGGAGGGACTGAAGGGCGGACGCCAGCGCATGCGTGCGCACCTCGACTCTTTCCGTTCGCAGATCCGCGAGATGGCTCATGCGCGTGAACGTCTGGAGCAAGACATCGAAGACGTCTTCAATCCGTACTGGGGACAGATCTTCAGAGCCGGTCGCGAGAAGTCCCACTTCGCGACGCAGGTGGAGACCTTCGCGTGCATCTACACGAGCCGCGTGAGCAACTTCCTGAACTACCCCATGGACAAGTACTTCGTCGCAAGTCACGTCCTCATGCCGCACGAGTTCTAGAGGCCCGTGGCGCGCGCCGTCGTGCTTCTTCACACCCAGGCCCTTGCTGGGATAACGCACCTCGCAGCCGTGCGAAGACGCACCTCGCACCCGCAGGGCCCGATCCGAGTTCCGCCTCGAATCGCGCCCGCAATCTACAAATCTTGAAACAGTTAGCGGATTTTGCTCAGACAGGGGTCGAACGGGACAGCGGGGGGGAGGCTTCGGGCGACTGCCGGACTTCAATGCCCGCGGGCCAGCGACTGGTACAGCTCGCTCACGCGCTCAGCCTGAATCGCAGCGCAGAACTCCTTCTCCATGCGCTCTCGCCCGCTGCGTCCCATGGCCGGCCACTGCTCGGGCTGCTCCAACAGCCACTGGAGGTTGCGCGCCAAGGCCCGGTCGTCGAACTCCGGGCTCAGCAGTCCAGTGATGCCATCCTCGACGACCTCGGGGATATCCGCGTGCCACGTGGACACGATGGGCAGCCCCGCGGCCTGGCTCTCGATGAGGGCCACCGGTGCCCCGCCCTCGCTGTCGCCATCGGGAGCGGTCCGGCTGGGCGCCAGGAAGATGTGGGCGCGATCCAATGCCGCGAGGTGGTCGTCGTAGGACACATACCCTTCCAGGGTCACGCGGCCGCCCAAGCGATGCCGGCGAATGGCTTCCTCCACTCGCGATCGCTCCGGGCCGTCGCCGAGGATACGCAGACGCGCGGCGGGGTGCTGCCCGGCAATGGCCGCGAAGGCATCCACCGCAGCCCGTACCCCCTTCTTGGCACGCAGGCTGGCGCTCACCAGGATCTCCACCTCGCCCTGCTCACCAGGCTTGCGCGAACGATACGGGATGCGACCGAGATCGATCCCGAGGTGGATGACGTGGACGCGATCGGGAGGACAACCGAGCCGCTCCAGCATGCCCCCTAGATGGGGACCTTCGACCACACAGGCATCGCCGTGCCCGAACAGGTGGCGATAGCGCCAACGCCACCACGGGTAGCGGGGCAGGAGTCCGGCGTCGCGGCCGTAGAAGGACGTGACCAGCGGCAAGCCGGCAGCCCGGGCGACGCGAACCGCCCGGGCGCCTTCCCATCCCATGTGGGCGTGGATCAGCACGGCTCCCTGTTCCCGGAGGATGGGCACGTACTGGGCCGGATCGAACTGCCCAGCAAGGTGCAAGAGGCGGGACCGCAGACGGCTTGGGGCATTGAGGTTCCGGTTGACGTTGAAGATCGGTTCGAAGGGAAATCGCTCGGGCTCCTCGAGCGCCTGGGTAAGGACGATGGGGCGGTGCGCGTGGGCGTTCAGGAGCTGGGCATGGATCCAGGACCCCGTCCGGAAGAGATACGGAGAGACGAAGTGCGCCACGGTAAGCATTTCCCTCGACATCTTCCGTCTCCCTGGAGCGACTGCCGCCCGCCGGCCCCTCCCCGCAGGCGGCGATGGAGCCTAGGATTCAAGGAAAGCACAGTATCAGCGCGGAGGGTGGGGGACAAGTCACGCGGGGCGGCCCGGGGTCGCCCTTGCTGACATTGACACGGTTTTCGGGGCCGTGCTACTCTCCGACGCAAGTTGGACTTGCCGCGCATGGGCGGGATGTTTGCGCGGAGGATGGCTCGGAGGTTTTGCATGCGGCGTGGACTTTGGGTGGCGCTCATCGCGATGCTGGTCGCCTGCGCGCCCATCTCGCGAGCGGACGATCCCATCGGACGGATAGGCTTGGGCGTGAGCGGCGGATACTCTACCTACAACCTGGACCAGGTCAACAGCCACATCACGGGGGCCGGTAACAGCTTCCTCGAGGAGAAGGACTGGTCCACGCTCAACGCACTCAAGGGCGGTTGGACTTTCTGGGGCGATCTGCGCCTTCCGATTCCCCTCGGAGATCTGGCGCTGCCTCTCCCGTTCACGACCTATCGCCTCCCCCTGGAGTTCTCGCTGTCCGGCGGGTACGGCTATTCCTCCGGTAGCACCGGCGGGAAGGACTACAACGAGCTGATCGATGTCAGTGTCAAACAGGAGGCCATTCACGTTCGGCTCCTCTACACGATGCCTTTTCGCTTCCACGACGATGTGAAGCTGTTCCTCGCGGGCGGCCCCCTGCTGATCCAGAATCAGGAAGTAGGCGTCAGTCACACACACCGCAGCAGCGCCGGTGGGGGATCCGGCGTGCAGCAGACCGAGCGCACGGAAGAGGTCTTCTATTCGGGCGACGGCACCGGATGGCAGCTGGGCTTCGTTGGTGAGTATCTGCTCCAGGATCGCCTTACGTTGGCTGTGGACATTGGCTACCACTCGGCGGGCATCCAGTACAGCAACTGGAGCGCGGGGGACAACGTC